>CAUJEY010000064.1 GCA_963169325.1 Bacteroidota bacterium
TTTTGCGTGTCGGCATGGTGTGTTTTTGTATTTTTTATACGACTTCCCAACTGCGCCGTTGCCTGAATCGCCATGGCCAGCCCCGACAAATACGCGCCTTCCACGTTGCCCATGCCAAAGCCGTCGCCGCCGAACAGCAGGGGATGCGGCCCTGCTGCCTGCCAGAACGGCTCCGGGTGGCGCTGCCAGGCCAGGCTGTAGCGCCAACGGTGGATTTGCCACTCCACCACCTGTGCCGGGCTAATCCAGGGGTCTGCCGCTTCGAGCAGTAACCGGCCCGCTTGCTGCAAGTCGCCTTCGAGGTGGCGGTTGCTGAACTCGGGCGAACCGTGAATCGTCACGGACGGCACGCTGGAGATGCCTTTCTGAAAATTATCCGCTATCCAGCTAATGGGCTCGCCCCCTGTCAGCAAACCGCCGGGCGCCGGGATGCCGGAGGGCCGGTCGAGCGTTGCCAGTACGGCGAGACAGGGATAATAGGCAATGTGGCGCAGCGGTGCGAACGCGTCGCCGGGCAGGTCGGTCGGGCTGTTTGCCAACAACTCCAGTGCCTGAGGAGCGGGTATGGTGACGATCAGAGCGTCGGCAGTGTACCGTTCCCGGTCGTCGGTTACGACCTGCCAGCCGTTGGGCAGTGCCAGGATTTGCACCGCTTTTTTACCGGTTTGCACCGTCAGGTTTTCCGCCAAAAACTTGGGAACGGCGCTCATTCCCGCAGCGCCCACCCAGCGCGGGTGTAGTTTGTCCGGGATGTCGGGTCGCCATTCCCGCACAGCGCCGGCCGCGCTTGCTTCCTTTACAAAATTTTGAAAATCAATGGTTTTTGTAGAAAAATACTGTGCGCCGTGGTCAAAGGTCGCAGCGCCGTTCCGGCGGGTTGCCATGCGGCCGCCGACGCCCCTGCCTTTGTCCAGGACCAGTGCAGGAATGCCGTTCGCCGCCAGCCTTCGGGCCGCTGCGAGCCCGGCGATGCCCGCGCCGAGTATGAGTACCGGGAAATGTAAATCAGACATGATCGTGTTTTTGTTTGCGGCAACGGTCGCTGCAATATTTGACTTCATCCCACACCTGCTCCCATTTTTTTCTCCAGGCGAACGGCCGGCCGCAGGCAAGGCAGGTTTTTACAGGCAGGTGTTGTTTTTTTACGTTTTTCATTCGTGCAGCAGGAAACCTGTGTGGTGCCATTTTGTTTGACAAAATGAATACATAATTTGTTGCTCCCTCATCGCACAATCGTCACATCCCCCTCCTTCCTGATCTGCCGCACCCGCCCGCAATACGCCACATCCGCCAGCACATACCATACGTACACTGCCGGCTGCATATCCTGTTGGCGATACGGTCCCGTCCAGGCGTCTTGAGTGTTGAAGGTTCGAAACATCAGGTTGCCCCAGCGGTCGAAAACTTCAAATTTATAACTCAGGATAGTCAAATCCGGCGCCAGGTAGGGCCGGAAACGGGAGTTGTCCGGATCGGATGAAAGCGGCGCAAACACGTTGGGCACATACAGATAGGAAAAATCATTGCCCAAGCCCTCCCAATCGACCGATATGTCGCGGCGTTGCGTTTCACACACGTTGCGTACTTCTACCCAAACCGCTCCGGGGTTGTACACGGTAATGGCGGGCGTTTGTGCCCCGGTGCTCCATTCGTAACTCAGTCCCTCCGGGTCGCCGCTGACGATGGGCGTCAACTGCACGCCGCCGCTATCGCAGGGCAGTTGGGCGTCTTCCAGTGCCAGCGTCAGGGGCAAACGGGCCGTTATGGCCGTATCTTGCTGGAAAAAACAACCGTTGCTGTCTTCGAGCCAAACGGTGTAAGCGCCCGGTTGTAAATTATTAAAATCCAGCTCATCCTGAAAAGCCGAACCGTCCAGCGAATACCGGAACGGCGCTTGGCCACCGGCGGGATTTAGCACGGAAATACTGCCATTATTGGTACCGGTACAAGTAGGCAGCGCTGCGAGGTCGAAACTTGCCGCCGGAAATGACGCCACCACGACGACAATCGTCGAATCGCAGCCTTCTGAATTGAGATAATTGAACTCCCGCGTTTCACCCGCCGGTATCTCAACTCCATCAAACAAATACGTTTCGCCCGGACACAGGGTAAGCGCCACCGTATCCAAAGAAGATGGCAAGCCGTATACTTCCACCGTCACGATGGAATCGCAGCCTAGAAAACTTTGTAAAGTAAATTGCTGCACATCACCGACTTGCAGCATAACACCCTGATAAGAAAAGGTCTCTCCCGGACACAGGTACACCTGCCTGCCGCCGGTCAGGTTGGAGAATATGCCCACGTTTACCGTCAGAATCGAATCGCAGCCCAGATAGTTTACCAAAACAAAATCCTGCGATGTGCCCGCCGGGATCATGGTTCCGTTGTAGTTGTAACTCGCTCCCGGACAAACCCTGACGTTCAGCGTACCAATAGTAGGCGGTAAGGCGCCCACGGTTACCGTCAACACCGAATCGCAACCCAGATAGTTTTGTAAAATAAAATCCTGCGACATGCCGGCGGGGATCAGTGTGCCGTTGTAGTCGTAACTGCTGCCGGGGCAAACATCGGCATAGAATGTTCCGGTGGAAACGGGCAAGGTGCCCACGCTTACCGTCAACACCGAATCGCAACCCAAATAATTTTGTAAAATAAAATCCTGCGACGAGCCGGCGGGAATCAGCGTGCCGTTGTAATCAAAACTATCACCTGGGCAAACGTCGGCCGTAAACGTTCCGGTGGAAACAGGCAACGCGCCCACGCTTACGGTCAGCACCGAATCGCAACCCAGATAGTTTTGTAAAATAAAATCCTGCGAAGCGCCGGCGGCAATCAGCGTGCCGTTGTAATCGTAACTGCTGCCCGGGCAAACGTCGGCAGTAAACGTTCCGGTGGAAACGGGCAAGGTGCCCACCGTTACGGTCAACACCGAATCGCAACCCAGATAGTTTTGTAAAATAAAATCCTGCGAGGCGCCGGCGGGGATCAGCGTGCCGTTGTAATCGTAACTGCTGCCGGGGCAAACATCGGCATTGAATGTTCCGGTGGAAACAGGCAAGGTGCCTACGGTTACCGTCAACACCGAATCGCAACCCAAAAAGTTTTGTAAAATAAAATCCTGCGAAGCGCCGCCGGCAATCAGCGTGCCGTTGTAGTCGTAACTGCTGCCGGGGCAAACATCGGCATTGAATGTTCCGGTGGAAACGGGCAGCGTGCCCACGGTTATGGTCAACACCGAATCGCAACCCAGATAGTTTTGTAAAATAACATCCTGTGACGTGCCGGCAGGGATCAGCGTGCCGTTGTAGTCGTAACTGCTGCCGGGGCAAACGTCTGCCGTAAACATTCCGGCGGAAACGGGCAAGGTGCCCACGCTTACCGTCAACACCGAATCGCAACCCAGATAGTTTTGTAAAATAAAATCCTGCGCCGCGCCGGCGGCTATCAGTGTGCCCTGATAATCATAACTGTCTCCGGGGCAAACGGCTACGTTTAGCGTGCCAGTCGAAGTGGGCAAAGGGCTGACATAAACGGTCAGGATTGAATCGCAGCCCAGGTAGTTTTGTAAAATAAACTCCTGAAAAGTGCCGACGGGAATAAGTGTTCCATTGTAGTTATAATCCTGTCCGGGGCACACCCGTACCAGCAGAATACCGGTTGAAGTGGGTAACGCAGTTACCGTCACCGTCACCATCGAATCGCAGCCCAGGGCATTGGTCAGTTGAAAATTTTGGCTGCTGCCGGTGGGTATCGGCGTGCCGTTATACAAGGCCGAATCGCCGGGACAAGCGCTGAGTTGCACGGCGCCGACACCGATCGTTTGGCAATTAATTTTGACCAACAATCCCACTTGTGTTTCCGCATCGCAGCCGGACAACGTTGCCGGACTTTGGCCGATTACGATCTGCCAGTTTGCCGGTAAAGCCCCGGCGTCTATTTCTACCGAATAGTTGGTGGATAAAATATTGGTAAACGCAAAATCGCCCACCGCGCCCGACTGCGCGTTGCCAACCATGGCGCCGCCTTGCAACAAATTGACCGGTATGCCGCTCACCAGAGTGTCACCCGCGTCAATTACGCCGTTGTTGTTCACATCCGACCACACCTGGCCCAGAATGTTCCCATAACCGTCCAGCAAATTTAGTGTCAGCGGATCGCTTTGGTTGGCACAACCCAGATTATCCGTCAGTTCGGCCCAATAAGTGCCGCTTTGTTGTGCCACAAAATTTGGACTGGTAGCGCCCGGCACGGGGTTTCCGTTAAAAAACCACTGCCATGCCGTTATTCCGGTCAGTGGCGGCAGGCACAGCGTATCTGGTTTGCAGCGCGTATGACAGCCGGCCGGCAAAGCCAGTACGTTCGGGCCGGGCATCACAGTCAGCGGGTTACTCCGCACCTCGCAGCCGAATTCATTGATCACCCGGAGGAAATACACGCCTGGATTGGTCGTCACCAAAGGCATATCCGTTTGACCGGTATTCCAGATATACTGCCAGTTGCCGGGATTAGGGCCGGTGTACGACAACGTATTAGTTGCCCCCGCACATGCGGGGAAAATATTATTGGAAATAGAAAATCCGGATGGTACGGGATTCACCGTTACGACGAAAGGCGTGGTAACCGCAGTGCAGCCGCTGGCCGGGTCGGTTACTGTCACCGTAAACACGTGCGTGCCTACCCCCAGCAAATTGCCCCGGTCGTCGGAGTATTCGATGGTAATACCGGTGTTTCCATTCGACCACACGTAGGTATAACCGCCGGGACTTTCCACAAACAACCGCACATCCTCACCTGCGCAAACTGCATGTGCAGGGTACTCTACGCCGATGATCTGGCCTAATTCGTTGGTGAGCAGGGCCTTGATGGTTGCATCCGGGCCGGGCCGCACATCCACCGATACCGGCGGCGGCGCGAAAGTGCAGCCGTTGGCATCGCTGAGGGTGACGCTGTAAACGCCTTCTGTGTTCACGACCAGCGTATTAGCGGTAGTGGTGCTGTCGGACCACAAGTATGCCGTTCCACCCGCGGGGGCGGTCAGGGTCAGGCTATTGCCTTCGCAGAGGGAAGCAGGGTTTGCCGGGGCAATTGTTCCTCCCAACGTGTTAGCCGCTACATTAAGATTTACCGTGGCCGTGCCAGTACAGCCGTATACGTCGGTAGCCGTAGCCGTTATGGTAAAAATACCGGCGCCGAAAGCATGGTACACCGTTTGGCCGGAGGCCGTATTCAGGCTGCCGGAGGCGGGGTCGCCAAAATTCCAGTCGGTATCCGGGCTGCCGGCGCTGATCGTAAGCGTCGTACCGGCGCAGGCAACAGCAGGCGCCATGATGACGGGCGTTGGAGGCGCGGGAATAAGAGCGGGTTGGGTCGTTTGTGCCGTGCAGCCGCTGTTCGCCGTGATTTGCAGCGTCACCGGATACGGGCCGCTATTCGTATACACGTGCGTTGGGTTGCGAACGGCGGATGTGTTGGCGCCACCGGAAGCCGGGTCGCCAAAATTCCAGTTCCAGGCCGTAATGCCGCTACCGGGCAAAAAGGTGCTCAAATCCTCAAAGCCGCTGGCCGTACCGGGGCATTGGGGCGAGAGGTCGAATTTTGCCGCAGCTTCTACTGTCACCGGCCCCGTCAGGCGGCAAACGCCGCCGGTGGTCAGTTGGGCGATTAAGGCGACGACGTACTGGCCGGCATTGGGAAATGTAAAATTGGTGTTGTCGCCCGAGCCGGCACCCACCACCGGGGCGCCCGACTGACCGAAAATCCACTGGGCCGAGCCGGGTAGGTATAAGGGCCCGCCTGCCGTAAACAGGAAAGAATCGCAGCGCATGGTGGGGGTAGTTTGCAGCGTGACGCTGCCCGGCGGGCAACCCGGGCCATTACCCGGAAGACCACCGCCGCCGCCACCGCCGCAGTCCTGAATGATCAGGATCGGGCCGGCTACGGCCGTGCAACCGGCAGGATTGGTGACCTGTACGGTGTAACTGCCGTACTGGTTGGTGGCATAGGTGGGCGCATTGACGCCCAGCGGCGTGCCGTTTTGAAACCATGCGTACGTCAGGTTTCCGTCGGCATTCGTCAGCGCCTGCATGTTGACCGTTACGGAATTATTACAAAAAGCCGTTGGGTCGGCGGTCGAAACACTGAGGTTCGGCCCCGGCGATTCACTAATGCCAAAAGTGACGCTGGCGCTGCACCCATTCGCGTCGGTTACGACCACGGCGTAGTTGCCCGGCCCGAGATCAGGTGCTGCGGCGGTGCTGATTTCCGTACCGGAAGTATTTTGCCAGGAGTAGCTGGTAAAAGGCATGGTCGTTTGCACCGTTCCGACACCGCCGGGACAAAGGCTTGCCGGATGATTCACCGCCGGCGCAGGCAGTGGATTCACGGTGACCGGTTGGGTCGCCATGCTGCCGCATACGTTCAGTTGAATGCTATGGTTGCCGGGTGTTTGCCAAAAAACTTCGATCGATTTGGTCCCCTGACCCTGAATGATTGCGCCGGCATCTGCCGGTACAATACTCCATTGCAGCGCGAGACCGGGGGCGTCCGGTCCGGTGTACACCGTATTGCCATTGATACAAACCTGCGCCGGGCCGCCGATGCTGATGTTGCCCGCAGACTGCACGTTCAAATTCGCGGCCGCCGAGGCGCAACCCAGGCCGTCCTGCGACAGCACTGCCGCGCTTAGCGAATACGGCCCGGCGGGGCTCCAGGTAATATTGATTGGGTTGCCACCGGCGGTGACCGGGGCGCCGGGGCCGTTCTGGACCGTCCATCGAATACTGGCGCCTGGTGGCAATCCCGCCGCGGTATAGGTAAATGTTTGTCCGGGGCAAATCACGGCTGGGCCGTCGATACCCGTGGGCGCTGCCGGGCCTGCCGGCACATTGATTGCCCATTCGGCCTGGTCGGAGCAGGACAATGCGGGGTTATCAGGCACCGCGAACAGCCGGTACAGTCCCGGCCCGTTGGCAAAGGGGACCGCCGGCGTTGCCGTTGGGGCGGCCGAGGTCCAGCCCACCGTGCCGTCGGGCGCCCGCAGGGTCCAGTTGCAGAGGATACTTTGGTTGTTGTAGGTGAACCGTGAAGTGAAATTTTTCGTGTCGTTTGCACAGGCTTCTACCGGGCCGTTGATCACAAAAGAGGAAACAATCCGTACGGGAATAGAGTCCTGGCCGCCGCAGCCTAAGTAACAGTTATCATATTGCACCGACAGCCAGTGCGTGGTGTTCGGGTTGGGAAACCCGTTCCAGCGCACGGTGACGCTATGGGTTCCCTGGCCGGCAGTGATGGTACCGCCGCTGCCGAGCGTCCAGGTAAAACCCGTGCCGCCGTAGGGTTCGATACTGTATACTTCTTCTGCGTCGGGACAAACGCGTTCGGGGCCCCGGATTTCGGCGTTGTCGTCGATTACCGGCACGCGCACGAGTGTTGGCTGCGGGCAGGCAAATCCGGTACAAGTGAATCCACTCAGGGTGATGAGGCCGAAGGGGCCGCCGTTCCATTGCACGGTGATGCTGTCGGCGCCGGGCGTGCCGCCGGCGAGTATGGCGCCGTTGGCGCTGACATTCCATTGAATATTATTGCAGTTGACCGATGCGGAATAGGTCACGGTGGTTCCCGGGCACACGTCGCCCACGCAGTCGAGCGCCGGCGATTCGGCGTCGAGCACTTCTATCTCCAGGGTAGTGGTGTCGGCGCAGAGACAGGCGCTTCGGGCGATCAGTTGTACCGTATAAATGCCGGGATTGAAAAACGTGTGTTGTGGATTGATGTCGGTGGTAATGGACGCATCGTCGCTGAACAGCCACTCGTAGGTGTCGGCATATTGGCTGAGGTTGTCGAACCAAACCGTTTGACCTTTACATATCTGTAGCGGGGCTGCCGCCGGGTCGGTGGTAAACTGGGCTACCGGTTCTTCCACGATGGTGACGCAAACGCCATCTTCGCCGCTGCAACCATTGGTATTGGGGGTGCCACTACCAAAAACGACGACCGACACCGAGCCGGAACCGGTGGCGCCCCATTGTACGGTCACGGAGGAATTGAATGGCGGATTGACCGTAAAACTCTGCGCGCCCACTACATTCCAGGTAACCTGGGAGGAAGTGCCGCCGATTACCGGACCGTTTTGCAGGGCATACGTCACCGTGGTATTTGGACATACTTTCTCACAATACTGCTGATTATCCGGGTCCGTGGTGGAAGCGCTGTCGGGGCTACAGGCGGCCGGGCTGTTGGAAACGATCTGCACCGGCGCAAAGGGCAGTAGCGCAATGGCATGCGTATCGGCGGCGGAGGCGCCGTCGTTAAAAGTGGCGATCAACGTGTAGGTGCCCGGCTCACAAACGGTGATGGTTTTACTGGTATCGAGGATGGCGCCGTTGGGGTTGCGCCAGATATAAGTGACCGGCGTGCTTGGCGGCTGGGTAGTGGTGGTGGCGAACAGGGTGGCGCAATCTCCTTCACAAATCACCGTCGGGCCGGTGATGGCAACCTGATATTGCTGGGCGTAAAGGAAAAAAGGGATAAAAACGAGCAGGAGGCCCAGGAGGCGGGCACGAAACCGGTTTGTCATGGTACAAGGATGATTTAGTTCATGGATTGGATTATAAAAGGTTTGAGGGTTACTGGTTTGAGGGTTACTGGTGTGGGGGCGCTCGGGTGTGGGTAAAGATACAAAGAAATGGATTTGTGCTGCCGGGGACGGTAATGGGGAAATCTTGGTCGGGCGGTTTAGAGGGAAGCGGGTATATTCGCCACCTAAAATTGGAAGATAACCCATAGAAAATGAATAAAGACGCAGATATCGGGAGTGCCGAAAAAGCAATTGAATTACGTGACTTTCTTTTCAGACACGAATATTTGTTCAGGCAACAGGTTTCCTTGTTTTATCCGTTATCATTTGAGTTAATGGAAAAATATACGGATACCTGGAATTTTGACTTACTCAGTTTGAACACACAGATAGGTTGGAATAGTAAAACTATTGCCCGGTTTGAAAAATATATCGATTGGAACGGCTTATCCGGAAATGCCGGAGTTGTATGGTCAGAAGAAATTTTGGATCGTTATCAATCAAATATTAATTGGCACAGGTTATCGGCTAATCCTTCTTTTCCGATAACAGATATAATATTAGAAAAATATGCCTCGCATATA
This sequence comes from Bacteroidota bacterium, assembly GCA_963169325.1. Lineage (GTDB taxonomy): Bacteria > Bacteroidota > Bacteroidia > Chitinophagales > Saprospiraceae > M3007. The sequence continues at coordinate 9,160 of CAUJEY010000064.1, forward strand.
AGCTGGGGTTACTTATCCAGTAATCCATCACTGCCCTTAAATGATGATTTTCTGGAAAAATATGCAGAAAAAATAAATTGGCAAATAGTAAAAAACTATAACCAAAATCTGGACGCTATCGGCCAAAAATTTCAACAGAAGATATCGGAATTGCCCGAAAATAAAGTCAATCCAGTTTTTCCGCTTCCGGATATCGTTGGCAGGTATGTGAGATGGAATGCCCAGGCAGCCTTGTCGGAGGATGAATTCATAAGGGTAATGCCTGATGCTATTTCACAGGTTAGTGATCTTTTACTTGATAAATATAAGCACTTATGGGACTGGCGGCATATTAGCGGCTGTATTCATCTGAACTGGAGCATTCCTTTTTTTGAACATTTTTATAACAATCTGGGGCAGGGCGTGACGACGAATGTTGCGTTTTACAATCGTGTATTAAAGCCATACATCAATGATGAAATCCTTGACGCGGTATGCGATAAATTAAGCCCCGGTAAAGCCGTAAATTTTTATTATATTGAGGATAAGTATGATGAATATGGTATGCTGCCACACGTCAGGTTCACACCGCAAGAACCCGGTGACGACAGTTTCCGCCGTTCGGTATATAAAGAATATTTCGCTCAATTTTCAAACAACACCTTTTGCACCGACCTGCCGGAGGTAAAATACGAGCTTTCCTGGTTTTTAAGGCACCCTGTCCGGTATGCCGACTATCATGGATGGCCGATAGCAGAGCACTATCCGGCAATTATTGTTTCGCCCAGGGTAAAAGAAGTGCTTGAAAGATTCAACCTGCCGCCGCATAAATTCTATCCGATAAATCTGGAAATTACCGACGTTACTTTCGGGCTGGACAGCCGGGTATATTATATATTTCATGTGCCGGAACAGGATTATTTGTATTACGACTATACACGAGTTGTATTTACGAAAGATCAGGACAGAAAACAAGAACCCGATTTTGGCCTTCATCACCATCGCTCCTACTATGACTCCTCTTATTTTAATCGCCAAAAAGCCCCGAAATACCCGGTAAAAATTAATACACCGGATGAATTTCTTATTGCCCGGGATTCTTTACAGCAAAGCGATCCACTAAAGAAACTTCGACCGCAGGAATACATCTGGAAGGCTGATCTTGATGTCATCAGTTCTTCTGCCGAAAATCCGCGCAGGAGCATCTGGATATCCGAAGCGGTCAAAACAGCGTTGGAGGCCGCTTCGGCAACAGGGATGCGGTTTGAACGGGTTTGGGAATGCCGGCCCCGGATGCTGGGTATAGAAACGCCGGAACACCGCCTGAAAAACAGCAATATCGTCAAAGAATTGAGCGCCGAATATCAGAGCAGGCTACCCGATCCGGAGCAGGTGACCATCGCAAATTTTAAAAAAGCCGAAATGTGGGCCGAAGCGGTCCGCCAGAACAAAGGAATAGTGAAACGGATGCGCATTAGCGATCCGCCTTCTGTGATTCAGGACGATTTTATAACACAGGTAAGAAAGAAAGAGGAAGAACTGGATGTTGTATTCCCCAATTGGTTTGTGGACATAATGAGGAACCAACAATTGCCTGAAATCCTGGAAAATTACCAGATCAAACCATTGGAATCGCTAATTTGCTTTATGATAAGTGAAGACTTTCCACCATCCGTCAAGTCGGTCGTATTTGCAGAATGTGGAACCGAAGTCCTTTTTTTAGCGCTCAAAAAAGACAGTTTCTTTGAACTTGATGATGTTATTTATACGCATGAATATGATCAGGGGCCGCCGCCACGTATTAAGATGCGAATGGATTAATATTTCACGTATAAAATAACAGCGGTCCCTTGCAATCATTGCAAGGGACCGCTGTGTAAAGTAAATCTACAGTTTCTTTCCTGTTTAGCAATACGTCTCGTACGCCACCTTCAAATTGGCAGCGATGATATCTGCCGAACGGCCTTCGATATGGCGGCGCTCCAGGAAGTGGACGAGTTTGCCGTCTTTGAACAGGGCGATGCTCGGCGAAGAAGGCGGATAAGGCGCCAGGTATTCGCGGGCTTTGGCCGTAGCTTCGGTGTCGACGCCGGCAAAAACGGTGACTAAACGATCAGGGTGTTTTTCAGACTGGGTCAGGGAAATTTTCGCGCCGGGGCGGGCATTGGCCGCCGCGCAGCCGCAAACGCTGTTCACCACGAGCAGGGTAGTGCCTTCCTGTTGTTCAAGCACTTGCTCAACGGCTGCGGGCGTATCAAGCTGCTCAAAGCCGTAATTGGTCAGATCCTGGGCCATCGGGGTAACTAATGCTATCGGATACATTGCTGTAAAGAGATTGTAAAGTGAAAAGATATTAGGACATGGTAAGATTTCAGGTTGCAAAGTTACTGAAACAGCGGGGAATTAGGATGGTTCATTGTGAGGGGCATTCGTCATTATGGTCATTTGTCATTACGTCATTTGTCATTACGTCATTTGTCATTACTCATCTGTCGGGATGGTTCATGCTTCCATCGGCAAAAACTTCCCGTCCGGTTTTTCTGTCAGCGCCGGTGATTGTGCGTGCAGGGGTTCGCCGTTGAGTACTTTTTCGTAGAGTGTCAGGTAATCCCGGGCCATCCTTCCGGCGCTGAAACAGTCACGCGCGTATTCGTGGCAGCGGTCGGGCTGGAATGCTTTGGCGTGGCGCATTGCCTCTACCAGTTCGGACCGTTTTGTCGACAGGCAGCCGAATTCGGAAAAGCAGGCTTCCACCTGGCCGGTCCATTTACGGGTTTCGTTATTGGGTTTCCGGCATAGCAACTCCGGCAATGCGCCGTAAGGGGTACCGAATATGGGGCATCCGAAGTACAGGCTTTCCGGAACGGCCAGGCCGAAAGGTTCATGAGCAATAATAGGGAAAAGCAAACCTTTGGAGCCATTGAGCAACATATTCCGTCCATCGGGATTCAGTACGCCGTGAAACCGGGCGTTGGGGCTCAGGGTAATTCGAAGGCCTTTGCGAAAATTGACCCTCGACCCGCCGATCACATGCACCCGCGACCCGGCACTCGCAGCCAAATCCACGGCTCCGCGCACGTTTTTACCTCCCCAGGAGGCATCGCCGAGAAAGTGAAAGTAGTTGCGCGGCAGGTCGAGCATTACCGGACCGTAGTCGCTGAAATCAATACCGGGGTACACATACGTTTCGCCGCCGTGCCGCGCGGCATGATTTGCGGATAAAAAAACAGTATTTGCGTCGAAGGTGCAAGGTTCCGTACTGTTGTCGAAATAAGTAATCAGATACGGCTTTGCCAGATATAATTGTTCTCGCGGGGGTTGGTAAAAAAAATGAACCAGGTCGATATCATCGGGCGTCTGCTCGTAAAATGATTTTTTTTCATCGAGAGTCAGCACTGGCGCAAAGTCACATTCCGAACCTTTTTTTACGAGAAATACCGGCTCATGCCCTTGTTGAAGCATTTCGCGGGCCAGCCACACCATCAGGCGCTCCGGATCGTCATATGTTTTTGTTGGAATTCGGGTATTTCGGACAAACAATATTTTCATGGTGTGGTAGTGGATTATCGAATGCGGATTTCGGAATGCGGAATATCACGGGGACTTAAGTTGAATTGAGGTAAAATATTTCCGGGGTGCCCTGGAAAAGGTGTGCAAATGTCAAACTTCCCGGCGGCATGCCAAATAACAGGCCGGGAAAATTACCAACCTTTGCGGACTAAGAGGTTTGAAGGTTTGAAGGTTTGAAGGTTTGAGGGTTTGAGGGTTTCTGGTTTGAAGGTTTCTGGTGACACTGGTGATATTCCGGATGGTGCCAACCCTCAAACCAGTAACCTTCAAACCTTCAAACCCTCAAACCCTCAAACCAGAAACCCTCAAACCCTCCAACCAGAAACCTTCAAACCAACCCTCAAACCAGAAACCGCTTTCAATCAACGGCATGGATTACCGCGAAACACTCGACTACCTCTACGCCCAGCTCCCGATGTTCCAGCGCATCGGGCCGGCGGCATATAAAAAAGACCTGGGCAATACCCTGGCTTTGTGCGAGCATTTGGGGAATCCGCACACCAAATTTGCGAGTATCCACGTCGGCGGCACCAACGGCAAAGGATCGGTGAGCCACCTGCTGGCTGCCGTGTATCAGGCAGCAGGTTTGAAAACAGGCCTGTATATCAGCCCGCATTACAAGGATTTCCGGGAACGGATCAAAATCGACGGACAATACATCCCCCGCCGGCGCGTGGTGGAATTTGTGGCGCGCAACCGCGCCAAAATGGAAGAAATCCAGCCCTCCTTTTTCGAACTGTGCGTTGCGATGGCTTTCGACCATTTTGCCCGGGAGAAAGTGGATATCGCTATCGTCGAAGTCGGCCTCGGTGGCCGCCTGGACAGCACCAATGTGATCACCCCGCTGCTGAGCGTCATCACCAACATCAGCTACGATCATATGAACATGCTGGGCAACACCTTGCCGGAAATCGCCTTCGAAAAAGCGGGCATCATCAAGCCCGGCGTACCCGTGGTGATCGGCGAAACGCACCCCGAATCGGCGCCGGTGTTTATTAAAAAAGCCGGTGAAGTGGGCGCTCCGATTGTGTTTGCCGACCAGGCGTTACGCGCTGTTTTGAAAACGGAAATGAATTGGGAGTCAAGCGTATTTGATATATACAAAGAACGGGAAATGTTCTTGCCGGACCTCGGAGTGCAGGCTGCCGGGCCGTATCTGGGGAAAAACCTGGTTACCACTTTGCAGGCGCTGCTGTTATGTGGTGGCATCCCGAGGGCTCGGGATCACTTCGCACAAAGCGTGCGAAGTGAAACTTCGCACCACAGCTCAATAAGGGAAGGATTCAAAGATATGAAACAACTCACCCGGTTTCAGGGGCGTTGGCAGGTTATCGGCCAAAACCCGGTGATCCTGTGCGACAGCGCACACAATGAAGCCGGTTTAAACCAGGTATTTGCAGCCGTTCAGGATATGCCGTACCCGCAGGTGCATATCGTGACCGGCTTTGTCAACGACAAGGATGTGGACAAGGTATTGCCGCTGTTTCCCCCGCAAGCGCGCTATTATTTTGCCAAAGCCGATATTCCGCGCGGGTTGGAGGCAACCCTGCTTCAGGAAAAGGCGGCAAGATTTGGATTGGAAGGAAAAGCCTACATTTCCGTCCGGAATGCCCTGAATGCCGCCCGGCAAGCCGCCAAACCGGAGGATTTGATTTTGGTAACCGGGAGTATTTTCGTGGTGGCGGAGGTGATTTAAAGGTTGAGATGATTGTTCTCTTTTCAAAATTAACAACTTAAGCAGTAATACATGCAACAGATATATCGCCGTACTCCTGATGAACTGGAAGTGTTTCAACCCCTCCCCCATCCCCTCCCCCGAAGGGGAGGGGGGCTTGATCCCACTTTTAGTCAAGTCAAAAGAGTGTGTAAGCCCCTCGTTTCTTTGGGGGCAGGGCTGATCAGGTCTTTGAAAAACTTGTCAATGTGTGCTGGCCTCAGAATGACACCCTTCGAAATGGGCAAAAAAACAGAGATGATCGCCCCCTCCCAAAAAAGTGGAAGGGGGCCTGCACACACTTTTGGCTTGACTAAAAGTGGGATCACGCCCCCCTCCCCTTCGGGGGAGGGCATGGGGGAGGGGTTGAAACGCGGCCTCCCCCTGTTCCTCTTTTTGCTTTTCGCTCTACACCTTTCCGCCCAACAAACTGCTACCGTTTTCGGTCGCATCACCGACGCTTCTGAGGAACAGCCGGTGGAGTTGGTTACCGTTTTTGTCAAAGGGGAAAATACAGCGGTCAGCACCGATGAAAAAGGGAATTATGCCATTCAGGTGCCGGCCGGCCGGCGGGTGACGCTGGGTTTCCGGCGGGTAGCATTTAAAGAAAGCAGCGCCGATATATTGCCCCTGGAAGCCGGCGCGCGTTTCGGGCTCGATGTGGCGCTGGCGCCGGTGGAGTCGAACCTGGAAGTGGTGATCCGCGACCGGCGGCTCGACGACGCCGGCATGGTACGCGAAAAAAATATTGAAACACTGAAACTCCTGCCCAGTTCTACCGGCAACCTCGAAAGCGTACTGCCCCATATCGCCCTGGGCACCAATAGCGGCGCCGGCGGCGAGCTCACCTCGCAATACCAGGTGCGCGGCGGCAACTACGACGAAAACCTTGTATACGTCAACGATTTCGAAGTATACCGGCCCCAACTCATCCGCGCCGGCCAGCAGGAAGGACTTACGTTTCCCAACCTTGACCTGGTGCGCGACCTGTCGTTTTCTTCCGGCGGCTTTCAGGCCAAGTACGGCGATAAAATGTCGTCGGTACTCGACATCAAGTACAAGCGTCCCGACAGCCTCCGCGCCAGCGCCAGCGCCAGTCTGCTGGGCGCCTCGGCCCACCTGGAAGGCAGCCTGAAGCCCAGAAAAGATAACTACCGTGCTTTCCGCTATCTCGTGGGCGCCCGTTATAAAACCACCCGCACCCTGCTCGGCAGCCTTGATGTGCAGGGCGAATACGTGCCCGATTTTTACGACATTCAAACCTATCTTACCTACGATCTCAGCCGCAACTGGCAAGTCGGCCTCATTGGAAACTACAACCGCTCCGTCTATAAATTTCAACCGGAAAGCCTCGAACGCGCGTTCGGCCTTGTCGACTTTGCACTGAAACTGCAAACCGCTTTTGAAGGACAGGAGGTGGACGATTTTACCCAGGCCATGGGCGGCGTATCGCTCACCTACCTGCCCGACCGCGAACGCAATCCATTGTATCACAAATTTTTAGCCTCTACCTGGCGCAGCCAGGAAAACGAACGTTTCGATATTCTGGGCTATTACATCCTCGGCCAGCTCGAAGATAACCTCGGCTCCGACGAGTTCGGCGAAATCGTCAATATCCTCGGCACCGGCACCCAACATACCTGGATCCGCAACTACCTAACCGCCGATGTGCGCAACGCCGAATACCGCGGCGGCATTGAACTGCAAAACGACCAGGCCGAAGCAGGTCTTACCCGCAGCCATTTCCTGCAATGGTCGGTTAAATGGCAAAATGAACAGATCACCGATAAAATCAACGAATGGGAACGCCTCGACTCGGCGCTGTATTCCCTGCCTTTCGACACCAATTTTCTTTTTGTGCGCCGGGTACTCAAAACGCGCAATAGCCTGAACAGCAACCGCCTTTCCGCTTTTTTTCAGGATACCTGGACCTGGCGGCAGGACGGCGTTCGCGAGATTCAGGTCACCGCCGGCTTGCGCGGTCAGTATTGGGGCCTGAACGGCGACTGGTTTGTGACGCCACGCGCCCAAATGTTGTACAAACCGTTGAACATCCGCAAAGACATATCGTACCGGCTCGCTACCGGGCTGTACTATCAGCCTCCGTTTTACCGCGAACTACGTCGGCTGGATGGCCTGGTAAACACCGGTGTGCAGGCGCAAAAATCAGCGCACGCGGTAGGCGGGTTCACGTATGATTTTCTCTGGGGCAAACGCCGCCCCGTGAAGATGCGCCTCATCACGGAGGCTTATTACAAACAAATGTGGGACTTGGTGTCGTACGATCTCGATAATGTGCGCATCCGTTATGCCGGCGCCAACAACTCGCGCGGCTATGCCACCGGGATCGACGTTCGGCTGAACGGAGAATTTGTGAAAGGCGCCGAGAGTTGGGTCAACCTCTCGCTGTTGCGCACCCGCGAGGCCATCGACGGCATTCAGCACCAGGTGCGCAACCTCGGCGACCTCGAGGGCCGCACCGTAAAAGACGTGCCGCGCCCAACCGACCGCTTCTTTACCTTCTCGACTTTTTTTCAGGATTACCTGCGCAAAAACCAAAATATCCGGATGCACCTGAATTTTACCGTCGGCGCCGGACTGCCATTCGGCGTCGTAGACAACAACGTCATTTACCGCAACCCGTACCGCTTCAAACCCTATCACCGGGTGGATGTCGGTTTTGGGTTTCAGCTTTGGAAACAGGAATGGCTCAATCGCAAACCCCGGCATTTCCTGCGGTTCAGCCGCAATACCTGGGCCAGCCTTGAAGTATTTAACCTGATGAAAGTAGCCAACGAAGCGTCGAATACGTGGATCAAGGCGATCACGAACGTGCAATACGCCATTCCGAATTATTTGACAGGCAGAAGGATAAATGTCAGGGTGCGGATGGATTTTTAGTCATTGGTCGTCATTGGTCGTCATTGGGCGTCATTGGGCGTCATTATTCGTCATTGGGCGTCATTATTCGTCATTGGACGTCATTGGACGTCATTGGGCGTCATTGGGTCATTAATGACTTTTGAGTTCGAAGAAGGGTTTGTTTGAACAAATAAGTACTTTCGCAGTTTGGTGTTAAAACATTTACCTTCGCCTCATGAATATTGAAGCAGAATTAAAGAACTCCAAGCCGATGCCGCCGCGCCAGCGCGCGATGTTGAACATTTTATTCACGGCCAGTTGGTTGGATTGCAACCTGCACCGCCATTTGCGGCCTTATGGCCTGACCCACCCACAGTACAATATTTTACGAATTCTGAACGGCAGTTTCCCGAACGGCCTTTCAGTGCTCGACATTAAAAGCCGGATGATCGACCGCAGCAGCAATGTGAGCCGCCTGGTAGAAAAACTGCGCGAAAGCGCCCTGGTGGAACGTGTGCCGCACTCCGGCGACCGCCGCATGGTGGTAGTGACCATTTCGGAATCCGGCAAAAAAATACTGACGGATATCGAAGAATCCGGTTTTATCAATCCGAGTAAAATTCCGGGCAGCAAACTCACCGAAGCAGAAGCAGCTGAACTGGCGCATTTGTTGGATAAATTCCGGGATTGATTCAGAAGGTTTCTGGTTTGAGGGTTAGAAGGTTTGAGGGTTAGAAGGTTTGAGGGTTAGAAGGTTTGAGGGTTAGAAGGTTACTGGTTAGAAAGTTCCGGGTTAATGGTAACTTTCCAACCAGTAACCTTCAAACCTTCAAACCCTCTAACCCTATTTTTTATTCATTTTCCCGTGATGGACATAAAATACAATGTAAACCCTTTCCGGGGATCGCGGGGGCGGTTGGGTTCATAAAAAACCTGTATCGTATTGCGCCCCGGGCGAATCCAGTTCCGATCCAGGCGTACAACGGCCTCGTCTGTGCCGGGGCCGGTGTTGGGCGGCAGCCAAACCACGTGTTTGTCGTTGAATAAAATCAACGCCTCCTGATCCGTGTCTACCCAGCGGGTGCGGACGGTCATGTCAATCTGTTGATTGGCAAACAATTCTGCCGGAAGGGTCATATTGTACACTTTGGATTCCATTTTGTTGTCGTCGCAGCCCAGTTCCACGACCAGATTTTGCCGTTCAGGCTTTGGTTTCGAGTGGTCCCAGCCGAACACCATGAGGCTGCCGTGCAGCGAGGCGTCGGGGTAGTAGTGCATGTTTTGGTACACCCACATTAAGGCGCGTTCGTCGGTAAAAATATTTTCCAGGTAATAATCGGCCAGCAGCCAGCCCCGAGGCGATTGTTGCACCGTGCGCACGAGGTCTTCGAAGGTTGATGCGCTGGGGCCGCCGTTAGGACTGGGTGTATTGAGTTTGTAGCGTTTTTCGCGCATATCGTAGTACGCCTGCCGGAACCACAACACATTTTCATGTTCCAGGTAGTAGGATACCGCCGTGGGCACGGTAGATATCAGCACATCGCCGGGTTGGCGGTGCTCATCTACATATTTACAGGCTTCTTTCCAGTCGGTAAACGACCAGCTGGCCACACGCATATCCACGATATGCCCTTCTAATTTCCGGGCCAGCGCCAGGTCGGCAATGCCGTTCCAGTGCGTGTTGAACAACAGTAAAACAAAAGGAAGGCACAAGAGCGCGTAGCCGGCTTTTTCGGAGGCCTTCGGCCAAAATTTTTGTTTCAGGAAATTCAGAACAGTGTAAAAAAACACCCCGGTAGAAATCAGCAAATACGGGTAGGCAAAAATCAGATACCGGCGCAAAAACGGCTCCCGGAAGATAAAACTCAGGAGTAACAACGGCACGACAAAACTGGCCGTCAGCCATATCCCCGAGCGCGCGTTCAGTCGGTAGGCAATCACCAATCCTGCCAGGGCCGGAAAATACAACCAGTTCAAATCGTACAGGAGCAAATCGTTGTAGGTGTTAAAGGACTCCAGCGGTTTTTCGGCCCACCAGGTTGCCAGGCGGTTCCAGTTGGGGATGGCCCATTCGGCAATATTGGACAACAAAAACGGCTGTAAGGCTTTCTTCAACGCTTCTCCCAATGCGGGGACCAGGATGACCAGCACAAAAGGCGACAAGAGACCGGACAGCCAGACATATTTACGGCTTTTTTGCTTGTCTGCCCCGTTTAGCACCGATCGGGTCGCCTGTGCCAGCGAATAGGCCAAAACGGTAAACACGAAAAAAAACGTCAACTGATGCGACAAAAATGACAGCAGCCCCACCACCGGCAGCAGCGCCAGATACCGGGCTGAAATCCCCTGCCGCGCCCACCAATTCGCTACCTGCCGGTCGGGCCGAGCCTCGAAGGCCGCCAGAAAAACCAACCCCAGTAACAGATAGAAAAAACTCAGGATGGCGTAGTTGCGGCATACCCGCGACCAAAAAATCAGGAAAAGCGAAAACGTGGCCGCTGCCGCGGCAAAAAGCCCGACGTAGCGGTTGAACAGCCGGGCGCCCATCCGGTAAATCAGGTAAATGAGGCCTACGCCGAATAATACGCTGAGAAATCGCGCCAAAAATACCGTCGACCCGAATATAGCAAAGCCCGGTAACAGGAGCAGCGTCAACAGAATGCCATTGTTATCGTCGGTGAACAAAGGGCCGTCGCCTTCCAAAAAATCCTTGGCGCGCATGACATGGACGTATTCGTCCATCCACAAACTGAGGTCGGAGAGATGCAGGGCCCGAAAGGTAAACCCCAAAATCAACAAGATCAGTAAAGCCGGTAGCGTCCAACGGGCGGGAAAAGATATCCAGGCCGGGGCAGGACGGGTTTCCGCCACCGGCTGAATAACAGCTTCAGGGGCGGCGGCTTTGTGCTTTTTCCGGAACTGGTTTTTTTGGGGACCACGGATATTCGGATTATTTGCCATAAATCGTTTTGCAGTGCTTTATCTCTGATCGGCTCAGGGAAGATGGTGCGTACGACAGCAAAAGGAAGGATGTTCGCACAAATGTCCGGAAATTGTTGAATTGGGCAAAAGAGTGATCAGAATTTTTGATTCATACCCGGCGGAAAGTGGTTTGTGCAAACGGGATAGCGTTATTATCACTCAAAAAGAGATTGTCCGTTTTGCCGTATCATTGTGTTGAAAAATTATTGACAACATGCTCATCATGAAACAACGACTCTATTTTACGCTTCTGCCGCTCATCGCAGGTATCGTTTTGTTTTCCCTGATTTCCTTTTTGCCGCAACATAAATCCATTGCCACCTATCGCGACCTGAATAAAAACGGGAGAATGGACGTCTACGAAGACGTTTCCCAACCCGTAGAGGCGCGCGTGAGTGACCTGCTCGCGCAAATGAACCTGGAAGAAAAGGCCGGCATGATGTTCATCAACGGCGTCATGATCAACGACGACGGCACGCTTGATCGCAAACCCAACGCCGAAGGCCTTGCCGCCCGGCTGCCAACCGCCGGCGATTACATTCAGGGCAAAAAAATGAACCATTTCAACTACTGGGAGGCGCCCGGCGTGCGCGCTCTGGCGGATGGATACAATGCCATGCAGAAGCTGGCTGAAAACTCCCGGCTCGGTATCCCGGTGACCATCGCCTCCGACCCGCGCCATTATTTCAGCAACAACATCTTCGCCATGGCGGCCGACGGATTCTCGCAATGGCCCGAACAACTCGGTTTTGCCGCCCTCGACGATGCAAAACTGATGCGCACCTTTGCCGATATCGCCCGGCAGGAATACGTAGCCGTCGGCATCCGTGAAGCCCTGCATCCCATGGCCGACCTGGCCACCGAGCCGCGCTGGCCACGCATCAGCGGCTCCTTCGGCGAGGATGCTCACCTGTCGGCCCGGATGATAAAAGCCTACGTGCTCGGGTTTCAGGGTGAAAAACTGGGGCCTCAGAGTGTAGCCTGCATGACCAAACACTTCTCCGGCGGCGGCCCGCAAAAAGAAGGCCTCGACTCACATTTCGAGTTCCACAAGGGGCAGGTGTATCCGGGCAAAATGTTCAACTACCACCTCATACCCTTCGAGGCGGCTTTCGAAGTGAATACGGCTTCCATCATGCCCTACTATGGCATTCCGACGGATCAGACCAGCGAGAATGTGGGTTTTTCTTATAATAAGGATGTTATCACAAAACTGCTGCGCGAAAAATACAAATATGACGGTGTGGTATGCACCGACTGGGGCCTGGTCACCGATTCCAAAATGGGCCCCGGCATCACCTGGCCCGCCCGCGCCTGGGGCGTGGAACACCTGAGCGAGGAAGATCGCGTGAAAAAGATCATCGATGCCGGGTGCGACCAGTTTGGCGGCGAAAGCCGGCCCGAATTGGTGGTCAAGTTGGTGCAGGATGGCAAAATCAGTGAAAAACGCATCGACGAATCGATACGGCGCCTGCTGCGGCAAAAATTCGTGCTCGGTTTGTTCGACAATCCCTACGTAGACGCAGACAATGCCGTGAAAACCGTGGGCCGGGCCGATTTTAGGGCAGCCGGTGAAGTCGCGCAACGCCGTGCCTTCACGTTGTTGAAAAACAAAAGCAACACCCTGCCCCTGGCAACGGGCAAGTACAAAATTTACGTTCGGAACGTGGATAAAAAAGTAGCCGCCCAATACGGTCAGGTGGTGGACAAACCCGAGCAAGCCGACTTCGCCATTCTGCGTATCAATACCCCGTGGTATCCGGTAGAGACAAAAAATCCTTTTGCGCGGGGCTTCCACCACGGCGACCTCGATTTCAAAGGCGCCGCCAAAGACAGCATCCTTCAACTGCTGAACACAGTACCCACCATCGTAGATATCTACTTAGACCGCCCGGCCGTGATCCCGGAGATCAGCAAAAAAGCGCGGGGACTGCTCGCCAATTACGGCGCCAGTGATGCGGCACTGCTGGACGTGATTTTTGGGAAAGCCAAACCCGAAGGGAAGTTACCCTTCGAACTGCCTTCCTCCATGGAGGCCGTGCGGAAACAGAAGGAGGATGTGCCGTATGATTCGAAGCGGCCGTTGTATAAGTTTGGATTTGGGTTGAGGTATAAGTGATTCTTCCAAACAATTCAATCCAACTTCTAAAACTTAAACCCAGGCATACTTACGCCCTGCACTAACCACACCTTGTCCTCGTAGCCCATCTGGATTACGCCCAGACCTTCGTACACTTCCCGTTCGCCGCCGCTATGCGCCACTCCTTCCCAACGAATTCCGAAGAGGAAATAGGTGCCCTTCGTTTCGTTAAGCACCCGCTCCGGGGCGAAACCTACCGGGACGATTTCGCGATAGGTGGTTCGAAAAGTGTTGATTATTTCCAATGCCTGCTCCCTGGTAATCGTGTCGTGATCGTTGCGCAGGTTTTCACTGAGCCATAATCCTTCGTACGGTTTTTTCAGACTAAGCAGGTCAATCAGAAATTCCTCGACGTGGAGCCGGATGACTTCCGGGTGATTGGGGTGAAAATCCTCGTAATCCAACGCGGTGATCATGCCCGGGATGTGTATATCCGGGATTTCATGCGGGAATACATCGTTGAGGAGGAACCGGTAGTAGCGCTCGTCGTCCACATAATCCGGCCGGATAACCATGATACCCTTATCGATCAACAGTTGTTGAAGGCGCTCCATTTCGCCGGGCAATGTGCTCTTGTCCAGCAAGTCGGGCGTGGCATAAGCGGGGCGGCCGATAAAATCGTAGACGGCGATCCGGCCCGCATTTTTGTATTGATCTTCGTAGCCGGTGACGTTATTGAGCCATTCGCCGATGATTTCCGGCGGAGCATCTTCTCCGATGAACATCGTGGCGCCGTGTTTCATCTCCAGGTTGAGGGCTTTTATTTCGTTTTCAGCGCGGAGGTTTTCCTCGGGACTGAGATCGGGGGAGTCTTTTTCTTCCATTAACAGAAAAGTGGGTTGAATTTGACGTTCAAAAGTATGATTTTTGTTTGGTGTCTGCAAAATTTTCCCACACTTTGTTTTAAATTTGCGCATCAAAAACATCACCTTTTAAAACACCTGCTTTTGCCATGGGTCTTACACTCCATTACTCCGCCCGCCTGCGCCGTCCGGAACAACTACCGGAATTGTGCGATGAAATCGCCGACATCTGCGAATCGCTACACTGGCCCTGCCGCCCTGTTGATATGACTTTCGACGTAGAGGCGCAGTACGTACCCGGTGAGTCAGGAGACGGCAAGGTAAAACAAGTGCCCCTGCGCGGCGTCGTTTTTACCCCACCGGAATGTGAAACGGTTTCGCTTACGTTTACGCCAACCTGGCGGCTGAGCAGCGCCATGAACCTGATGGCCGCCGACTTGTTTTCCGACCCCGAATGGGTGTACAGCGTGCATGTGAAAACCCAGTTTGCCGGTCCGGACGTGCATATCGCCCTGGTAAAACTGCTCAAATACCTGGAAAAGAAATATTTAGACGATGTGGAAGTAAACGATGAGGGCGACTATTGGGAAACGGAAGACCGCGCGCTGTTGGAGAAAAATTTTGATACGCTTACCCACTATATCAACGTAGTGGCCGACGCGCTGGAAAATTATACCGGGCCGGTGCCCGGCGACGGCAACCCGCAGTCGCTGGCGGATTTGATTGAAAAGATATTGCGGGAGAAGTTGGGGGGATGAACTTCCCACACTTTGTTTTAAATTTGCCCACGCCCAAAACCTTGCCCCCATCTCATTTTTGCCAAACACGCTTTTGTCATGCGCCTCGCTTTGATCATTTGTACTTTTATACTTTCTATTGGTCGCATGCATGCATGTATGTGTATGGGCGAACGGCTTGAGGAAAGTAAAAAAATGTTCGATGTAGTATTCGTGGGGGTGCTGATGCAAATTGTGAAAAGCGATAGCTTGTTCCGGGTTAACAGTAGTATGGTTCCTTCCACTTACCTTAATTTTAAAATATTGAAATATTACAAAGGTCTGGAGCATGCAGGCGCTTCTGTTTCCGTATTTGAAGACACAGAAAGCAGCTGTAAAGGTTCGTTGCACCGGCTAGCAAACGCGGGAGATACATTTCTCATTTTTGCATATTTTTTAGGCACGCCGTATAATTCCCAGTTTATTCAAACGGATCAATGTTGTCGTATATCAAAAATTACCAATAGCCCTTCTAACCCAAATTCAGAATCTGATAAAGTTTATTGGAGATACGAAATACGCGATGAAGAGCGCCTTTTTTTAGCAGACTCAACGCTTTGGAAGCGTCCAAATAGTTCCTTTTACGGATTCCCGGAGAACAAAGCACAGGTAGTTCCCAAAAAATATCCGAATATTCCTTGGCTCCTGATTTCCAGCGTTCTATTAAATATTTTATTCGCTACTTTACTTTGGAGACGTAAGCGCCGCAAAAAGTTGGAATAAATCCCACACTTTGTTTTAAATTTGCCCACGCCCAAAACCATGTAATCCTACCGCGCGCCCTCGGCAAATTTCGCAATCCGCAATCCGTATTCCACACATGCCACAATTCGCCCACCTCCACTGCCATACCCAATACTCCCTGCTCGACGGCGCAGCCTCCATCCCTGCGCTCTTCAAAAAAGCCAAAGCCGACGGCATGAAAGCCCTGGCCATTACCGACCACGGCAATATGTTCGGCGCGTTCCAGTTTGTGGCGGAGGCAGCCAAACACGAGGGCGTAAAACCCATCGTCGGCTGCGAATTCTATGTAGTGAACGACCGGCACCGGCGCACCTTCACCAAGGAGGATAAAGACAAACGTTACCACCAACTCTTCCTGGCCAAAAACCCGGAAGGTTATAAAAACCTCGTCAAACTCTGCTCGCTGGGCTACATCGAAGGGCTGTACGGCAAGTACCCGCGTATCGACAAGGAACTCATCCTGCAATACCACGAAGGCCTCATCGCCACCACCTGCTGCATCGGCGCCATGGTACCGCAGGCTATCCTGCGCAAAGGCGAGGCCGAAGCGCGCAAAGAGTTCGAATGGTGGTACGGCATCTTCGGCGAAGATTATTACATCGAGATCCAGCGCCATCAGATGGAGGAGCAGGACAAAGTGAACGAGGTGCTGCTGCGCTGGGCAAAAGAATACAACGTCAAGGTCATCTGTACCAACGACTCCCATTACGTGGACCAAAAGGACTGGAACGCCCACGATATCCTGCTGTGTATCAACACCGGCGAAAAACAGGCCACGCCGGCCATCCGCGAATTCGTAGAAGAAGGCGCCACGATGAAAGGCGGCCGCTTCGCATTCTGGAACGACCAGTTCTATTTCAAAACCCAGGCGGAAATGGGGAAACTGTTTCAGGACGTACCCTTCGCGCTCGACAACACGATGGAGATCGTGGACAAGTGCGAACACCTGAAACTGAAAAAAGATATCCTGCTCCCCAACTTCGTGATCCCGCAGGAATTCAACACCCAGGACGACTACCTGCGCCACATCACCTTCGAGGGCGCCCGCCAGCGGTACAAAGACATCACCCCGGAAATAGAAGAGCGCCTCAATTTCGAGCTGCACACCGTCAAAACGATGGGTTTTGCCGGGTACTTCCTCATCGTGTCCGACTTTATCAAAGCCGGGCGCGACCTCGGCGTGTTCATCGGGCCGGGCCGCGGCTCGGCTGCTGGTTCGGCCGTCGCTTACTGCATCGGGATCACCAATATCGACCCCATCAAGTATCAGCTCCTGTTCGAACGTTTCCTCAACCCCGACCGCAAGAGCATGCCCGATATCGACACCGACTTCGACGACGAGGGCCGGCAGAAAGTGCTCGAATACGTGGTACAAAAATACGGCAAACAACAGGTCGCCCAGATCGTGACCTACGGCACCATGGCCGCCAAAATGTCGATCAAAGACGTAGCCCGCGTGATGGACCTGCCGCTCGACCAGTCCAACGCCCTGGCCAAACTCGTGCCCGACAAACCCGGCATTTCCCTGAACCGCGTACTCACCGCCCCCATCGACGGCGAAGGCTCGCTGCGTTCGAAGGAAGGCCTCATGTCGGACGATATTGAGAACGCCAAAAAACTGCGCGAATACCTCGACGCCAATGGTACGCTGGAGAGTCAGGTTTTACGCGAAGCCATGATATTGGAAGGTTCGGTACGGAACACCGGCATACACGCCGCAGGTATCATTATCGCGCCCAAAGACCTCACGGAGATCATCCCCGTGTATGCCTCCAAAGAAACCGATCTGCTCATCACCCAGTACGAAGGCAGCATAATCGAAGATGCCGGCGTCATCAAGATGGACTTTCTGGGGCTGAAAACGCTCACGATCCTCCGCGATGCCCTGCGTATGATCGAGCAAAATCACGGCATCAAAATCGAAATCGACGAGATCCCGCTCGACGATCGTAAAACCTACGAACTCTACCAGTCCGGAGCCACCAACGGCACCTTCCAGTTTGAAAGCGCGGGTATGCAGAAGTACCTGCGCGAACTAAAGCCCGACAAATTCGACGACCTGATCGCCATGAACGCCCTCTACCGGCCGGGGCCCTTGGAGTATATTCCCGACTTTATCGCCAGGAAACACGGCCGGCAGCAGGTGACGTATGATTTGCCGGAAATGGAGGAATACCTGAAGGATACATTTGGGATTTGCGTCACCGGAGATACCTTGGTTTACGATGCTATTACGGGTAAACGAGTACGAATAGATCAATTGAGGTATCGGGTGGGAGAATTTTATGTGCAGGGTGTGGATGAAAATTTAAAACCGCAAAAAGCGCCGGTTACCTATTGGGTTTGCAATGGCGAAAAGCCGGTTTTTCAGGTAAAATTAAAAAATGGCGCCACCGTAAAAATGACGTCCAACCACAGGGTGCTAACTGAAAATGGCTGGCAGGAAATTGGCCGCTTACAACCAGGAGATTATATTGCGACACCACGGCGCTTATTTGCAGAAACCACGCAACAGACAGACCGGCAAAAACTGCGAGTTTTAGCTTATTTACTGGCTGATGGATCATTGAGTTCTAGCGGAGCGACAGCTGAATTTATCTCGAAAGACCAGGTATTGATCGAAGCTTTCCAGGAAAGCCTTTCGAGTTTTGAGAATCTGAAATTCCGAACGTTACAGCAAGTCAGGGACGTTACCCGGGTAATGACAGCGGGTAAAAACAAGAAATTCTACCATGAAACGAACTCCTTGGTTCAGTTTTTGCGTGATTGGGGACTCAAAACCATGAAAGGAGGTTGTCGGTCCGGTGATAAATTTATACCGGAATTTGTTTTTGGGCTGGATGACGATCAAATTGCATTTTTCCTGGCATCGTATTGGGATTGTGATGGGTATGTCGGTAAAAAGTCATGCTTTATAAAAACAATATCCAGCAGTTTGGCGCGCGGTATTCAAACCCTGCTTTTACGCTTAGGTATCTATTCAACTATATATGAATCAACTTATTACAATAATCGCCGCCAAGAGCAAATAATAGCTTACCAGGTAACTGTCTATAATTTGAAGGCTTTTTCCGAAAAAATTGCAGCACACCTGTTGCTAAAACAAATGAAGAGTGGCGATTTACACGGTGAGGAATTCCGGGATAAGGTCTCCCGCGATATATTTTTAAAAGAGGTAGAATTAGAATGGACAGGATCGGTTAAAAGTCTAATGCGCACACACGGGATTGACCGACAACATTTTTACAAAAAATACCGGCAATTGCCGAGAATCGCTTCCAAAGTAGTGCGTCCTCTTACAGAGGCGCTTACTTTGCCAGAAACAAATAGGCATTTAAATGTGCGGTGGGAGGAAATTGAATCAATTACACCGGCAGGTACGGAGCTGGTTTATGATATTACAGTTGATGGCATCCATAATTTCATTGGAAATAACATCATCCTGCATAATTGCGTCTATCAAGAACAAATCATGCTTCTTTCCCAAAAACTCGCCGGCTTCTCCAAAGGCGATGCCGACGTATTGCGGAAGGCTATGGGCAAAAAACAGATTGCCGTTTTGAATAAAATGAAGAGCCAATTTATCGATGGCGCTTCGGCCAAGGGCATGCCCACAGACAAGCTCGAAAAAGTGTGGACCGACTGGGAAGCCTTCGCCTCCTACGCTTTCAACAAATCGCACTCCACTTGCTACGCCTTTGTGGCCTATCAAACGGCCTATCTCAAAGCCCATTACCCTTCCGAGTACATGGCCTCCGTGCTCACGCACTCGCAGGGCAACATCGACAAAACCACCTTCTTCCTCGAAGAGTGCAAACGTATGGGCCTCGACGTGAAAGGCCCCGATATCAACGAATCGGGCGTGAACTTTGCCGTCAATAAAAAAGGCGTGGTCCGCTACGGCATGGGCGCCATCAAAGGCGTGGGCGAAGCCGCCGTGGAAGCCCTCATCCGGGAACGCAAGGAAAAAGGGCCGTTTACCACCATTTTCGACTTCATGCGCCGCATCAACCTGCGCACCGTCAATAAAAAAGTGATGGAATGCCTGGCTTTCGCCGGGGCTTTTGATGAAATACCGCCCCTACAAGGCGAAAAAGGTGGTGCCCGCGCGGCATTTTTCGCGGCATCCGACAAATACGAATCCTTCATCGAGCACCTGCTCAAATACGGCGCCGCACACCAGGAAGACAAAGTCATGTCGGTCAACTCCCTGTTCGGCGACCTGTCCGACTCGGTCAGTATACCCGAGCCGACCGTGCCCAAAGTGGCGCCCTGGAACCTGCTCACCCTGCTGCAGCGCGAGAAGGACGTGGTCGGTATTTACCTCAGTGGCCACCCGCTCGACGACTACAAATTCGAGGTGGAAAACCTGACCACCTGCTCGCTCGACCGCATCGACAATTTCCACAACCAAAAAATCAAGATCGCCGGATTCGTCACCAAAGCCGAACACCGCATCAGCCAGAAAGGTACGGGCTGGGGCCGGTTTACCATCAGCGATTATTCCGGCAACCTTGAACTGGCCCTGTTCAGCAACGACTATGCCCAGTTCAAACACTATTTTGAAGAGGGCAACTGTCTCTATATCACCGGCTCGCAAAAACAACGCTACAACAGCGACGAGTACGAGTTCAAACCCGAAAAAGTGGAACTGCTCGAAACCGTGGGCGGCTCGCAAATCGCCGCCGTCACCCTGCAAATTCCGCTTGAATTGCTCAGCGTGGATTTACTCAATCAGCTCGACCGTATCTGCAAAGACCGCAAAGGCAAACACACGCTCAAAATGCGCCTGCTCGACCGCACCAACAAAAACGCCCTACCCTTCGCCTCCGTCAGCCGCAAGGTGAACGCCGATTCGGATTTTGCAATGGAGATGGAGAAGTTGGGGGTGGAGTGTAAGGTGGGGTGAGGGGATTATGCCTGAAAACCATTAAATTTGTTGAAAATTCATTTGTTATGACTGCATCAGCCACCTTGGCAGTGTCGAAGACCTGCCAGCTTCAAACGTAAAATTGGTTGCGATGCAAATAAGACGATACGGAGCAGCAGCTCAATCAGCCGGCAACTGGGTCGGGCTCGCCAGCCACTCCTCGTCATAAGTACTCAGCAGGATATTAATGATTTCATAGAACGCCACGGCCGTTGTATCGATGTGCCTGCGAATCCAGAAGGAAGCGCTGACGTCCCAATAGTACCAGGCTAATACCCCCAATTCCGGAGCGTACAAAGCCTCATTTTCATAAGGAAATACTTTATCGGGATAGCCGCGCAACCGATCGCTTAAAAACTGGCTGCCGCCGTTATCAACCTCGCCGGTTTTATATGCCCATTTGCCTGCTATATACCGTGAATATTCTTCTATAACCTGATTCTTTAATGGCTCATTTCTCTCCAGATATTGATAGGAAAGATAATAGACGCGTACCATACGGCTCAGATATGCATCATAGAAGGGTTTTGTAATGTTGCGAAGGAATTTATTATTCCGGGCCGGGATCGCATTTTTCTTTGCCCAGACCAGAAATTCCGGATTGTAATGGCCGAACTCTTTGGCGTCCAATTGAAACTCTTCCCGGTGCGGGCCTTTTAAAAATATGGGTACCGGAGAAAGCGACTGGGCTTTTTTCAAACTCATGAGCAGTTTCAGCGTTTCATACAGCGTTCTGATTCCGGTAATACCATCACCAGATTTTGAATCCGGGCCGGGATTTTGTTCCAGGTAAGTCCCTGTTTTCCAACTCGCTTCGATAACTTCATCCACGGTGCGTTGGAGGGCCTCCTCCGCCGCTTTCTTTGCGCGGATGGCTTCATCGCGTTGCTTTTGCAAGGCTACGATATCCTCAATCCTTTTTTGCCAGCTCTGCCGCACAAACTCCGCTTCGGCCTGGTTGAGCCAATGATCCCCTTTTTCCAGCATCAGGTCGAGTAACTTGTCGGAATAACCGGAAAGAATGAGGGCATTCAGGTCGGGAATTTCCTTTTTTGCTTCGCATTCGTGCCAGAAGGACCGGAAATATTCCTGGTTTTCGGGTGACCTGTCGGAGAAGTGCTGATCAATCAGGCTATCGAAGTTTAGGGAATCCATCAAGGGTTGGGCAGCCCGGCTCAATTGTCCCAGCACTTGGTTGAGTTTGGGATTGGTGTCCCAGAGTTTGCTGAAGCCGCCGGGGTTTCTTTCCGCTCCATACAGGTTGATTCCCATGTCATTGTCTTTGCCGGAAAGTGTGTTTTCGAGTACCGCTTGCCACAGATGGCGCTGGATATTCAGGTTTTCGGCTCCAAAATCTTCGATCCATTGTTTGCCGCTATTCCAGTGCTGGATAAGGGAATCATGTACGGGTTCGAGGTAACTGCCCACCTTGTCCATGCCCCCCAAAATAAGCTGCTTTTCTTCCAGCAAATTGAGCACCTCTTGTACCAGGGCGTCCTGGTGGTCCGGATAATCAAATTCATTGAGAAACGCCCGGTTCCGGTCTTCCTGAAAGTTAAGACCTGATTGCACGTACACCCGGCGGCGGC
This sequence comes from Bacteroidota bacterium, assembly GCA_963169325.1. Lineage (GTDB taxonomy): Bacteria > Bacteroidota > Bacteroidia > Chitinophagales > Saprospiraceae > M3007. The sequence continues at coordinate 31,249 of CAUJEY010000064.1, forward strand.
CATAAGCGCCCGAATTGACCTGTACCATGCGCAGCATCAGCTTGCGCATGACGCCTTGTTTTTCCACGCTCAAACCGGCGTACACCTCATCCGCATATTGGCCCAAGGCGCCGTTTACGCCCCCGATCTCCCGGTACATCGCCGGGGTAAAAACCCGGGTGTCTTTATCCGTTTTTTGGTAGAACTGGGCCATGGTAAAGGAGAGCATCGGCAGGGCGCCCGGCGCGTGGCCGATCTCCGACAGGATGGTTTCCACCAATTGATCCGTTTCGAATTCGAAGAGTTCGGCCTCGGCCGGGCTGATCAGCGCCTCCCGCAATTCGGCCGGCTGAATAGCGGGCAGGCGGTACAGCGAAGTCATCCATTCGCCATTATCCTGCAGGGCCTTCCCTAAGCCGGATGTTTCCAGCAACCATTCGTAATCGGAGCGCAGGGTGAGCACGATCTTCAGTTGTTTGGCCGGGGCTTCCCGGTACAATTCAATCAATTTGGCTTCAAACCTGCTCTTTTCGTCCGGATCGGTACAATCGGTGAAGAAGTTTTCCAATTGATCGATCAGCAACAATTGTTTTTTATCCGGCCGGAGCCTTTGTTCGATGACCATTTTCAGGCCGGTGTCGTGTTTAATCTTCTGGCCGTCTTTTGCCAGGGCCGGTTCGCCGCTCCAGGCTTTGGCGCCGGGGCACAACACCAAAAGTTCGCAGCCGGCCCAAGAAGGTCCGCCGGCTTCGTTTTTCCAATCGGGCAAGGCCGGGAAAAGGCCGGCCCTGACCAGCGAAGATTTGCCGCTTGCGGAAGGGGCCGTGATGCACAGCAGGTTCGTTTTCTTCAGTTTTTCCAACAACTCCCCGATCACTGCCTTGCGCCCAAAAAACAAGTCGCTGTCTTCGGGTTCGAAGACTTGCAGGCCCTTGTAGGGGTTGCGCAGTACACGGTTCGCAAAATTGAGCGGGTTCTTCGGGTCGAAAAAAATGAACTGTCCGCCCCGGTGATTACCCATAGGGAAGAGATCGGGGTATTGTATCTGGAAATCTGAACTTTTACTGGTTATACTTTCCACCTGGTTCCACAGGTAGAGAAAAAGCTCCTGTGAGGTCAGTATGCCGTCGCCCAGGTTTTTGCCGAAAGGTTTGATTTCCGCTTTTCCTGCAAGGGCATCTATCAGGGCCTGGGCGAAGGGAGAATGTTCCGCTGCATCGGGGCCGGAGCGATCGCCCATCCAGTCGGCAGCCGTCTGGTGGGGACCGGCCGATACCAGTACCTGCCAGGCCCGCTCTTTTTTAAAACGTTCAAAACGCTCCTCGTACATGGGCATAAAGGACGTTGCGCCGATGGAACGCGTAATCTGCCCAACCTGACGAAACTTGCCGGCAAAGCAGCAATCGAGGATAAGCAGGGTATGGTGGCAGTCCAGCTCGGCCAGTGTATTGAACACCTCCTCCATGGGGAGGAGGCTGCTGCCTTCCAGCACGGCCTTTTCCGGCCTGGCATCGGAGGGCAACAGAAATCCGGCCGGCCCCTGATCAAATTCACCGGCTTTGCCGTGGCCCGCGTAATAGAAGACGAT
>CAUJEY010000065.1 GCA_963169325.1 Bacteroidota bacterium
TGATTTCGGTTTTGAATGTGATATTGCCGCCAATGGAAAATTAGCCATTGAAAGACTTCAAACCCAATCCTATGATATTGTTTTGATGGACTTGCAGATGCCTGTAATGAACGGCTTTGAAGCGACCGAATACATCCGAAAAACTATGCACGCTACAATTCCAATCATCGCACTTACCGCCGATGTCACGACCGTTGATCTGGAAAAGTGCAAAGCCGTCGGTATGAACGATTACATCGCAAAACCGCTCGATGAAAGGGTATTGTACCGAAAGATAGTAGGTTTAGTAAATAAATCTGTACCTTCCGCCCCCTGTAAGGACGGTGAAATAGAAAAAAGTAAAAAAGTTAAATTCACAGACCTGGATTATCTGATTCAACGTACAAAAAATAACTCCGGCGTAATTATGGAAATGATTTCAGCATACCTGGAACAAACACCGCCGCTGATCCTCGCCATGAAACAGAGTTTACTGGATAAGGACTGGGACATGTTGCACGCAGCTGCCCATAAAATGATTCCATCCTTTTCTATAATGGGTATCAGTGCTGATTTTGAAAGTATGGCAAAAAAGATTCAGGAATATGCCCGCACCAGGCAACAGGAAGGTGAATTACAAGAAATGATCTTGCAGATTGAAAATGTATGCAACCAGGCTTGCCGGGAGCTGGAAGAAGAGTTCCATAGAATTAAGAATGCCAAATTATGAAAGACGAACATAAAATAAAAATTTTTCTGGTAGATGACGATGCCGTGTTTTTAAAACTGTTGGAAATTGAATTTCTCCAGCATGGCGATTTTGCCATTGAGACGTATCCGACAGGCGAACTTTGCATGGATAATTTATCCCATAACCCTGATGTAATCATTTTGGACTATCATCTCGATGGCATTGATAAAAATGCCATGAATGGAATAGAAACATTGGATCATATAAAGGAAGTTAACCCCGATATTCCGGTAGTAATGTTATCTCAACAGGATAAAATCGAAGTGGCGGTAAATTGTATGCACCACAGTGCAACGGATTATATTGTTAAAAGCGAAACCGCATTTATGCGCCTGCAAAAAATTATTACCACTATTTTTAAGTTTAAAAAAATAGAAAAGCAGTTAAACTGGTATATGGAGCGGATGTGATTCACCTGTGAATCATGTAACCCATTTCAGAAATTGTGTAACGATCCTGCGGTTAAAGGCCTGCACCTTTGTGTCGTGAACCTTACTTCACAACTTACACGCACGAGCATGAAGACATTACGCAGTGTCAATTTTTTAACATTTACGCTTTTTGTCGCAGGCGCCTGGATGACGGACCGTACTTCAGTTTGGTATACTTCTACCCAACCCGACGCTCCAACCGTCCCGCTCTTTGTTTTTGCTGATCGGAAGGCTCCTGCAACGGACTACGTTTCGCAGGCAGTTTCCAATGGTGTGTGGGTAGATATCGAAACCTCGAAAGATAAACACGCCCCTCAAATGTGGTCCACCGCTACAGCTATCCTGTACAAAGGGGAAACATTCCACCTGCATTTCTCCGTGCCCAATGATCCATATCTCGGCCTCATCGATCCGGAGGGCCACTTTTTTTATCTTGTTTTTCCCGCCGAAACGGCGGTGGGGGCATTAACGCCATTAATTGAGAGTAAATATTTCGCCGTCCTGCAAACCCTGGCCATCAATACGGGATCGCTTCAGGCGGATCCCTACACTTATGGTGTGTACGAAAACCAGCCCGTTTTTACCGTTACAGGAACTTACACCTTTATATTAGGTGAAAACTTGCACGTAGATGATCTGGGCCTTCTGGAAAAAGTGACGGTACGGTATGTTCACACCCAACGCCCCGTCCGGGTGTCTTCAAAGACAGTGATGAACTAAAATAGCATAATTAGGGTATTGTACGTAATACAAAAGTAAATCACTGTTTTTATAATGCTTCTTATATGCCTTTTCTTGGGTAGGGTATTTTTACGTTATATCTGAAAGGTGTGAATTATGTAATATTTTCAAAGAATTATGTAACACACAGGACTTGACTTGCGCGCTACTTTGTGGAATTAATGATTCACATTTTAAATTCCATTAAGATGAGCAATAGATTATTACTTATATTATCTTTTCTTGCGCTGCTCTGGTGTCCGAATATTAATTTCGGGCAGGCTCCAGATTTACGGTCGACAAGAAATTTTGCATTGTTTACAGCCGCCGGCCAATTTGAAAATGTTGGGGCTGGCTCAACCGTAACTGGCGATGCCGGCACGAATGTCGGCGCATTCCTTGCATACCCTCCGGGAACCTTGATTGGAGTGAAGTATGGTCCGGGCTCTACGGAAGCGGCACAGGCAGCAACGGATGTGGCCCTCGTCTATGGCGATTTGGCTGCGCTCACTTGTGACGGTATCATAGGCGCTACCTTAGGAAATGGCCAAATTCTGACCGCAGGCACCTATTGTACGGTAGACGCCGCAACCCTGGATGGGGATTTGCTTTTAGATGCCGAAGGTGATCCTTCCGCTATCTTTGTTATTCGGATAAACGGCGCTTTTGCGACCAGCACCTTCGCAAACGTTTTGCTGGTAAATGGCGCCAACCTGTGCAATGTGTATTGGCAAATAGGCGGTCAATTCACTTTGGGCGGTGGAGCCACTTTCCTGGGCACCGTAGTCGCCGATGGAGCGATCATCTTAAATATAGGCAGCACGCTGAACGGCAGAGCACTTTCAACCGCCGGTGCTATATCGACCTTCGATAACACGGTTACAATGAGCCTTTGCCTGCCACCAACACTTGCCTGCTCTGTTGCGGCTTCGGTTTCATGCGAAAACCTGGTTCCGGCGCCCGACATCGCTTCCGTCACCGTGACGGCGACCTGCCTCGGTGCTTACACCGTCATTCACGTGGGAGACGTCATTACGAATCAAACCTGCCCTAACCGGTATACCATTACCCGTACGTATCAGGTGACTGATGCCTGCGGCGAAACCGCTACCTGCGAACAAACCATTACGGTAAACGACCAGATACTGCCGTCCTTCACGGCATGCCCGGTTTTACCCTTTGCTCTGGGCTGCAACCCGCCACCCATCACCGCTGCCCAAGCTATTACGGCGGCCGGCGCCGCAACGGATAACTGTGGAACGCCGACCATGTCCGCTTCTGGCAGCGTCATCACCGGCGACTGCCTGAAATCGCAGACCTGGACCGTTACAGCCACCGACGCCTGTGACAACACGGCAACCTGCCAGGTCACATTTACCTGGAATTCAGACACACAAAATCCATCGTTCGCCAACTGCCCCATCGGTCCCGTCATTTTGGGCTGCACCACTACACCGCCGACTGCCGCCGACGCCATCGCTGCCGCCGGCCCGGCAACGGATAATTGTGGAAACCCGATTGTTTCCGCCACTGGCGGGGTCATCACCGGGGACTGCCTGAAATCGCAGACCTGGACGGTGACTGCTACCGACGGCTGCAACAATTCGGGAATCTGTCTGGTTACCTTCAATTGGAGCGATTCGGATTCAGCGCCTCCCACGTTCACTAACTGCCCCACCGGCCCGATCAACCTGGGCTGCAACCCGCCGCCTGTTACCGCTGCGCAAGCCATCGCAGCTGCCGGCCCTGCAACGGATGACTGCGGCAACCCGATAGTAACCGCCACTGCCGGGGTCATCACGGGCGACTGCCTGAAATCGCAAACCTGGACGGTCACGGCCACCGACGTTTGCAACAACGCCGCAGATTGCCTGGTGACGTTTACCTGGACTTCCGACACACAAAATCCTTCCTTCACCAACTGCCCCACCGGTCCCATCAATTTGGGCTGCAACCCGCCGCCTGTAACCCCTGCACAAGCCATCGCAGCCGCAGGTTCCGCTGCGGATAACTGCGGAATGCCTACCGTAACAGCCATCGGTGGCGTCATTACGGGCGACTGCGTGAAATCGCAGACCTGGACGGTAACCGCCACCGATTTTTGCAACAATGCCGCAATTTGTTTAGTGACGTTCACCTGGATTTCCGACACACAAAATCCTTCCTTCACCAATTGCCCCACCGGGCCTATCAATTTAGGCTGTACGCCTACGCCGCCGACTGCCGCCAACGCCATCGCGGCGGCCGGCCCGGCAACGGATAACTGCGGAATGCCGACCATAACCGCCACCGGCGGCATCATCACGGGCGATTGCCTGAAAATGCAAACCTGGACGGTAACCGCCACCGACGCCTGCAACAATCCGGCAATTTGTCTGGTTGTGTTTACCTGGAGCGATTCGGATGCGGCGTCCCCCATATTTTTAAACTGTCCGACCGGTCCCATCAATCTGGGTTGCAACCCGCCGCCTGTTACCGCCGCGCAAGCTATCATCGCCGCAGGTACTGCCATGGATGACTGCGGAACGCCGACCGTAACCGCTACCGGCGGCGTCATCACAGGCGATTGCCTGAAATCGCAAACCTGGACGGTCACGGCCACCGACGTATGTAACAACGCCGTAAACTGCTTAGTCACATTCACCTGGACTTCGGATACACAAAACCCGCAGATTCTGGATATTCCTGACTTTGTTGTTCCGGGCTGTCTCAACCCAGCCTGGCCGGTGCTCACAACGACCTGGACGGATAACTGTTCCTCCGGCGGCAACCTTTCATCTTCGCAGGGGCCGATACAGACCAACGGCTGCGCGCAATCGCGTGTGTACACCTTCACCGTCGTAGATATTTGCGGCAACCCGGATGTGGAAACAACAACGGTAACGCGGTACTACGATATTAAGAAACCCGTGTTTACCCCCGGAAGCGTACCGCCCAACGTGACGGTACAATGCGATGTCGTTCCGGCGCCGCCGCCCGCAACCCCTCCGATGGCAACAGACAACTGCGATCTCTCGGTTACCGTCACCATGACAGAAACCCGTGTCAACGGTTACTGCGCCGACACGTATATACTGACCCGCAAATGGACGGCGATGGACGACTGCGGCAATACCAAAACCGCCACACAGAAAATTACCGTCAGGGATACGCAAAAGCCGGTATTTACCTTCATTCCACCCAATCAAACCCTCGAATGTGCCGACTTCTGTTTGCCTGCGATTCCTGTGGAAACACCGGTGGCCATTGACAATTGCGACGCCGATGTTACAATCCTCTACCTGGGCGAAATGTGTACCTACTTCAACTGCCCGGGTAATCGCGAATTGATGCGCACCTGGAAGGCGACGGATAATTGCGGCAATTCTACGATCGCCGTGCAACTCATCACCATACAGGATACGCAGAAGCCCAATTTCACGTTCGTGCCCCTGCCCGTCACCATCGAATGCAGCGATTTGTTCCCGGTATCGCCGGGTGCGCCGACCGCCACTGATGATTGTGATCCACAAGTGCAAATCACCTTCAATGGACAAACCAGCGTCGCGGGCGATTGTCCGCAAGAGTATGTCGTAAACCGCAAGTGGACCGCTACAGACGACTGCGGCAACACCCGGACCGCCACTCAAACCATCACGATTTGGGATACCCAGGCGCCCGTATTCAACAATCCGCCGCCCAACATGACCGCGATGTGCGGCATGGTGCCTTCGGCGCCCGTAGTCACAGCCACCGATAATTGCGATAATTATGTGCCGGTAATATACCTGGGCGAATCTACTACCGGTCCCAACTGCCCGTACACGATTACCCGTACCTGGACGGTTATGGACGATTGCGGCAATCCCCGCACACATACGCAGATCATCAACGTAGGCGCAGCGCCTATAAATGGGCCAGGCGGACCTGAAAGCAATGAAATGGTGGAAAGTCGCCAATCGGGAGCCCCTGTGCATGCACTGAACGTCCTACTGGCGCCCAACCCGGCGATGGCGGAAGTTTGGATTTCCTTTGAAACGGAAACGGACGGAGATGTTACCCTGCGGCTGTTCGATGTCAGCGGCCGACTGGCGCTGCAGCAATCATTTGTCGCTAGCGTCGGGCCGAACCGTTACCGGCTCGATTTAGCCGGCTTGTCCGGAGGCGGTATGTACACCTTCCACTTATTAGTAGGAGAAAGGCATGCGATTGAGCGGTTGATCATTTTGAGCAATTGAACCTAATGTAGTGAATTAATATCAAAACGCGCTTTAATCTGCCGGGTCCCGAAGCACTGGTTGCTCCGGGGTCCGGCTTTTTTATACACCTTACATATTTTCCAGATTGCCAATACGTTTCACCTTCAGTTTTTTGTAAAAAGACGGCGAGAGGCCGGTAATTTTTTTAAACTGATTGGATAAGTGCGCCACGCTGCTGTAATGTAACTTATAGGAAATCTCGGTGAGCGTTAACTCGTCATACAACAGCAATTCTTTTACTTTTTCAATTTTATGGATAATAATGTACTGTTGTATTGTAATACCTTTTACCTCCGAAAACATGTTGGACAGGTAGGTGTAATCGTATCCTAATTTTTCACTGATATAATCGGAATAATTCACTTTGGGGATTTCATTGGAGTAATGTATCATGTCGATAATGACATTTTTTATTCTTTCAATCAGGATACTTTTTTTATCGTCCAATAATTCCAGCCCTGATTTTCGCAGGTTACTTTTTAGTTGGTCATGCTGTTCCGGCTTAATATTTTCCAATACATCAACCATGCCGAGATCGACAACTATAAAATGTAGCCCCAGTTTTTTCAGTTCTTCCTTCACCACCATTTTGCACCGAAGGCTGACCATATATTTGATATACAATATCATTTATGCTTTTTGAATACCCATTCGGAAATTCTGCAAGTTCAAAATAATTTCTGGGAAAAAAAATACGCATCTTTATTTCCCCAACCAATCCTTAAAACTTTCCACCTTTTCCCGGCTCACCAAGATGTCCTCCGTGCTCATGGGCTCCCGCAGGGTTATTTTCAGCCGGCTGTTAGAGTAAGATACCACATCTTTGATCACGCCGATGGAGGCGATATACTGCCGGTTAAGCCGGAAAAAGTGCTGTGGGTGGAGCATGTCTTCCAATTGTTCCAGGGTATAATCCACCGGGTATTTGCGGCCGTTTTGGTGTCGCAACCACACGATTTTGTTTTCTCCAAAGAAAAAATCGATCTCTTCAGCGGCAATGGCCGTCAGGTGATCGCCGACTTTGACCATGAAACGGGTTTTATACTGCCTGGGTTTCAGCAGTTGCATCATCTGTTGTATCGTGCCGGCGTCGAGGGCGGCCGGGCCGCGCAGTTGCCGCAACTTCGAGAAAGCGCGGGCAAGATCGTCCTGATCGATGGGTTTGAGCAGGTAATCCACGCTGTTTACCTTAAAAGCCCGCAACGCATAAGCATCGTAGGCTGTCGTAAAGATGATCGGGCAGGGCACCTTCACCTGGTCGAAAATTTCGAAACTGAGTCCGTCGGCTAATTGGATATCAAAAAAAGCCAGGTCGGGCGCCGGATTTTCGCGAAACCACTGCACGGCGGCTGTTACCGTGTCTAAGGTGGCCACGATGTCAATGCCCGGGTCGAGCCGCCGAAGTTTGGAGATAAGCCCCCAGGCGGCCAGGTCTTCGTCTTCTATGATGAGTACGGTCATGGATTTTTATTGAATGGGTATCCGCATATTGTACCGCGTTGTGTGAAACCCCACCCCCGACCCCTCCCCTAAAAGGGAGGGGAGACGTAGAGGATACCGCAGCATACTCTACGAGTTTGCTACGTCTCCCCTCCCTTTTAGGGGAGGGGTCGGGGGCATGCGCATCAGGTTTAGTATTTAACTAAAGTATATTTTGTTGAAAAAGAAAAGGTGTTCCATTTTTGTCTTGGCAAAACAAAAATCATGGAACACCAGACTTTAAATAAAGCATGGCAAAGCAAAGGAATATGCCAG
>CAUJEY010000066.1 GCA_963169325.1 Bacteroidota bacterium
ACCGTCTACCGTCCACCATCCACCGTCTACCGTCCACCGTCCACCGTCTACCGTCCACCGTCCACCGTCCACCGTCTACCGTCCACCGTCCACCGTCCACCGTCCACCGTCCACCGTCCACCGTCCACCGTCCACCGTCCACCGTCCACCGTCCACCGTCCACCGTTATGCACCCCGTCGACACACTCCGCATCAATTTCAATCCCGGCCAAATGGCTGTGCTGAATGCTGCCATGGCTTTCCTGATGTTTGCCGTGGCCCTGGATGTTCGGCCGGCTGATTTCCGAAAGGTGGTGCAATTTCCCCGTTCCATCGCCGTCGGGTTGGTGGTGCAATACCTTTTGTTCCCGGTTCTGACCCTTGGGATCATTTACCTCTTTCAGCCCCCGGTGAGTATGGCGCTCGGAATGATACTGGTGAGTATGTGCCCTTCGGGCAATATGACCAACTTTTTGGTGCATTTTTCTAAGTCTAACACGGCTTTGTCGGTTACGCTGAATGCGATTATTATTCTTTCTGCAACGGTGATTACGCCGGCCGGATTTTTATTTTGGTCCCAATTTGTGCCGGAATCGGCGGCGCTGCGCACGACATTCGAGGTGGGTTTCGGCGACATGGCGCTGATTATCGTGCAGCTTATCCTGGCGCCGTTGCTGTTCGGCATGTGGCTGAACGGCCGGTTCCCCGAAGCGGTAGCCCGTATTCGCCTTGTGGTGCAGCGGTTGGCCCTGATTATTTTTTTCTCCATACTCGTACTTGCCTTGCTTGGCAACGGAAAAAACTTAGTCGATTACCTCGGTTATGCTTTTGTTATCGTGCTGGTACACAATGTCGTTGGCCTGAGTACGGGTTATTTTCTGGGCCGTGCCGTGCGGCTTCCAGAACAGGATTGCCGAACGCTGGCGTTCGAATCTGGTGTGCATAATACGGCGCTCGGATTGCTGCTCATTTTCCGTTTTTTCAACGGCCTTGGCGGCATGGCGCTTATTGCAGCCTGGTGGGGTATCTGGGATTTAGTGACAGGAATGGGTTTGGCTTACTGGTGGAGACGGAGGGGGTGAGGTCATTTCGTCATTGTTCGTCATTGTTTAACATCGAGAAATACCCAATGACGATTAATGATAATCATGAAGCCCAATGACGATTAATGACGATTAATGACGATTAATGACATAATTTAATATCTAAACATGCTTTACGATCAAATACAGGAAACCGTAGCCGCGATCCGTAGCCGCACTACATTTCAACCCCGAACCGGTATTATTCTGGGTACTGGCTTGGGCAACCTTGCCGGCGACGTTTCCGTGGAGGCTGTGATACCCTATGGCGAATTGCCGCATTTTGCCGTCAGTACGGTGCAAAGCCACCAGGGAAAGCTAATTTTCGGGCATCTGGAAGGCCATCCTGTGGTGGTCATGGCCGGCCGGTTGCATTATTACGAAGGCTGGACCATGCAGCAGGTGACGTTCCCGGTGCGTGTGCTGAAAGCCCTTGGTATCGAACGGCTTATCATTACCAATGCTTCCGGTGGCATCAATCCACATTTCCGGGGCGGCGATATCGTCGTGGTACGCGACCATATTAATTTGTTGCCGGAAAATCCGTTGCGCGGCACAAATGACGAACGCCTTGGCCCCCGGTTCCCGGATATGTCGAGGCCTTACGATGAGGCACTACGCGCACGCGCTTTGGCCGCAGCTCAAAAACACGGTATCCGGGCCTTCGAAGGCGTGTATTCTGCGATGCAAGGCCCTAACCTGGAAACACCCGCTGAGTATATTATGCTGCGCCGGCTGGGCAGCGACTGCACCGGCATGTCTTCCGTTCCCGAGGTGCTGGTAGCGCGTCACATGGACCTGCCCGTGTTGATGCTGTCTTTGGTCACCAATGTATCCTTCCCCCCCAGCGTAATCAAAGAAACCAGCGTGGAGGATGTTATTAATATTGCCGCTGCTGCTGAACCGAATCTGAGTTTATTGGTTCGGGAAATTTTAAAAAGTTAAATATGCTCGTCTCCGCTATCGTCGCCGTCGCAAAAAATGGGGTAATTGGAAAAGACAACCAGATCCCCTGGTACCTGCCTGCCGATTTGGTTTATTTCAAGCGCACTACGCTGGGCCATTACGTGCTGATGGGCCGGAACTGTTTTCAAAGTATTGGGCGCCCGTTGCCCAAACGTACCAATGTGGTGATTACCCGAAATATATTTTTTACTGCCGATGGCGTGCTGGTGGCTCATTCGGTGGAGGAGGCATTAAGTATGGCGTTTGAACACGCCGAGCCGGAGGCTTTTATCATTGGCGGCGGTGAAATCTACCAGGCAACGGCAGCGCTTTGGGATAAGGTGTACCTCACCGAAGTGGACATCGAGCCTGAGGGAGATGTCTTTTTTCCGGCACTGGTGCCTTCGGAGTGGCGCGAAATCTGGAGTGAAGCACATGCCCCGGATGAGAAAAACAAATTCGCATATACCTACCGAATACTGGAACGTATTGCCGGAAAAAGACCGGAAAAAGGCTGATTTTTAGCCAATAAGAGCGTTTTTTCACTTGTTTTAATTTTCTTGTGTAGAATACACCCATAAAATCTCGTATTTTTTATATAATTTTGCAGCCGATTTTGTCGCGCAAAAGGCGCAGCGAACTCACTGATGGGATTTTACACAAAAGTTAGGTTGACATAAATGGAAAAGAAGCGCTTGCTTATCGTCACTCAGGAAATGGAACCCTATACAGAAGGCACAGACATTTCCGCGCTGGTGGCGCTATTACCGAAATTTTTACAGGACAACGGGTTTGAATTGCGGATTCTCATGCCGCGTTATGGAGTAGTAAACGAGCGCCGCCACCGCTTGCACGAAGTAGTTCGACTTTCCGGGATGAACATAATTGTGGACGACGACGATTATCCCCTGATCATTAAGGTCGCATCTTTGCCCGGCTCCCGGCTCCAGGTTTATTTTCTCGACAATGAAGATTTTTTCAAACGCAAGTTTGTCTTCGATGACGTCGATGGTAAACCTTTTGAAGACAACCCCGATCGTGCCGCTTTTTTCTGCAAAGGCGCTATCGAAACGGTGAAAAAATTTGGATGGGCGCCCGATATCATTCTCTGCCATGGCTGGCTCACCGGGTTGATTCCCTTTTACCTGAAAACCGCATACAAAACGGAAGCATTGTTTGCCAATTCTACCGTGGTGTACAGCGTTTATCCCGGCGAGCACGAACATGTGGGCGGTGAACAATTTTTTGAAAAAGCCGCCATCAACAACCTCTCTAAAGAAGACCTGGCTGCCTACCGCGATGGCGAGGGTTTTTCGATCAACAAAGGTGCTTGTACGTATGCCGATGCTATCGTAATAGGCAGCGAAACGCTAGATACCAGCGTTGATTATCTTTCCGTTGCACAGGACAAACCCGTGCTTCCCTGGAAAAGTGTAGAAGAATATCAGTCGGCTTCTTTGGAATTCTTCCGCCAATTGACCGAAGCGGAGGTTTCTCAGTAAGTTGCCGACCTTACCGGTCCTTTCCAAACACATGAAACACATCACTATTCCTGTTCCCTTCCTGCTGCTTTGCGCCTCGTTGGGACTTATGCTGGGGTATAACTGCTCCAAACCTACGCCCTTTGGGGCCGATTTGCTCGACGATGAAACCGCCGACTATTCTTACCTGGATAGTCTAACGTTGGAATGTACACTATTGCCGGAAGACAGCCTGGTGACGTCGGATATTACCTCTACCGCAGATTATATGATTTGCGGCCAGTTGACCGACCCGGTTTTCGGAAAGGCCCAATCGGATATTTATTCCCAGTTACGGTTGAGTGACCTGGGCCCGAATTTTAAAAATGGGGTGGTCGACTCAATTATTCTTTTTCTACGCTACGATGCCCCGGGTTTCTACGGCGATACTCTGCAACCGCAAACCCTGCGGGTGCATCGGCTCGCCCAGAACGCCCTGGTGCGCTGGGATAAAGTATATTACTCGACCAATTCCCTCGAAACAGCCGAACAAATCGGTGAGTTGGCAAACTTTTTGCCACAACCTAATGTCGGCCTAACGCTGTTTGATACGGTAGCCAGAGCGCCTTATATCCGTATTCCGCTCGATAATACCTTCGGACAGGAATTGCTGGGATTCGATAGCCTGACGCTGACATCTGACACCCTGTTTTTTCAAAAGGTACGCGGGCTCCGGCTTTCCGCCGAATCGCAGGGAACCCCGGGCGCACTAATGGCATTTGATTTGAATAACAGCGCTTTTAGCCGTATACGTCTTTACTACAGACAGGATACATCGTCACGGACGTTCGACTTTTTCTTTTTGGGAGGCAATAAATTTACCCATTTTTCACATGATTACACCGGCTCTATTGTGGAGCCTTATCTGAATAAGAAGGCTGATGATCGTATGTTCGTTCAGGGGATGGGTGGCTTGCGCATGAAGGTGGAAATTCCGTATGCCCACCTGCTGGACAATATCGCCATCAACAAAGCAGAACTGGAACTAACCGTGGAAACACTGCCCAACGACAACCCTTTGCTGCAAAGCGCCAGCCAGTTGGTTTTCACTGAATCTATCGGCGATACCATTACCACGCTCACGAGCGACGTGTTGTATTCCCTCGGCCCGACCCTGAGCAGCGGATTTAGTGGCTTTGGCGGCTATCCCCTGACAGAAACGGACCAGGGTGTCAGTGTGCAGCGATACCGCCTTACCCTGACGGAGCGTTTCCAACGGATCGTGGATAACCAGTCCGGAGATATTAAAAACCAAACGGTGTTCTTTAACGTCTACCCCCAAAGCCGTTCGGCCATGCGGGCTATCTTTTATGGCCCCCAAAGTGCTACCTTCCCGGCTAAATTAGCCTTAAAATACACCAAAATCAGATGATCTGTTTTGCGTTTTGAGTTGACGTAATAATCCCCCCAACTCAAAACTCAAAACTCAAAACTCAAAACTAACATGTGTGGTATAATCGCCTACATCGGTTCCAAAGAGGCCTATCCAATTGTGATTAAAGGCCTGCACCGCCTCGAATACAGGGGTTACGACAGCGCCGGCGTAGCGCTGCAAAACGGATCGTTGAACGTCTATAAAAAGAAGGGCAAAGTCTCCGATCTGGAAAATTTTACCCAAGATAAAAACACCAGCGGCACCGTTGGCATGGGGCACACCCGCTGGGCTACACATGGCAAACCGGATGACCTGAATGCGCACCCACATACCAGTGGCAACAACCGTTTGGTGCTGATCCACAATGGCATTATTGAAAACTACGCTGTGCTTAAAAGCGCCCTGATCAATCACGGCCACACCTTCAGCAGCGAAACGGACACGGAAGTGTTGGTTCACCTGATCGAAGAAGTGCAGCAACGGGAAAACCTGCCCCTGGAGGAAGCTGTTCGCCAGGCACTCACCCAGGTACACGGGGCTTATGCCATCGTGGTGATGGATCGGGAAGATCCGGATAAATTGGTGGCCGCGCGCAAATCCAGCCCGCTGGTCATCGGCATTGGGAAAAACGAATTTCTGATCGCCTCCGATGCAACACCCATCGTGGAGCACACCAAAAAAGTGGTGTACCTGAACGACGAAGAAGTCGCTACCGTCACCCATGATGGCCGGCTAACCGTCAAAACGCTCCGCAACGAAGTGATGACGCCCACCATCCAGGAGATCGAACTTGAAATCGAACAGCTGGAGAAAGGGGGATACGATTATTTCATGCTCAAAGAGATTTTCGAGCAGCCGTCCACCATTGCCGAGTGTATGCGGGGGCGAATGAATGCCGAAGAAGGCTGGGTACGTCTGGGTGGCATGGAAGAGTATAAAAAACGTATGATCCATGCCCAGCGCATGATTATCCTCGGTTGCGGAACATCCTGGCATGCCGCCATGATCGCCGAATATCTGTTTGAAGACCTGGCCCGCCTGCCGGTTGAGGTGGAATACGCTTCCGAATTCCGTTACCGCAATCCCGTCGTGGGTGATCAGGATATTGTGCTGGCCATCTCGCAGTCCGGCGAAACGGCCGACACGCTGGCCGCGCTTAGTTTGGCCAAAGAACGCGGCGCGATCACTTATGGAATCGTCAACGTAGTCGGTTCTTCCATTGCCCGGGCTACGCATAGCGGCTCTTATATCCACGTTGGTCCCGAAATCGGAGTTGCCTCTACGAAAGCGTTTACCGGCCAGGTGACGATGCTGACGGTAATGGCCTTGTCCCTGGGCTACGAGCGGGGTTACCTGCCCAAATCACAATACCAAAAATTAGTGCAGGAACTGGCGCTGATACCTGGGAAAGTCGACCTTTTGCTCCGGAATTGTCATGAACAGGTGAAATATATTGCCGGCGAATTCAAAGACGCCACCAACGCACTTTACCTGGGACGCGGCTATAATTTCCCCGTAGCGCTGGAAGGCGCCCTCAAACTGAAAGAAATATCATACATTCACGCCGAAGGATATCCGGCAGCAGAAATGAAACATGGCCCCATTGCCCTGATTGATGAGAATATGCCGGTGTTCGTGATCGCGACCAACCTGAGCGCCTACGACAAGATCGTGTCCAATATTCAGGAAGTAAAAGCCCGCAAAGGTGTGGTAGTGGCCGTGGTGACCGAAGGCGATGAGACGATCAAAAAATTAGCCGATTATACCATCGAAATCCCGGATACCGAAGAACCCCTCACCCCCCTGCTTTCCGTTGTGCCGCTCCAACTGCTTGCGTATCATATCGCCCTGCTGCGCGGTTGTAATGTGGATCAGCCACGCAATTTAGCTAAATCAGTAACCGTTGAATAAGTTTAAAGTTTAAAGTTTGAAGTTTGAAGTTCGAAGTCCACGCTCCGAACTTCAAACTTCAAACTTCAAACTTCAAACTCCAAACTAAAATACGTCGTGACTAAAATAGTAAATAAAGTCGAAATCGAATATAACACCGAAAAGGCGACTGTTCGCTACCCGGAATACGGGCGGGCTATCCAGGAAATGCTGCAATACGTCAAAACAATCCCGGAGCGGCAAAAGCGACAGAAAACGGTGGAATACATCATTGGATTGATGCAACAACTCAATCCGTCCAGCACCCGCAGCCTGGAAGATTACCGGGATAAACTCTGGAATCATGCCTACGCCATTGCCGGCTATGACCTGGACGTCACCCCGCCGCCCGGCATTACCTTTCGCCGGGAGGAAGACAAGCCCAAAGCGGAAAAAATGCCGTACCCGCCCACCACAATGCGGCTGCGACACTATGGTTACAACGTTCAAACGTTGATTAAAAAAGCCATAGAAATGCCGGATGGCCCTAAAAAAGAAGGTTTTGCCGAGGTCATCGCATCTTATATGAAACTGGCGTACAAAACCTGGAACAAGGAACACTACGTGAGCGATGATGTGGTGAAGGACGACCTGGAAATCCTTTCCGACGGTCAGCTGGAACTGCACGAAGGGCATAGTTCGCTCGATATTCTGGCCTTCAGCGCCAATAAAAAGGACAAAGAGCTCCAACGCATGCAACAGCGCAATCGTAGCAAAAACGGCGGCAAAAACCGCAATCCCACTAGCAGCAATAAGCAACGGAACTACGGCAATTTCCGGAAACGGAAAAAATAGGCGCCGCGTTTTATTACCGGGTTCAGCCCTTCATATCCGCAGCAAACACCCCGCTCATATATTCACAGCTCGTCAGCACCACTTCTCCATCCGCTGAAAGATTTTCCAGCAACACCGGTGCGATGGTGTTCAGGGCTCCGGCTTCGGCGGGCATTTCCACTTTGATATAGTTGTCGGTAAATCCGCCAATCAGGCTTGGCGTTTTGTGCTGTTCAAACAGCACCGGGCGCGAGGCGCCGAGGTGTTGGCGGTAAAATTCACGGCGTTTCATTTCCGAGAGGCCGCGCAGGGCCTGGTTTCGGCGCCGGCGTTCTTCCACGGGTACGGCGCCGGGCATTTCTGCAGCAAGGGTGTTGGCCCGTTCGGAGTACGTAAACACGTGGAGGTACGAAATATCGAGGTTTTGCAGAAAACGGTAGGTTTCGAGGAAATCTTCCTCCGTTTCGCCGGGAAAACCGACGATCACATCACAACCGATACAGGCGTGCGGCATCAAATGTTTGATCATGGCCACACGTTCGGCGTACAAATCGCGGCGATAGCGCCGGCGCATGTCGCGCAGTTGTTTGTCGTTACCCGATTGTAAGGGAACATGAAAATGCGGCATAAAACGCCGGCTTTCCGCTACAAACGCAATGACTTCATTGGTCAGTAAATTCGGCTCAATGCTGCTGATGCGAAAGCGCGCCACCTCCTCCACACGATCCAATTCCCGGACCAGGTCGATAAAAAGGGCTTCTTTTTGCGGGCGCTCGCCTTCGATAACGGCCGTTCCGTTGCCGAAGTCGCCGAGGTTGACGCCCGTCAGGACGATCTCGCGGGCGCCCATGGCTGCTATTTGACGGGCATTGGCTACGGCGTTTTCTACAGTGTCGGAGCGGCTGGCGCCCCGGGCCATCGGAATGGTGCAAAACGAACATTTGTAATCGCAGCCATCCTGCACTTTGAGGAACGAGCGGGTGCGGTCACCAAAGGAAAAGGATGCGTTGAACGTATTTACATCGCGTACCTCGCCGGCATACACCATGCCTTTGCCATGGGCCTTGGACAGGTCGTCGACGTAATCGAGGATGCGGAATTTTTCCCCGGCGCCCAAAACCAAGTCAACGCCGGGTATTTCGGCGATTTCAGCAGGTTTCAACTGGGCATAACAACCGGTCACCACCACAAAAGCACCGGGCTGCCGGCGCAGGGCCTGACGCACAATCTTTTTGCACTCCTTATCGGCTTGCTCCGTTACAGAGCAAGTGTTGATCACATAAATATCAGCCCCTTCCTCGAATCGGACAGGCCAATAGCCGTTATCCTCGAACAACCGCGACAAAGCGGAGGTCTCCGAATAATTCAGTTTACAACCGAGCGTATGAAAAGCGACAGTACGTGGTGCGGACATGTTTTTTGCCGGGAATGGCTTTGTTTAGGGGGAAGGGATTGTTATTTTATTTTTCTGTGAAAAATAAAATAACAATCCCTTCCCCCTAAACAAAGCCATTTACAATTTTAAATAACGTGATGCAGAGAACTAATTGACTTGCAAAAGTATGGCTTTATACGCTCATGTCACCAGATTTTGTATCAAAGCGGGATCGTGCCTGCTGTCGTTCCCTTCCAGCGTCACCAAGCGAAACTCATTCCTGTTGCCCAATCTCCGCCCCAACATTCAATGAAATATACTCTGCGGTTGTCCGGTGCGCTTTCAGCGAAACACCGGCGTGCAGGCGAAAGGGGGCATGCGGCAGCGGCCGAAAATAGTAGCGGGTGGTGAATTTACCATACCAGCTATTGGACACCAGTTGGTTTATTGTGCCGCCTGTGTACACCCCCGTCAACACCTGAACGCTCAACGCGCCGAATAAAAACTCGTCGGCCAGGGTAACGGCCAGGCGGGTGGCGCCGCGCCGGGCGGCATTTTCGCTGCGAAATTGCGCCGCGCGCAACCCGAAGGTGTACACCGCCCGGTTGTACTCGTAGTCCAGGCCGGCTTGCAGGCGATTTACCCGGTTGAGGTGAAATAAAACACCTCCCGAAAGCGCCCATACCGGGTAGCGCGGCCCGTCGAAAACGGAATATTCAATCATTGCCAGCCCGCCCGAAATGGCAGCGCCCCAGCGCCGGACCTGCCGCTTATTTTCGGGTGCGGGGGCGAAGCCCGCTTCCCGGATACCCTTGGGCGCCCAGGCGATGGAGAGCAGCCCGCTGGGCAGATTAACGCCGAAATTCGGCAAGGCCGAAGCGCCGTTGGAAAAATGGTTCAGGCTGACACCGGCCTGCAATCGCCAATGGTCGTTCAGGCGGTATTCGCTGCCCAGCCGGAACTGCGTATAGTTGTTCCAGTGCGAACCGATGGCATTTTCGCCGGGGTTATTGAAATAATCGTATGGCCTGGTCACGTAGCCCAGGCCGGTTCCGACCCGGAAAACCAGCAGCCAGCGCCCGGTGCGCCATACGGGTACGGAAAGATTGGGCAAGAGCGCCCAGGCATCGCCATGCGCCTGTTCGCCCAGGTGAAAATGCGCCAGGGCCAGGCCGAACGCCGGGTAGCGCTGCCATTGGTGCCAGGGCTGCCGGCCCTGTGTTTGCAGGCGCAGGCCCCATTCCTGTCCGAAAACAGGTTGTCCGGTTTTAATTGTGAGTTTTGGCGTATGCCGCCACAGGGCGCTGTAGTGCAGGGTGGTTTCCCAGGCGATAGTGTTGGCGGGCTGGGTAAATACTTCACTTGTTGGAAAGCAAAAAATGATAGAAACGGAAAGGCGTAAAATTTTGCTGTGCCAGGTTTTCAACGTTGCCAAAATGCAGAAATCTTTACATAACAGGTTTGTACATTCACTTCTCTTCAATGTCTTTTATTTTTTCATTCAACCATCTTTTAGGTGTGGCGTAAGATACCGCGGCTACGCGCTTACGAATCATGGCTATTTCTTTTGGGTTTCTGGTATCAATCGTGGTCAATTTTTTAACAAGATTGAGGAAATTGTTGTATTCCCGTTTCAGGTTCTTCGACAACACTTTATTGCGCCGTAAGTAAATCCGGAAACTATCTATTAACGATTCCAGCGCCAGGTATTCGCCTAAGTCATAGTAGGTTCGGACAAGAATGACTTTGGATCCCAGGGAATAAACGACATCGCTGTATTCAACGTTTCGCAATAGTTCAATGACCTGTGTATGTTTTTTCTGGTGGGAGTACAAATTGGCTAAATTGAAAATGCGGGCATTTTCTCTAATATTAGCAGGCAAGTACTCAATATATTCATGGATAAAATTTTCTGCCCAGGCATATTCTCCAAAGCGAAGGCTTACGGTAATAATGTTTTTGAACACCGCCTCCGGCAACTGCCCATCCTCTACCAGGATTCCTTGCGCAACCATACTTTTAAAAATCCCCAAAACCTCCCAGTAATATTCATTTTTACCCTGGTTAATTTTCAGCGCGCAGTAGTTTTGAGCCATATAATAACATTCCCGAAGGTCGGAAGGCGTCATCTCGTTGGCATTTTCCTTTAGGTCGGAAAGTAATTGCTGAAAATGCAACTCCTCCTCGGAATCTGTGAAGCAAAGGATCACCTTCCGGTAAATCTGGATCAAAGGGACGGCCGTAAATCGTTCTTCTTTCAGGTATTCCCAAAATCCCGGGATAATCGGTACTTCCTGTTCCGTCACGCGAAAGCCGCGGTAGAGCAACCAGGAGATGTATAATTTAAGTTTTTGAGCGATATAATAACATTCCAGGAAAAAATCGGCCAGGATCAGTTTCTCGGTGTAGCCGGCGGTTGCCACAATTTTGGAGGCACGATTGAAGATGTTCCAATGCTGGCGAAACTGTGCGTAATAAAAGTCGGTGGACTTCCCTTCGCTTTGTGCCAGGAGTTTTTCAATCTGCCGTTCCGCGCCGGACAAGTGCTTCCGGAGTTCCGGTTTTTCCAATACCTTTTGCAGGTCGAGCGCTTCCGACAAGGGGTCTTTCTGCCGCGCTTCTTCCACTAAAAAACGTTGGGCAAGCAGAGTCAGATCGGAGGTAAGGCGACGCAAATGCCCATCGTCCAACGCCTGTCTGAGAAATAGCGCTTTCCACACCGTCGGCTTATCGAGGGCTGCAAGGGCATCGGCGCCTTTACGAATTGCGTCGTTGATCAGTTCGAAAAGCCTGGTCACATCCTCCTGATCGTTGAAGTAGGGCGATTGCAAAAATTTCCTGAACCGGTTCAGGTCGTACCTGGAAAACGTTTGCAGCAGAGAGAGCAACTTATCGCTGAACATGAAATCAAATTAACGCCGTTTCATTTTCGCCTTGCATGTTACAGAGGCAAGAGTATTTTTAAAAAATTGATAATCAATTTGTTAATTTCAGGGTTAAACTTTTTTTTCTCCGGCAAGTTATGAAAAATGTTTTTTGATTTGCAGTAGCAAATCCCAATCTTTGTAAGGCAAAGTCACTCCTTGAACATTCCGCTCGATTATGCATCTACCTGTACTACCTGATATCTCGCGCACCATACGCCGCTTTTGCCCTGCGGCCGGGCTACTGATTCTGATGTTGTTTGCTACGCAAGTTGCTCTGGCTCAATGTGATAAAGTTGGTTGGGTGGCCAATGTTACGCCAGGTTGCGGCGCCAAAATTATTAATTTGGACAACGGTGAAATACTTCAGGCCGTGGAAGGCGTCGATCTCCTGACCAGTGGAAAAACGATCCGGTTTGCATACAAGCTGGCCGCACTTCCTCCGGGCTGCACTGCCGGCGGCACAAAAGTGGTAGCGCTCACCTGTATTTCAGATACACTTCCGTGTAAGGCGCAATTCGGCCATGCCGTAAGTCAGTCAAACGCATTCCGGCTTTCCTTTGAAGCCAAAATTTATGACCCCGCCGTTCAATTTTGTTCCTGGACCTTTGGCGACGGCGCCACGGCTACCGGGTTTTCTGTGCAGCATACGTTTGCCGGTGAGGGTTATTACGATGTATGTCTCACGGTTACAGATGCCTGGGGGTGTACGGCGCAACAATGCCAAAAGGTGTTTGTCACCAAACAAAATCCCAACTATTGCGACTATGACGTACAGCTTACCGCCGTGGGCACCAAGTTATTTGGTAAACTGGTACCGGTAAGCGCCGACGCCGGCATCATCAAATCGGTGAAATGGTTCAATAATAAAACGAACTATATCTATTCCCAATCGCCCGAATTCACGGCCATCTTGCCCGGAGAGGGCAGTTATTATATTTGTGCGCAATACGAAGTGCAAAGTGTGGAAGACGGTAGCCTTTGCAATACGAGCCGTTGCCAGTCGCTGACGGTAGCCGCGGCCAATTGTGTTAACCCCGATATGGTCAATGCGGGCGCCATCTGTCCCTCGTTTTTTTCTCCGGTGTGCGGTTGCAACGGGGTAACGTACATCAACGAATGTGAAGCAGTCGCGGCCGGCGTTTCGCAGTGGTGGGCCGGTGAGTGCGGCCTTGCTGCGCCGGGCGACTGTGGCGCCGATATGGATATTGAAATGGTGACCGGTTCGCCCGACAACGGCTATTTAGTCCGGTTTCATAACCTGTCCAGCGGTAGTTATTCGACGGTACAGATCGATTTCGGCGATGGCAGCCCTTTGTGGCAAGGCAACCCCAGCGATGCCGTCTGCGAGCACTATTACCCCCACGGCGGGATTTTCCGGACCAATCTGACCGTCTGGAAAAACAACAGCTGCGTTTCCTCCGTATCCAGATTATTCGTGACGGACGCGCATAACATGTCAGCCGACAATGTGCCGCCATCGACCGACTACGTGCTGCCCGGCGATGCCAACGGCGATAAAAAAGCCAATGTGTATGACCTGCTGAACCTGGGGCTTGGTTTTTCCGCCTCCGGCGCCCCAAGACCTTTTGCCACCACTGCCTGGACCCCACAGTTTGGCGCAAACTGGCCGGCCGCCACCCCTTATAGCATCAATTACAAACACCTGGATTGCGACGGAAACGGTACGGTCAATGAATTTGACCGGGGCGCCATCGAGCAACATTACACGGCGATAGAGCCAACCCAAACACCTTATATCGACAATGCTCCCAGGGTGCATGTGCGGTTTGCCAAGGATACGCTGGTTATCGATCCGAACAGTACGGCGCCGATCCAGATAACAGCCGATGTGATGGTCGGATCACCTTCGAAACCGGTATTAGGGCTGTACGGACTTGCCTTTGCCCTGCTTTACCCGGAGTCTATGCATCACGACCCGGAAATATTTTACAGCGCGAATTCTTTTTTCGGGTTCCCGACCGATATTTTGCTCCTGCCTAAAGATAACTACGATCGCCGGCAATACGACCTGGGTTTCTCCCGAAAATACGGGCAACCCGTTTCCGGATACGGTAGTATAGCCAAGGTGAATTTCACGACGGACTTTATTATCATCATCGATATCATAGATCGGACCGGAGAAAAAGTTATTCCGCTGACGATTCCTGTCGGCGGCATTCAGGCAAACGATGCTGCCGGAAATCCAATCCTGTTAAATGCTGAGGTACAGGATACGTTATGGATCAAGTTGCAGGACGGTACCACCAATAACTTCGACAGTAATCAGTTGGAACAATTGGTCACCCTATACCCCAACCCCGCCGGCGATGTGGCCATACTGACTACCGGAGACCTGCACGTGGAACAAATAGAAATGTTTAATACCCTGGGCCAATTGGTTCGTTCCATACCCCCTTCGGGTGAGCGCAGCGTTCGTATTGAAACAAAGACCTTTCCACAAGGGATGTACACCATCCGGGTACATACTGCGGAAGGGGTTCTGAAAAAACGTCTTTTGGTACAACATTAACATAACCAACACTGTTTTGCACTGCCTTTCCCTGCTTTCGGGAAAGGCTTTTTTATTTCCACTACGTTCCTTATCATTGCCCGGCTATGACCCATGTACAGGTTTTTGAATTCAATCCTTTTGCGGAAAACACTTATGTTGTGTACGACGAAAGTGGTGAGTGTATCATTTTTGATCCCGGCTGCTATACCCCGGAAGAGCGACATATGTTGCAGTTGTTCATGGAAGAAAAACAGCTGCGCGTGGTGCGTTTGATAAATACACACTGCCATCTGGATCATATTTTCGGCAATAATTTTGTGCATAAAACCTGGTCGCTCTTACCCGAACTGCACCGGGCAGAAATGCCCGTTCTGAAGCAGTACCCGGCTATTTGTATGTATTACGGCGTTCCCGCAGAGTCCTCACCCATGCCGGAGCGTTTTATTGAAGCGGGCGATACGGTGGCATTCGGACATACGCGCTTGGAGGTAATGTTGACGCCCGGGCATTCGCCGGGTAGCTTGTCGTTTTATTGCAGCGAAGGCGGTTTCGTATTATCCGGCGATGTACTGTTTATGGAAGGTATCGGCAGAACGGATTTGCCCGGCGGCAATTCCGATACCCTTTTGGAAAGTATCCGTAGCCAATTGTTTACTTTGCCGGGCGAAACGCTGGTGTATCCCGGACATGGGCCGACGACCACTATTCGCCATGAAAAGGAGTACAACCCGTTTTTAACCTGAATTTCAGCTATGTAGATTTATTTCCGGATGTTTCGCTATGTAATTCGCCGTTTGCTCTTGGCTTTGCCCACCCTGTTCGTGATCTCCCTGGTGACGTTTGCCATGAGTCGTTACACGGGATCCGGGCTGGAGGGCGAAAACTACCTGGAAAAACCGGCAGCATATTTAGACAAGGCAAAAAAACTGGGCTTAGATCAACCCGTCTTTTACTTCAACCTGACCAGCGCGGCCTTCCCCGATACCCTGCACCGTGTACTCCCACTCGAAGTGCGCGAACACCTGGAACGGCTGACCCGCCAAACCGGAAACTGGGCGGCTACCGGACGGTTTTGGCAAGCCGTCACAACTGAGTTAGACCCGGATTTGGACGCCGTCACCGGGCCTGCGCTCATCACCTTTAAAAGCCTGCGCCAAATCCAGGATTTGGAAAAGATTTCAGCAGCGCTCAAAAAACTCCGGATTCAGGTGGATACGCTGCAAAATGAGGCGCTTCGGGCAACCCTGAAAAGCCGGGCGTCAACGATCAATACCCGTTTTGATGAACTTCGGCAACAAAGTCAAATCTGGAAATTATACGTGCCTGCGCTGCATTGGCACGGCACACAAAATCAATATCATCGCTGGGCGGCCGGGTTTGTTTCGGGAAACCCAGGGTACTCCAGCGTCACCGGCCAACCTCTATTAATCGAGGTTAGGCCCCGGTTGCTGATGACCCTGACTCTGAACGGGGTAGCCATGCTTCTGGCTTTTCTGATCGGAGTCCCGCTGGGCGTGTGGATGGCCCGCCGGCGCGACCGGCCTTCCGATTTTTGGATGCGTGGACTGCTCTTGTTTCTGCACGCTATTCCGGTCATCTGGCTGGGCAGCTTACTGATAATTCTGCTATCCCGCCGCGACATAGGGCTGGGCCTGATCGACGGCCTGAACGCCGAACCCTGGCTGATGAGCGGAAAAACCTATTGGGTATGGGTGGTGGACAACCGCGAGAAACTAATATTACCTATTCTGACCCTGACGCTGCATTTGCTGGCCCTGATGGCGATGCAAATGCGAAACGGCATCCTGGAGGTGGTCAAACAGGATTTTATCCGAACGGCACGCGCGAAAGGTTTGAGCGAAAACCTGGTCTTCTGGCGCCATGCATTTCGCAATGCCCTGTTCCCTATCATTACGCTGTTTGCCAGTTTTTTCCCGGTAGTTTTCAGCGGCTCTTTAGTGATCGAATACCTTTTCGATTTTCCGGGCATGGGCATCAAAATGCAGTCCGCCTTTATCAATAACGATTATGCCGTGCTGTTTGCCATGGTGATGTTTGTCGCAATCATAACCATACTCAGCAGTGTGATGGCCGATTTGTTGTATGCGTGGGCGGATCCGAGGGTTAGGTTTGCGAAAAGGTAGGGGGGCATGCTGGCGAGGGGGCGTTGCTACTTTTATTTCCCTTTGATATGTATTACTGTTGCAGGATATTACACTCTACCCGGCGGTTTTGTTGCCGGCCCATTGTTGAACTATTGGTCGCCACCGGTTGTCCTTCTCCATACCCCTTCCAGGTGAGTTGCGCTGCACTTACGCCTTTTTCCACCAGATAGTTATAGACTGCCAGAGCCCGCCATTCAGAAAGGGACTGGTTATGAACCGGCTCGCCGGAAGTGTCGGTGTGACCACCGATTTCTATTCGTAGGTCCGGCAGTTGAAAGAGCGCAGTGGCGAATTGTTCCAGGGATTCTTTGGCAGCGGATTTCAGGATGGCTTGATCGACATCGAAAAGCAGTTCGGCGTCGAAAGTCAGTTTTTGTTCTTCCAGGAGGATTTTAGCATAGTCCGCTCCGTCGTACGCTTCCACGACAAAATCGTCGAAACAATAATAGGCAATCCGCCTGATTTTTGAGGTCATTTGGTCTGTGCCCCGGTTCTCCTCGTCAATACGGGACCGCTCAGTATCAGTCAGATTCAGCGTTGTAACCGCATCGGAAAAGAAGTTGCCAAACAGGAAATACCGGTAGGGTTGGTCCGCAGTAAATAACATAGAAACTTGTGTCCACTCACCGGCCGGGGGCGAAACAACCCCTTCCCGGTTAATTTGCGGCTGCACCGGAAATATGATTTGGCTTTGAGCAAAATCTTCGTTTATATTGATCTTGTCTTTCGAAAAGTAAAATCCAAAGTTGCCACACTGTACCGGACGAATGTTCTTCATCGTTCCATAAACGCCGGTCAGATGGCGTAAGCCAAGTGAGTCATCGGTGCGGGTACGGAAACGAACCCGGTAGGTCTTCCCTTTTTCAAGGGGTTTGGCGAGGCTGCCTTGTATCAGTTCATGATAGTCGTACGCATTGGGACTATCGGTTGACGGGTGATACATAATGAGCCCCACCATTCGATTACCGCTACGTGGCATGGGCATCATCGTGCAGCGGACGGTGCTGTCTGTCACGAGTAGGTCTGGAGTCATGTTGACGAAGGTTTGCCAGCCCTGAGCGTAATTGTTCAGTATCTCTGGATTTCCGGAAAAGGCGCAAGCCGGAGCAACGCCCTTTGCAGTAGCCGGAGTGCGTTCAAAACTGCCGTTAATGACATAATTCTGGGAAAAGGAAGTGTAAGAAAACAAAAACAGCAGGATCGTGGTTCGTACCATAGTGTAAACAGATTCAATTTTAAACAAGGTGACGTTCTGGCGCAAAATGCTGCATCCGACCTTCATTTTGACATATAGCCGCTTGCATTTCTGCCATTTTTTCCGAAAAAACAATCTGTTTTAGAACTGGAAATGTATTTGCTGTAGTTTGTTCAAACCAACCTGTTCACCCCAGTGCTAAAACGTAGTTTCACACACCATGACATACGATAATTTCACCATCAAGGCCCAGGAAGCCATCCTGCAGGCCCAGCAAATCGCCGCCGGCTACGAGCAACAAAGCGTCGACTCTGCCCATATCGTGAAGGGCATGCTCAACGTGGACGATTCTGTGACCGATTTTCTGCTTAAAAAAGCCGGCGTCAATATGCCCCGTTTCGAGCAGGAACTCGATAAACTCATTTGGGAAACCCCCAAAGTGGCAGGCGCCGACAAACAATACCTGACCAACGAAGCCAACAAGGCCATCGCTGCCGCCAAAACCCTGCTCAAAGACTACGGCGACGAATATATTTCGCTCGAGCTCATGCTGCTCGGCGTGGCTAAAGGCAGCGACAAAGCCGCCCGGCTGTTGCGCGAACAAGGCGCCACCTTCGAAGCCCTTTCGGCCGCAGTAAAAGAACTGCGTAAAGGCCGCAAGGTGACCGAACAAACCACCGAGCACGTGTACAATGCCCTCCAGAAGTACGCCATCAACCTCACGGAAATGGCCGAATCGGGCAAACTCGACCCCGTCATCGGTCGCGACGACGAGATACGCCGGGTGCTGCACATTCTAAGCCGGCGCAAAAAAAACAATCCGGTCATTATCGGAGACCCCGGCGTGGGTAAAACTGCCATCGTGGAAGGTATTGCCTGGCGTATCGTCAAACACGATGTGCCGGAAAACCTGGCCAGCAAAAAAATATTCAGCCTCGACCTCTCGTCCCTTATCGCCGGCGCTAAATACAAAGGCGAATTTGAGGAGCGCCTCAAAGCCGTGATCAAGGAAGTGGTGGACTCCAATGAGCAGGTTATCTTGTTCATCGACGAGATTCATACCCTCGTGGGCGCCGGTGGCGGCCAGGGCGCCATGGACGCCGCCAACATCCTCAAACCCGCCCTGGCACGCGGCGAATTGCGCACCATCGGGGCTACCACGCTGGACGAATACCAAAAATACTTCGAAAGCGACAAAGCCCTCGAACGCCGTTTCCAATCCGTATATGTCGACGAACCGAGCCTTGAAGACACCATTTCCATCCTGCGCGGCCTGCGCGAACGCTACGAGAACTACCACAAGGTGCAAATCCTGGATGAGGCCGTGATTGCAGCCGCCGAACTCTCGCACCGGTATATTACCGAGCGAAAACTGCCCGACAAGGCTATCGACCTGATCGACGAGGCCGGCGCTAAACTCAGGCTCGAACTCGACTCCGTGCCCGAGGAAGTGGACGAACTCGACCGCAAAATGCGGCAATTAGAGATCGAACGCGAGGCCATCAAACGCGAAAAAGACGAGCGCAAGCTGGAGGCGATGAATAAACAAATTGCCGAACTGCGTGAAAAATTAGATAGCCTGCGCGGCAAGTGGCAGGAGGAAAAAGAAATCGTGGAGGCCATTCAGAACTGTAAACAAAAGATCGAAGACCTGCAACTCCAGTACACACGCGCCGAACGCGAAGGCGGGTTCGAACTGGCGTCAAAACTAAAATTCAACGACATACCGGCCCAGGAAGCCATGCTCCGCGCCGCCGAGGAAAAACTCGGCGAACTGGCGCCGGAAAACCGCATGACCACTCAAACGGTCACGGCCAACGATATCGCCGACGTAGTGGCCCGCTGGACGGGTATTCCAATCTCGAAAATGTTGCAGTCGGAGCGCGAGCGCCTGTTGCACCTCGAAGCCGAACTGCACAAACGCGTCATCGGGCAGGATATCGCCGTGGGCGCCGTGTCCGACGCTATCCGACGCAACCGCGCCGGCTTGAGCGATCCGGATAAACCCATCGGCTCTTTCATCTTCTGCGGCCCCACCGGCGTGGGCAAAACTGAATTGGCGAAAGCCCTGGCCGATGTGCTGTTCGACGACGAAAAGGCGATCACCCGCATCGACATGTCCGAGTACCAGGAACGCCACTCGGTGAGCCGCCTGGTGGGTGCGCCGCCCGGATACGTCGGATACGACGAAGGCGGCCAGCTCACCGAGGCCGTGCGCAGGCGCCCCTACACCATTGTGCTGCTCGACGAAATCGAAAAAGCGCACCCCGATGTGTTCAATATCCTGCTTCAGGTACTCGACGACGGGCGCCTGACCGACAACAAAGGCCGCACCGCCAGCTTCAAAAACTCGATCATCATCATGACCTCCAACCTGGCCAGCGACCGCATTCAGGAGGTGTTTGAAGATTACAACGACATACCCGACAAACGCAAACACGAGGTGCTCGAAACGGCCAAGGCCGAAGTAATGGACGCCCTGCGCATGAGCTTGCGACCCGAATTTCTCAACCGCATCGACGAGGTGATCGTATTCCACCCGCTGCTGAAAACACAGGTGCGCCAGATACTCGACATCCTGATGTCCGACATTCGCGAAATGCTCGAACGCCAGGAACTGAAAATGGAACTCACCGACGCCGCGGCCAAAATCCTGGTCGATCACGGCTTCGACCCCAGTTTCGGCGCCCGCCCGCTAAAACGTACACTTCAGCGCGAACTGATCAATGAATTAGCCAAATACGTGCTTGCCGGCGACTATGTTAAAGGCGATACGGTGCTGATTGATGCGGATGCCGCGGGGCTGTTGTTCGGCCGGAAATCGGTAGTGAATGGAAAGGAAGTGGTCACGAAAAAGTTGGAGGTGTAAAGGCCATAAAACACGGACCGCGATAAAAATGGTACTTTCCAAAATTCAATCGGCCGTTGCCGAATATAAATCCTGGTTGCTGGGTGTGCGCCACCATCCTTTCGTGTACAAATGGGAGTCGGTGCAAAACTTCCAGGCGAATTGGAATCCGGATGACCCCGACCCGGTGGCCATGTTCGATCGCAGTTTGCAAAACAGCGAGACCCGCCGCCTGTGGCAAACCGAAAACTGGCACCCCAAGCGGTTTATGCTCGAATGCTGGCGCTTCGCCCCCCGCACGACGCGGGCGATGTTCGACGATCTGTTCAATGAAACCCGCGATACGGAAGCGCGCATCGGCCGCTTTCTTTTCGGCTGCGACGAACTCCTGCGCGATTACAAGCGCGCGAACGCTACCTCGGTAGAAAACAATCATAACCACGGCGACTACCGCATGATCGCTTTATACCTGGCTTTCCGCTACCCGGATCAGTATGCACCTTACGATTTCGAGGCGTTTCGCAAAACCCTGATTCGTTTTCAGGCGCGCGATATTCCGACCCAACACGATCCGGGCCGGTATTTTAAAGTGCTGCGCACCCTGATGACATTTTTGGAAAAAGACCCGGAAGTAGCCGCGGCCATGCAACGCCATTTGCACCCGCGGCGGCATTACACCGGAAAAACGTTGTTACTGGCGGAGGATTTTTGTATTCAATGTGGACAAGGAGGCTAAATGTGGTCAATGTGTTTTAAATGTGGTCAATGTGTTTTAAATGTGGTCAATAAGATCAATGTGGTCAATTCTAAAATTGATCTCATTGACCACATTGATCTTATTGACCACATTTAAAAAACATTGACCACATTTAAAACACATTGACCACATTGACCACATTCAGTTACCGCGCCCATAAGTTATATTTCAAAATACAATAAATCGCCCGCACCCCGTCTTTCCAGCCGATCTTTTTGCCTTCGGCATAAGAACGGCCGTAGTACGAAATCCCGACTTCGTAGATACGCACATTGGGTACCCGGCTCATTTTAGCGGTTACCTCGGGTTCGAAGCCGAAACGTTTTTCCTGGAGGGGCAACCCCTGTAAAATTTCCGCCCGAAAAAGTTTGTAGCAGGTTTCCATATCGGTCAGGTTGAGGTTGGTGAACAGGTTCGAGACGGAGGTCAGGAACTTGTTTCCGATGCTGTGCCAGAAGAACAGGATACGGTGCGGGCGCCCGCCCATGAAACGGGAACCGAACACCACATCGGCGTAGCCATCGAGGATCGGCCGAAGCAGGATGTTGTATTCGGCCGGGTCGTACTCCAGGTCGGCGTCCTGAATAATGATATAATTGCCGGAGGCGTGTTGGATACCGGTGTGCAACGCGGCGCCTTTTCCCTTGTTGACTTCGTGTTTCAGGTAGCGGATATTGAGCCCCGGATTGGCTTCCATATAGCGCCGGATTGCGCCTTCCGTATCGTCTTTGGAGCAGTCGTTGGTGATGATGAGCTCCTTTTGAATACCACCGATAAGTTCCACCGCTTTCACTTTGTCAAGGATGCGGTGTATGGTGCGTTCTTCGTTGTAAGCAGGGATAACAATGGATAAAGTTTCAGCCATGTGTCGGGTAGTTCGATGCGTTTTTATGCTCTAAGGCGCCGCAAAAGTACAGTTTAGTTTCTGATTCGTATAAAACTGTCAGAATCAGCAAAAAAAGAATCGGTTTAACATTTAATTGGAGTTTTTTGGAAAACTTTTTGCTGATAGATACCGTTAGGAGTTCAAAATCAATATTTATCTGCTAATCCGGCAAAACTGTTAAACACTATGGCAAATCGTATCCAAAAATTCCGCCGCCTCTGGCGCATATCGCCGCGTTTGGCGTTTGCGTATCTGCGCCGCAAAGCCAGCCGCCAGGCCAAAAAATTCCTTCCCGTAGACGAGTGGAACATAAACTGGCTGGGTGAAGAAATGCGCCCATTCAATAGCCTGCGTTAATCGCAGGCTTTTTTTTACTCATTCGACTTTTTTCCCCGTATTTGATCAATACGTTGCCGGGGGATGTGCCATATTTGTCCGCGCGTTGAACCAGCCAGAAATTATACTGTTAAGGTCTGAGTGCTTCGCGCCTGATAATTATGATAAAAAGACACATCCTGCTCTTCGCCGCCATCACGATGATGGCTTCCGCCTGTGATAAAAGTGGCGACAAATCTGCCGCAGGCGCAGCTGGCGG
Organism: Bacteroidota bacterium; assembly: GCA_963169325.1. Classification (GTDB taxonomy): domain Bacteria; phylum Bacteroidota; class Bacteroidia; order Chitinophagales; family Saprospiraceae; genus M3007. The sequence continues at coordinate 22,865 of CAUJEY010000066.1, forward strand.
CCGCTCCAGTTACAATGTGGTTTCCGTAGAGGGTTTTCTGGTAAAACCGGCCACACTTACTGCCACTGTGACGGCCAGTGGCACCCTGTTTCCCTTAGAGGAAACGGCCCTGCATCCTGAAACTTCCGGGCGGGTGGTTTCGCTGAATTTGCCTGAGGGCAAAACGGTGCGCAAGGGCGATTTGCTGCTCAAAATATTCGACCAGGATCTTCAGGCGCAATTGCGCAAATTAGAGCCGCAGCTCAAACAGGCAGAAATTACAGAACAACGTCTTGGCGATCTACTCAAAGTTAAAGGGATCAGCCAGCAGGAATACGACCTGGCTGTGCTGCAAATACAAACCCTGAAAAGCGAGATGGAACTCGTGCGGATCAACATTGGGAAAACGGAACTTCGGGCTCCGTACAACGGTGTTATCGGCTTACGCAACATCAGCCCCGGTGCTTATGTATCGCCGGCCACTGCCGTGGCAACGATCCGTTCCGCCGGCGCGCTCAAATTAGACTTCTCCATTCCGGAAAAATACAGCGCCCTTATCCGGCCGGGCCAGACCGTCTCCTTTACCACGGAAGGAAATAAAAAAACAGGGTCAGCGGTAGTACAAGCCACCGAACAAAGTATCACGGCTGATACCCGCAACCTGCAGGTGCGCGCTTTAGTGCGTGGCAATACCGGCGATTTATTGCCGGGCGCTTTTGCCGAGGTCAACCTCTCCCTGGGCAATAAAACCGAGGCGCTGCTCATCCCATCACAAGCGATAATTCCACAGGCCCGGGACAAAAAAGTATTTGTCGCGCGCGGCGGAAAAGTGCAGTCCGTGACCGTAAAGACAGGTGTTCGGCAGGCGGGCCTGGTGGAAATCACAGAAGGTCTTACGGCCGGCGACACAATTGCCATAACCGGGATATTATTTCTGCGTCCAGATATGCCTATGCAGTTTTCCAAAGTGCAATAACATGTCCAACCCAGTTTACCGTGCCATCACTGCCTGGGCCGAAGAAGACCGTCCCCGGGAGAAACTACTGTTAAAGGGGAAAAGTGCCTTATCTGACGCCGAATTATTAGCCATCCTGCTGGGGTCCGGAACTGTGGGCGTAAGTGCCGTCAGCCTCGCCCAGGAAATCCTGTCGTCGGTGGATAACAACCTGCACGAACTGGGTAAACGGTCCGTGTCTGAGTTGAAACGTTTCAAAGGCATGGGGGAAGCAAAAGCGATTACCATTACCGCGGCACTGGAAATTGGGCGCCGGCGCCAGATATCGGACCTCCGCGAACGTCCGCGCGTCACGGGGAGCCGCGATGCCTTTAACGCGATAGCGCCGTTGCTCACCGACCTGCACCACGAAGAATTCTGGGTGCTGCTGCTCAACAAAGCCAATGAAGTTTTTTCCCGCGAACGGCTCAGTACCGGTGGCATGTCCGGGACGGTTGTGGATGTAAAGATGTTGTTTAAAGTCGCACTCGATGCCCGCGCCGCTGCCGTGATTGCCATACATAATCACCCTTCCGGCAGCCTGCAACCCAGCCAGGCGGATATTGACCTGACCAGTCGCCTGCGCAAGGCCGGCGAATTGCTCGATCTGGCTTTATTGGACCACCTTATCGTATCGGAACGCGGCTATTACAGTTTTGCCGACGAAGGAATGTTGTAAAAAAGACCTTGCATCCGTGCTTTTTTAACATTTTTGCCAACCCGAGTGCCGGTGCTTTGTCTTTATATCCGTTACGAGTACAAAACGAACAACTTTATGCAGCAGAACGGTACACTTACCAGTGTCGCCCTGGCGGCTATTACCTCCTTTCTATTTTTGTCCTTGTTCAGTTGCAACGACACGCCTTGTCGCGAACTAAGCGGCCGATGGTCCAACCGGGAAGGTCAGTCATTTTATTTTGAACCAGATGGCAAAGCGCTTTGGCTTGTTCGTTTTGGCAGCCAGGTCGACACCTTCGTTATGGAATACCGGTACGATTGCAAAAAACAACCGGTCCAACTGGATTTAAGCGGCTTCCAGACGGGGCCGCTCAGCGGAAAAACATTGTACGGTATTCTGGAATGGAACAGCGACTCTTCCTTCCGTTTTGATGCCGAAGCCGGTATCGGGCCGGAATCAAGACCGCTCACCTTTGAGACAGATCAGACGCAGAAGTTCTTTCGGGAAAAATGATGTTTTTAATGTGGTCAATGAGATCAATGTGGTCAATGTGTTTAAATGTGGTCAATATGTTTCAAATGAGATCAATGTGGTCAATGTGTTTTAAATGTGGTCAATTGGAAAAGTTCACATGTAAATGGACCACATTGACCACATTGATCTCATTTAAACACATTGACCACATTTAAACACATTGACCACATTTAATCAAGCTTGCGCCGGTGGCGTATTGAAATTCATCGGCGGGAGTTGGGGTTGTTCGGGCTCGTCTATTTTTCCGAATTGCTGTTCGTATTTCTGCACGTTGTCCTTCAGCGCAAACAATAGTCGTTTGGCGTGTTGAGGGGTCAGGATGATACGGGCTTTTACTTTGGCTTTCGGCACATTGGGCATCAGGCGGATAAAGTCGACGACAAATTCGGAATTCGAGTGCGAGATAATCGCCAGGTTGGAATAAACGCCCTCTGCTATTTCTTCTGAAATCTCAATATTGATGGCCGGTTGCTGATTTTTATTCTCTGCCATGATAAGGTCAGTATGTAATTAGGTGATTAAATGTTTGTTGTTAAAAATTTACTTTACTGATTCGATACGGGCGCGCAAAGTTACGGGAAAAACCAACGGAATTCCGATTTTTGCCCCATGACAACTTGGCTTTCTATTTCTGCAAATTCTGATTTCTCCCTTTACAACCTCCCTTTTGGCATATTTGATTCCGGCGACGGCAGGCCAAGAGCCGGTATAGCCATCGGCGATCATATTGTCGATTTGGCGGCTGCCGCCGAAACCGGCTTGTTTGGCAAACGCCGTTTTTTTAAAAAAATATTCGAACAGCCGGTACTCAACGATTTTATCGCTTTGGGCAAGCCGGTCACGAACCGGGTGCGCCGCAAGGTACAGGAGTGGCTGTGCCGGCCGGAAACGCCGGACAATGCCGGCAACCTGTTGGCAGACCGCCGGACCGCCCGGATGCACCTGCCGGTTCGGATCGGCGACTACACCGATTTTTACAGCAGTATCGAACATGCGACCAATGTGGGTAAGATGTTCCGGCCCGACAATCCGTTGCTGCCCAACTGGCGCTGGCTACCGGTGGGGTACCACGGCCGCTCCTCCAGCATTGTGCCAAGCGGCACACCGGTGCGCCGGCCCTACGGACAAATTTTGCCGAAAGGACAAGAGACGCCCGTTTTTTCCGCTTCCCGCCAATTGGATTTCGAGCTCGAAATGGCCTTCATCATTGGAAAAGATACTGCCCTGGGTGAATCGGTACGGGTAGAGAACGCCGAAGACTATATTTTTGGATTAGTCTTGTTCAACGACTGGAGCGCGCGCGATATTCAACGCTGGGAATACGTGCCACTGGGGCCTTTCCTGGGTAAAAATTTTGCCTCCTCCGTCTCCCCCTGGATCGTACCTCTCGAAGCCTTGAAACCTTTTCGCACAAAAGGCCCGAAGCAAACGCCGCCGCCGTTCGAATACCTCAACGCCCGTGGCGCCCGTAACTATGATATAGCACTGGAGGTAGCCATTCAGGCGGGCGATGCCGAGCCTGCCGTGGTATGCCGTTCCAACATGCGGCATCTCTACTGGTCGATGGCCCAGCAATTAGCCCATCACACAATTAACGGATGTAATATCCGGGTGGGCGACCTGATGGCTTCCGGCACGATCAGCGGGCCCGGGCCGGGCACTTACGGTTCCATGCTCGAGCTGTCCTGGGCCGGCCAGCAACCGATACCATTGGCCGACGGCTCCTCCCGCACATTCCTGCAGGACGGCGATACGGTTGTTATGCGCGGTTGGGGCGAAAAACCGGGCATGCGCGTGGGTTTTGGCGAAGTGCGTGGGGAAATCCTGCCGGCGCTTTCCTCGCCTTTTCTACCCTGACAAAGCGCCATTCCCGGTTTTTGGTGTCATTTTTGCTGAAATTATCTTAATCCATTATATAAACCTCCCCAACCCCTTATAATCCCTTCGCTCTAATCCATTTCATCACCAAAACTATTCCCATGCCGAAATCTTACGCGCTGCTTCTTGGCGGATTGTTGTTCATCACCCTGAATACCTACGGCGTTACCAGAACCTGGATAGGCGCCGACGGCGATAACTGGAATAATATCGCCAGTTGGGCCCCCGCTGGAGTACCCACAGCGGCCGACGACGTGGTAATCAGCGGCTTTTATGGCACTATTGTTATTAACACGTCGTCTGCCAATACTTTTGTCCAGTCGTTGAATATCATTAATGGTTCGGATGTCATTTTTGCCGGCAACACCAGCGGCCGTCGAATGACCATTTCTTGCGCAGGCTGTAGCTCGGGTATAGAAAGTGGCAGTGCCGCCACCTTTTCCGGGATAGCGGGCAGCAGCGCTTGCGACCTGTTTTTTAGCCAAAGCCCTGCTTTTACGGTGGATGGCACACTGACGTTTTCCGGTGGCGGCAACAGCGATTTGATTGCAGCCAATGCAAGTATTGTAGTCCAAGGCAGCCTGGTATTTTCCGGCGCCGGCAGCTCTAGGCTGGTCTGTACAGGTGGCATTACCGTAGTGAACGGCGCAATTGTTTACGCCGGCGGCGGCTCAACGCTGAGCGCGAACCCGTCCAACCTGATTGTCAATGACAATGCCGTCTATGAAATTGCCAAAAATGGCACAAACGTACCCAATGCGAATTGGAGCAACAGCTCCACCCTCAAAATCACCGGCATGACCAATGATGACCCGGCCTTTACCAACAATGCCATTTTAGGAAATTTGATATGGGATTGCCCGGGCCAGGTGGCGCCGGCTGTCCTGAACGTGAACCTGAGTTTTAACCGGGTGGATATTTTTGACACCGGCACCAGTGAAATACGGGTGTCTGCGCAATCCGGCGCCGGGCAAATGCGCACCTGGGTTATCAACGGTGACTACACCCAAAGCGGTGGGATCGTAAATCTGTCCAGCGGCAACAACGGCAGCGGCAAAATCAATTTTAAAGGCGGCAGTTTTTATGCTTCGCAAACCCTTACAGAAACCTCCGCTAACGGCAAGGGTATTCTGGAATTTAGCGGATCGCAAGCACAATCGGCCTATTTTGGCACACTTGAAAATACGGTGGATATCATCATCAACATGGGTGATGAAGTCATTTTAAACACCCGGTTAACCATAAATGCGCAATCAACCCTGAACCTTGTTTCCGGCAGGCTGATTACCTCGGCGCAAAACCTGCTGACTATTTCTGCCGGAGGAAATGTTTTGGGCGGCTCTCTGGCGTCACACGTTATCGGGCCCATACGAAAAGCCGGAAACACGGCTTTTGTCTTTCCGACCGGTAAAAACACCACCTATGCGCCCATTGCTATTTCAGCGCCTCCGGCCGTAACGGATACGTTTACAGCCGAATATTTCGACGATCCCTTCCCGAATACGACCAGTTATTTGCCTCCTCTGGTGCGCGTCAGCCAATTGGAACACTGGCAATTGGTACGGAGTTCGGGCGCCGGGCCGGTGCAGGTGACGCTTTACTGGCAAGACGGCAATGCCAGCGGCATTAATGATTTGTCCAGCCTGACCGTGGCGCGATTTGACGGCTCCGATTGGATAAACGCCGGCGGCACCGCGAGCGGCATCGTGGCAACCGGCAATATACAATCTGATATAACCTCCGTTTTTGACTGGTTCACCTTCGGCGCCAAACAATCGGCCTTCAATCCACTGCCCGTTGAACTGACGGCCTTTAACGCCGTTTCGGCGCGGACGGAAGTCGTTTTGAACTGGACTACCGCCACCGAAAAAAATAACGCCTGGTTTGCCATTGAACGCAGTGAAGACGGCAGGCTGTTCGACGAAATCGGCAGGACTCCGGGAGCAGGGAACTCCAGTACGCCCCGTCACTACATTTTTACCGACAAATACCCGCTTGCAGGCCTCAACTATTACCGGCTTCGGCAGTTGGACGATGACGGCGGGTTTTCTTTCAGTCCCGTGCGCGCAGCGACAATCGGTAATGCGGGTCGTTTGCGACTGTACCCATCGCCGGTCACGGATCTACTTCATATCCGATGGAACGCAGACCATGGGACATCCGCCCAATGGTATATTTTCGATGTAGCCGGCCGGCTGACTTTGTCGGGAACCCAGGATGCAGGCGCCCAGGACTGGGAAATTCCCGTTGGGCAATTGCCCGGTGGGACGTACATCCTGACCGTTGAAACGGGGCAGGAAAAGGTGAGGGAGCGGTTTGTAAAGAAAAAGTAAGCGCAGTTTTGATTACAAGCCTCTCCGTTTAACGGTAAAGGGGCCGTTCAGGATGTAAGAGCATGTCAAGCCCAGCGAATAATACCAATCGCCGGAGTCCGGGTTACCGTTCAGGCTTACGCCATCCAACATGTCGGAATAAGTCGGCCGGATGTTTGCCTCCATTCCAATAGCCAGCCGTTCGCTCAGGATTGTCCTAATGCCGCCTCCAAAAGGTGTTATCAGGAGGATATGGCGGTCTTTGCCCCCTTCGGGAAAGGGCGCCTGAACGAAATAATCGCGACGCGAAGGATCGCCGTAATATTCTACTTGGGGGCGAATGAATAAAGCGCCTGCGCCGGAAAAGACATAAGGGGAAATGTAGATGCTCCCGGTGCTAAAAGTCGGGTCATATTGGTAAGTCCCCAGCGCCAGTTCAACTAACCCGGTGCTTTCGAGCATAAAACTCGAAAACCGGAAACTTCTGTCTTTATGGTTGGAGGAGTGACGATCATCGCCGGCCACTTTACCGGCAAAAAGTTGGCCCCGTAGCAGGATAAACGGCAATATCTGGTACCGGACAAACAGGTTTCCGCCGAAATTGGTTTGGGTTATCTCTATATGCGACTCTGTCATATCACCCGAATAGTTGGTGGCCGCCAACCCGAAGCCCACTTCAAGGAAACGCTCCGACGGGGTTACCTGAGCCGGCAGTTTCAGCGCCGTACCAATAATCAGAAAGACTGCCGGCAGGAAAAGGATTTTATTCATGGTCGCATGTTCGGAAAATGAATTTTAGGTGTAAAAATTGACCGGTTCTGCCAGATTTTAATCTTTTGGCGGATAAAAATTCGAGAACAGACTTTTAAGGTCAATAAATGCATCTCCTGCCTGCGGAAACGGACGGAGGAAATACCATGGCAATATGCCTTAGCCGAGGAATATTTAAACCCACACTGCTGGGTATTTTCAAACACATAGTGCACATAGATTTTTGATTTTCAAAGGTTTAAATTCTTGGAGGTTGGGGGTTTGGTTTTTTTGGGAGGGTTACTGGTTGGAAGGGTTGAGGGTTACTGGTTAGAAGGTAAGAAGGTTAGAAGGTTACTGGTTGGAACGCGCGCCAACCAGTAACCCTCTAACCTTCCAACCAGTAACCTTCCAACCAGTAACCCTCAAACCAGTAACCCTCTAACCTTCAAACCAGTAACCCTCTAACCTTCAAACCAGTAACCCTCTAACCTTCTAAGTTTTAATCACCTTCCAAACCCCCACGCGCCCGTTCTCCACAATTTGCAGCAGATATGCGCCTGCCGGCAAATGCGCCGTTTCCAGGCGAGTTTGGTCCGTCACAGAAAACTGTTCCGCAATCAACCGGCCCTGCGTATCCATTAGTCGCAGGCGTGTGCCGGGTTCCACCGGCCGGTCGAACAGGATCGTCAGGCGCTCGCCGAAGGGATTGGGCATCACCCGCACACCCGGCAGGATGGGCGAAGACGTTCCCACACAAATATTTACCGTGAGGGAAATTACAGCAGAGTCCGGACAGTTATCTGCATTGGTGAAATGTACCGTTAAGGTATTCGCGCCGGTAGTGGACCAAATTACTGTAGCTGCGTTCGTTCCCTGTCCTTGCGTGATGGCGCCGTTGTTGGAGGCCGACCATTGGTAGTTAGAGAAGTTCGAGCCAGGCAGGTTGTACTGCACCGGCAGGTTGAGGCAGGCGGAATCGAGGCCGGTAATGGCTGCACCGGAAGGGGGCGGTGCGTTGATAATGGCATTCAGAATCCGGGTACAACCGTTTGCATCCGTAATGGTGCAAATCGTGATCCCGACAGACAGATTCGTGACTGCGGGTGTCGTTGCGCCGTTAGACCAGGCAAAGGTATATGGCGGCGTACCGTTGGATGCCGTTACCGACGCCTCGCCATCGGAATTGCCCGGACAAGATACGTTCATCACATCCGAAAAGGATGCGGCAAGTGCTGTGGGCTGTGTTACGACTACCGAGGTAGTCGAGGTGCAGCCGTCTTTATCCGTTACCGTTACTGTGTATGTTCCGGCAAATACATTGGTCAAACCCGAAGTTGTAGGGCCGTTCGACCATTTATACGTATAGGGAGTCCCTGCAGCGCCACTTGCCGTCAAGGCGACCTGGCCACTGTTGTCATTGAAACAAAGAGCATTGGTAACGATCGTATTCAGGCTCCAGGGCGGCAAAAACTGAAAACTCATGCCCGTGCTGACTATCGTACAACCGGCCTGGTCCGTCACCGTGACCGTGTAGTTATCCGAAGGCACACCGGTCAAATCTTTTGTAGTTCCACCGTTCGACCAGTTGTATTGATAGGGCGCCGTTCCGCCACTCACATCGGTTGATACGTCGCCGGTCAGCGGCATGGCGCCCGTGCAGCCGGTTTGAACAAACGTAAGCATCGGCAGCGACAGAGCTGCCGGCGGTTGCACCACCGTATTTGTCCGGACTATCGTACATCCGTTCACATCGGTAATGGTCACAGTATAAATACCAGGTGCTACATTGGCCAGATTTTGGGTGGTCGCATTGGTCGACCACAGGAAGGAATACCCAGGCGTTCCGCCGCCCACCGTTAAGGTTACGGTACCCGTATTCGTTTCACACAAAGTGGCATTCCACACGGCGCCACCGGTTAGTGCAGCCGGCTGCTCCACCGTAGCCGATGCGGTCTGTGTACACCCTGCATCATCCGTTAGCGTAACGGTGTAGACGCCGGCCGTCAGGCCGGTAATATTTTCCGTCGTTTGACCATTCGACCACAAGTAAACATAATCCGGCGAGCCGCCGCTGGGCAGCGCGGTAGCACTGCCGTCGGCATTTCCGAAGCAGGTAGCATCGCCCGGAATGGCTTCGAGCGCCAGGGTCGTGATTTGTAGCACCGTCGCCGAAGCCGTTTGGGTACAACCCGCGGCATCGGTCACCGTCACCGTGTAAGTGCCGGCGGCCACATCAACCAAGTCCCGTTCGGTCGTTCCGTTCGACCACAGGAAAGAATAGCCGGGCACACCGCTGCTTACCCCGAGGGTGACACTGCCGTTGGTAGCGCCGGCACAACCGGCATCAGATGCAAGGATTTCGATGGCAATCCCTGGTGGTTCGTTCACCGCAGCATTGGTTGTCTCCGTGCAACCGTTGCTGTCCGTTGCCGTAACGGAATAGGCGCCTGCCGGAATGTTGGCCAAAAATGAAGTGGTTGCTCCGTTCGACCACAAGTAGGTGTACCCCGGAGTACCGCCACTGATCGCCAGATTTACGCCGCCGTCGGAAGCGCCGGCACAACCGGCATCCACGGCTGAAAGGTCTACTAAAAGTTCCGAAGGTTCCGCGACCGTGGCCGAAGCCGTGGCCGTGCATCCGTCGGTATCCGTCAGGGTAACCGTAAAGGTACCCGGGCCTGCGTTGTCGAGGTCTTCCGTATCGTCACCCGTGGACCAGTTGAACTGGTAGGGTGGTGTGCCGCCACCCGGTGTCAGACTTATGCTGCCATTGCTCAGGCCGAAGCAGGTAACATCCGCGGCATCGACGTTAAGTGTAAGCGCTGCCGGTTCCGTGACCGTGGCGCTTGTCGTGGTGGTGCGAAGCTGCTGATCAGTGACCGTGACGGTGTACGTGCCTGGAGCCAGTCCACTCAGATTTTGGGTTATCGCACCGTTCGACCACAGATAAGTATAGGTCCCGCCGCCGGTCACCTCCAGATTAATTGCGCCATCGGCGGCGCCGTTACAGGAGATATTGATAGCCGAAGCGGAAGCCTCAAGCGGCGTCGAATCAAAGTTGGCTGAGGCAGGGATACCCAGGCTTTGGTTAAAATAAGAGCCGGTCGGGGTATTTTGCAACACCAGGGCTTTTACCTGGTAAAAATTCTGCCCCTGCAGCGGCAACGTATCCACAAAACCGGTGTCTGCGGCAAAACCGAGCACTTCGTAAATACTGTCGACCGCCGGTGCGCGGTAAATGCCGTAAGCCAGCACCGGATCCGTGGACGCCGTCCAGTTCAGCCCTATGTTATTAAAATTGGCCGATGCGACGACGTTTGACGGTGGGCGTACGGCATGCGCGCGCAAGGTGGGGTCGCCCAGCAGGCCGACATGTATGAGGTCGGCACCCGAATTAGGCGGATATACCGGATTGGATAGGAAACTATTGATCCAGGTCCAGAAAGTACTGGTCAGAATCGGCTCGCCGAGACCCATGTGGTGAAAATACCAGTTCGGTCGGCCCGCCCAGGCACAGTTCAAAATGCCGCCTTTGGAAGCCAGCGCGCTGGGCATCAGTGGATTATCTTCAAAATCCCAGTCTCCGCTAAGTGGGCCGAACAACATAGAGAAAACGATATTGAGACTGTCGGTTTTAAAATTATCCGAGGTTGCTACTCCCTGGATGGCGGAATAGTTTCCGTTACCGCAGCCGTAACCCACCAAATAACTTTGATTGACGGTGTTAGTCAAAAAGTCGCCCGCTACCACCGAGCTCGTCCCGGTAAGGGCATTACCGTTTGTAAATCCGTTTTGGGCAAATGCTTCCCCGCCGGCAAACCCCAGGTTGTCGTCTATAAGCGTGTTGTTGGAAGGGCGGTAAGCTCCTGTACGGAAGGCGTGGTTTTTATTCAAATAGCGGCGATACAATTCCGTTTGCGACACCGGCCAGTTGTTCAGGTTGGAAAAGTCCACGCGGCTCACCACGAGTTCGGGCGGTGTGGGCGTTTGGCTTGGGTCAAATTTACCGTCGCCCGGTATATTCCGGTTGGCCGTCCGGGCGGCCGTATTGTTATTTACGATGTTGTCCGTCCAGGCTGCTTCATCCATATCGCTGTAATAATAGTCGGTAGGCCAAGCGCCTACGTGGTCTGGAACACCGTCGGGGTTGATCTCTCCGGAATAGGGTACCGGGATATTGCCAAAAAGCAGGGCGGCAACCGTATTGTTCGGGTCAGTATCGTAGTCGGTCCGAAGCAGGGATTTCACCGATTGAACGGTGCTGGAAGCCACATTGATATCGTGGCGCAACACCTGCCAGCCGTCGCCGCGCAAATCCTGCACGTAACGGTCCAGTTCGCTTGCCAGTGGCGCAGAGAGGGCATTATCCACAACCAGGAGCATTTTCCCCCGGTACACCGTCGCCGGAAGTTGAATGCCGGCGTAAACTACGCCGTAGCGGGTGGTCGGCGCCGTACTGGTTTGTTTGATCACGATATATTCGTATCCTACACCTATTTGTATAGACGTGTCCGTTACGGAAGTAACACCGGCCGGCAAAACGGAAAAATTCCAGGAAATCTGGTTGAGCAGTTTTTTGCCGATCAGCGTACTAACGGCGTTGGTCGTAGCCGGAAAACTGAGCTGAATAAACTTCGGATTATCCGAGGTCGTTACCGTGACGGGCACGACGATGTCCGACGCGTTTTGAGCGATGAGTTGAAGGCCGAAAAACAGGCTCAACAAACAAACCACAATGGGTAAGCGTACCGTTTTACTCATACGATAAATGGGTTTGGCATAGGTGAAAAGATGTAATTCACAATTTTTGAAACTTCTCCCAGGCTGACAATGCCAGCTGCGCAGTCAGTTTTTCGAGGTAATAACTGCCCGCCGCCGGGTCGGTCAATTCGGCAAACCCGCTTTCCAATTGCAGCAAATGCTGCACATTGCGGGCCACCCGGCGCGCAAAAGGACGGGGATAAACGGCCTCTGCTTCCCGGCCGGCATCGTACGGCAGCACGGTCAACCGGTTGGCGCCGCCCAAAACAGCCGACATGGCCATCGTGGTGGCGCGGATCATATTGGTGTATAAATCACCGGTGTAATCGCCCGAAAAAAAGCGGACATCCTGCACGGGATACACCGGTTCGGCGCCCCAGGCTTTTAAAAAGTTGGCCCAGAGTGTTTTAAAGGCGCGCAACTTGGCAATTTCCACAAAATAACTTTTGCCGATATACATCGAAAACTGCATCTGGCCGGCCAACTGACCCGGACTTACACCCCGCCCGGTCAATTGTTCGAAATAAACCTTGCTTCGGTTCAACAGTCCGGCCAATTCGTCGGCAGCGGTGGCCGGGCCGCCGAATTCCGCGCGCCCATCCACCGTAATACATCGAAAACCGGGAAAATCCGCCTGCGTATACTGCAACAGGTCGGCCAGGTAACGCCAGTCGCGGATCCGGCCGGCATCTGCCCCGGGATCGTAAAACAGCGACCCGCGCAGGGCATACGACGGGATCCCCTGCGCCTGACCTTTCAAGGCGGCCAGTACCGCAGCCGGCCCTTCCTGTACACCTGTCCCGCAGAAATGCAAACTGATATGATCCAAATAAATCCCGTTCAACAATTCTTGCAAAACACCCGAAAATTGCCGCGCCGGAAGCCGGAAACACAAACTGCCTGCGCCGGCATGCAGCGCTTCCAAAGCCTGCCGGTTGGCCGCCGCAGGCTCCTGTTCGTCTACATCCTCGTTTATTTCCCAGGCGCCGGCCACGGGAAACGGCGCCGGCGGATTCGGCCAATCGTCGGCATGGCCGAATGGATCGACGGTTATCTGCTCGTTCAGATGCCAGTACAGGTCATCCAAAGGTTTACCCTTCAGATCCCTGGCGATACGGGCTAACCACTCCTCTTTGCTGATGGGTGGAAATTCGGCGAAAAAATTGGCGGGCTGATTCATTACCGGCAAATATACATTTTTGCCGCGCCGATTCGGTGTTGTCCTTCCGGAAATTACCCGTTTGGCCGATGGGAAACGTTTGAAATGAAAAGAAAAAA
>CAUJEY010000067.1 GCA_963169325.1 Bacteroidota bacterium
AATGCGCCTTGCCAACCCGCCAACAACAACACCGCCCTCTTCGAAGGTCCGGCCGCTACTTGTTCGGGTCGTCTCACGGCGGGGCTGTGGTATCGTTGGCAGGCCGATTTTTCAGGCGTTGCGAAATTGAGTACCAATGCAGATTTCAACGACGTGGTGAATATTTACTCCGGCACTTGTACCAATCCGGTATCTGAAGTATGCAATAACCAGGATGAGCACGGATTCACCGGGGAAACCACCTGGTTTACCGTTCAAACGGGCAAACAATATTATATCCGGATCAGCGGCCAGGATGAAGGTTTCGGCACGGCGCGCGGCAATCTATGCGTAAAAATCGAGCAGGTGGCGTCCAATCCCACCCGTCCCAACAACGACAACTGCGCCAACGCCGTGAACCTGGCTGTAAACACCGCCTGCACGAATGGCAGCAACGTCAACGCGCTTACCTCTGCTACGCTACCCTCGCTCAATCAACTGGCCCGGGCAGATGTATGGTATAAATTTACCGCCGGAACCTTGCCTGCGGGCGAGCAATACGAAATACGAAGCAATGCCACCTTTTCCGATATCATTACGGTGTACCAGGGCGGGTGTAATACCTTGCAGGAAGTGGCCGGCAATCATAAAGGCGGCGCCCTCGAATTGCCGCCGCTGACCAACGGGCAAACCTATTACGTGCAAATAGCCGGTAACTTCGCCACCGTGGAGGGCGCCCTGTGCGCACAGGTAGCCACAAAGCAAAAAACGCCGCCGCTAAACGACGATTGCCTCGGCGCCGTTAACGTCCCCCTCGGCGGGCCGTGCGTTGCCGGGATGAACCCCGGCGCTACATTTTCCGGCTACCAGCCCTCCTGTGCCGTTTCGGTAAACCGCGATATCTGGTTTAAATTCGTGGCGCCCGGTTTCGGCTCCGTCCAGATCAATACCGGGGCCTCCTTTGAACATACGCTTGCCGTTTGGGAAGGCGACTGCGACAAACTCCGGCAACTATTTTGCGCATCCAACCCGCTGCGTTGCAACGGCTACGTCACAGCCGGCAACCTGAACAGCGGGCAAACCTATTACCTGCAAATCGCTTCCCGGGCAGGCGCTGCCGGGGCGGACGCCGGCAATGTCTGCGTCCGGATCGTGGAAGGCAACGCACAAACGGGTTTCGAGCCCATGGCCCTGAACGTGAAAGAGACCTGTATCGGCATGGATACCGCAAAACTGATTGTTCAGATAAGTGGCGGTGCGCCGCCATTTACGTTTCCGGGTAACACGCCCGGGCAGGTGTTGCTGAGCGGCGCCCCGTACACTGTTGTGGTCATCGACGCCAATGGATGTGAAAATTATGTGAGCGGCATTGTGGCACCCTGCGCCTCTAATGTATGCACGCAGGAAATTGCGCTGACGCCGATGCCGCCGACCTGTTTCGGCGATAATGACGGCGCTATCCACACCACCGTGACAGGCGGCACCGGGCCCTTCCTGTTCTCCTGGTCGAACAGCACCTTTACGGCCAACATCGCCGGGCTGTCGGCGGGGACATACACGCTTACCGTGGTGGATGCCAACGGATGTGAATCCGGGGTGAGCCAAACCCTGGTACAACCCGATTCGGTTCGGATTGTGGAAGACGAAGTGGTATACCCGACCCAGGGTAAAAGTAACGGCGCGATCAACGTAACGGTTTTCGGCGGTGTTCCGCCGTATCAATATACCTGGTTGGTGAACGGAAATCCGTACTCGACCGGCGCAGCGGATTTGAGCAGTTTGCGAAAAGGATTTTATTTGCTGACCGTGGTGGACAGCAATGGGTGTCAGGGGGTATTGGCGGTTAATTTGCCGGAAACGGTGGGCACCAAATTCCGGGTTGCCCCCCGTTTTGCCATTATCGTACCCAATCCGGCCCGGGACAAGGCCGAACTATTAGTCGCTTTTTCAGCGCCGCAAACCGTGCATTTGGCCATCACAGATGCTGCGGGCCGCATCTTGCGCCGCTGGACGGTCGATCATGTGCAGGAACAGCGGCTTCCGATCGATCTGCGCGATTTGCCCGACGGCGTGTATTTTTTACAGGTACAGGCAGGGCAGGAAAGTTTTACCGGAAAAGTGGTGGTCGGGAATTGAATTGATAAATTAAAAATATTCCGACTTTATTGCTTGAGTATCCTTTTTATCTTTGAGCCGCGAATCCGATTCGATCTGATTCCAGTCCTCCTCGCTTTCTTTTCGATTGGCACGACTTTTGTCTTTCCGTGCAAAGTAATCTTTACGGGTTATCAGTTGATTGTACAAAGTTGTAATGTAATCAATTTTTTACGCAAATCATTGATTTCCTTAACCCTATGTAGTTTACAGGCATCTTATCCCCGGCAACTGTTGTTGCTAGGCTTAAGTTGTGTGCAACTTATGTGGGGCGAAGCCTTAATCACTTAATCCGAATAAATAACATCACCGTGTCACAACTAACTTACTACGCGCATCCGACAGCCGTGATCGACGAAGGTTGCGAAATTGGCGAGGGTACCAAAATCTGGCATTTCTGCCATGTGATGAGCGGATCGCGCCTTGGCGAAAACTGTTCTCTCGGACAAAACGTATTTGTTGCTTCGGGGGTCGTGCTGGGCAACAACGTGAAGGTGCAAAACAACGTGTCCCTTTACGCCGGCGTCACCTGCGAAGACGACGTATTCCTTGGCCCATCCATGGTTTTTACGAATGTAATTAATCCGCGCAGCGCGGTGAACCGCAAAAGCGATTATAAAAAAACACATGTATCCCGGGGCGTTACGATCGGCGCAAATGCGACGATCGTTTGCGGCACGACCCTCGGCGCCTTCGCCTTTATAGGCGCCGGTGCGGTGGTCACGAAAGACGTCCCGGCTTATGCGCTGATCGTAGGCAACCCCGGCCGTCAAATGGGCTGGATGAGCGAGCACGGGGAACGGCTGGCGTTCGATGAACAGGGGCTTGCGGTGTGTAAAGGCAGCGGAGAAACCTATTCCCTGGTGGACGGCCGTGTGCAAAAAAAACAGGATTTAATTTAATCTTTTCCTCTGAATAATAATCATCCGCCTAAACATTAAAAATGAAACGATTTGTACTCATCGGCGCAGCCGGCTACATTGCTCCCCGGCACATGCGCGCCATCAAAGACACCGGCAACACGCTTGTGGCAGCAGTTGATACTAAAGATTCCGTTGGTATTATCGACAGCTATTTCCCAGAATCGGCTTTTTTTACCGAATTTGAACGATTCGACCGCCATGTCAGCAAACTCAAACGCAACGGCATCCCCATTGATTACGCGAGTATTTGTTCGCCTAATTATCTTCACGATGCCCATATCCGGTTCGGTATGCGCATCGGAGCGGATGTCATTTGTGAAAAACCCCTGGTACTGAACCCCTGGAACGTGGACGGTCTGCTGGAAACGGAAGAAGAAACCGGGCATAAAGTGTACACGATTTTGCAATTGCGGCTTCATCCGGCCATCATCGAATTAAAACGCCAGGTAGATGCCGCCGGCCCCAATAAAGTATTCGACGTTAACCTGAGTTATATCACCTCCCGCGGCAAATGGTATTTTGCCAGTTGGAAAGGCGATAAAGAAAAATCGGGCGGTATCGCCACGAATATCGGGGTCCACTTTTTTGATATGTTGCAGTGGATATTCGGCGACGTCCAGGAAAATATCGTACACGTACAAACCCACGATCGCGCCGCCGGATTTCTGCGGCTGGAAAAAGCCCGCGTGCGCTGGTTCCTGAGTATTAACTATAACACGATTCCGGAAACCGTCAAAGCAAGTGGTGCGCGCACCTACCGTTCCATCACTGTGGAGGGGAAGAATATCGAGTTCAGTGAAGGATTCACCGATTTGCATAATCTGAGTTACCAAGCCATTCTTGAAGGGAAAGGATTTGGCTTGAAAGATGCTGCACCCGCGGTTAAAATCACGCACGAGATTCGGAACGCGCAGCCCATCGGGCTGAACGGTCACCACCATCCATTGGCGGAGTTGGCAGTTAGCCCGCACCCTTTTGAGCAGGAATAATGCTCCAATACCTTAAATTTTTTCCGGTCACGGTACTCCGGATAATTTCAAAACCGATCAAACTATGGGAGAAAGTACATTTAACATCAGACCTTTAATCTACTCAGGACTC
The DNA here is from genome assembly GCA_963169325.1 of Bacteroidota bacterium. Lineage (GTDB taxonomy): Bacteria > Bacteroidota > Bacteroidia > Chitinophagales > Saprospiraceae > M3007. The sequence goes on from CAUJEY010000067.1 coordinate 4,158, forward strand.
CGTTACTGGTACCTGTTTCTGCTCATCCCGCCGATGTTGCTCTCGGCCGCTTACTTCTACCTGAAGTACACGATGCCCATGTATCAATCGGAAGCGATGATCCTCATCAAGGACGACGAAAACTCCGGGCAGCCCAATGAGGAAATTATGTTTACGGAATTGGGCATGGGCAAGAAAAATAAAACGTTGGAAAACGAAACGCTGATCCTGAAATCTACGCCCCTGATGGCAGAAGTGGTCAAAGCGCTCAACCTGCAGTATCAATATACCAGTGTAGACGGGTTGGTAAAACGGGTGTTGTATAAAAATACGCCTATCGAGGTGCTGGACTGGCGGCCCAAGTACAAGAATGCCGGTTTGGCCGCGATGTTGTACGACAATGGCCGCGGCGGTTATCGCCTTGAAGTGGACAAGCAGGAATATAGCGGCGAATTCGGTAAAGAACTGCATTTGCCCACCGGAATTCTTGCCCTTTCGCACAAGCCGGGCGAATATGCCAACACACCGATCCAACTGAATATTGAACCGGTGCTGGAAGTGGCCCGCGCAATTGCCGGTGATCTGAAGGTCGAAATTATGGGCGAACTCTCCAGTACACTGCACCTGAGTATAAAAGATCATTCGGCAGATCGCGCCCGCGATATTTTGGCCGAAGTAATGACCAAGTATAACCAGAACAGCATCGAGACCAAAAACAAGGCGTTTGAAAACACCATCGACATGGTGAACGAACGGATCAGACTGATTTCGCAGGATCTCTCGCAGGCAGAACAAAGCGTGGAATCCTACAAGCGGAATTACAACATGATGAATATCAGTGCGGAAGGCCAGCAACTATTGGGCGACCTGGCTGCTTACAGCAAAGAAATAACCGGCTCGGAGGTGCAATTGGAAATTTTGAATTCTGTAGAAAATGTGCTGAACAACAACCGCAACAGCTTCGAATTCGTACCCACCAACCTCAACCTGAACAACCTGACGCTATCGCAACAACTCGCCAATTTTAACTCACTGCTGAGCAATCGGGAAAAACTGAAGAGTGAAGCCGGTCCGGCTCACCCCGACATGGTGCTCACCGAACGCCAGATACAGAACTTGCGGACGACGATTATTGATAATATCCGCAGCATTAAAAGCGACCTGCAAATTTCCAGTAATGCCTCTAAAGGGGCAAAATACAACCTGGAAAGCCGCTTGCAGAGCCTGCCGAAGCACGAACGCGAGTTGGTAAACATCGAGCGCCAAAAGAACGTTATCGAAAATCTCTACCTGTACCTGTTACAAAAAAGGGAAGAAGCCGCCGTTTCGCTCGCCGTCACGGCATCGAAGGGACGGGTGGTAGAACCCGCCGACGCTTTTTATGGACCGATCAGCCCTAAAAAAGCCCAGATATGGCTCATTGCCTTGTTCCTGGGTTTTGCGATCCCAATCGGTTTGATTTTACTGTTGGAAGGTCTGAACGACAAAGTGCAAACCGAGGCCGATATTACCAACGCTACCTCGGTGCCGTTGGGCGGAACGCTGGGGCTCAGCCGGAGAAAGGACCGGGTGGTCGTCACCGAAAACAGCCGTACGGCCGTCTCCGAAATGTTCCGGCTGCTCCGGGCCAACCTGGCTTATGTCACCCCGGGTATTGAAATGAAAAGTATGATCATTACCTCCAGCACTTCCGGTGAAGGCAAATCCTATATTTGCCTGAACCTCGGTATGACCATGGCGCTCACCGGAAAGAAGGTATTGATCGTTGAACTTGACCTGCGCAAACCCAAACAGGAACAGTACCTGAACGTGGAACGCTCCGATGAAGGGGTAGTTAATTACCTCATCAGCCCCACGATGCCGGCCTACAAGGTCATACGGAATACCGGCCTGCACGCCAACCTCGACTTTATCAGCAGCGGCCCGGTGCCACCCAATCCGGGGGAACTGATCCTGTCGCCACGCCTGCGTACGCTTATCGACGAAATGCGCGACAAATATGATTTCATTATCATAGACGCTCCGCCGGTGGGTCGCGTAGCCGACGCGCTGCAAATGAAAGACCTGGCCGAAGCCACGATGTACGTGGTGCGCACCGGCTACACCCGGAAAGGTCAATTACAAATCGTGGAGGATATTGCTGCCAAAAACAAAATGCCAAAACCCTTTATCGTGCTCAACGGTATGCCGGTGAACAAACCGGGCTACACAGGCGCTTATACTTATGGTTACGGCTACGGTTATGGCGGTGGAAAAGGGTACTACGAACCGGAAAAAAAGGCGACAAAGAAGGCTAAACAGAAGGTGTGACGGACATGAACAAGTCGCTCAGCGAAAAATCACTTTCGGCGATAATCTGGTTGCTCCTCGATAAACTGGGCAGTAGTAGTGTTAACTTTATTGTTACTATTTTACTCGCCCGGTTGTTATCGCCGGAAGATTTCGGCTTGGTAGCGATGGTGCTGGTTTTTTTCGAATTCTCTTCCGTATTTGTGGAAAGCGGCTTTTCAGCCGCCCTCATCCGCGAAAAGGAAATTTCGGAGATCGATAAATCAACCACCTTCATTTTTAACCTGATTGCCGCGATCATCCTGTATGCCATCCTGTTCGTCAGTGCGCCGGCCATCGCCGCGTTTTTTAACCAGGAGATTTTGGTGTGGATCGTGCGGATCATGGGGCTCAACCTGCTGTTCAATGCGTTTTCCATTATTCAGCACGCCACGCTCATCCAACAGGTCCATTTCAAAACCCAAACCAAAATCCGCTTTCTGACCACCGCGCTCTCCGGCACTTGCGCCATCGTGTTGGCCTATCAGGGTTTTGGTGTATGGAGCCTGGTCGTCCGGTTCGTCCTGTCGGACCTGATGGACGCGACGCTGCTTTGGATACTGACGCGCTGGACGCCGAAAGCGCAATTCAGTTGGGCTTCCTTTAAACGGCTTTTCGGTTTCGGATCAAAAATATTGGCGGCCGCCATACTCGACAAGTTTTTTACCCATATCTACAAGTTGCTGATTGGTAAATTTTTCTCCGCGGCTACCCTGGGATTCTATACACAAGCCAATACGTTCACCAATATGGTGATCAATACCTTGTTCCGCACGATACACAATGTGACCTATCCCGTATTAGCCAAACTACAGGACGAGCGGGAAAAACTGAAAGCCGGGTACCGGAAAATACTGAAACTCACTTCTTTTGTCATCGTCCCCGCATTAGTTATTTTGGGGGTGCTGGCCGAGCCGGTATTGGTCACCTTAGTCGGTGAAAAATGGCTGCCTTCGGTCCCGATGTTGCAACTGTTGTGCCTTTCGGGGCTAACGTATCATTTCAGTTCTATCAACCTCAACATGCTGCTGGTATTGGGCCGGTCCGATCTGAGCCTGAAACTGGAGGTAATGAAAAAAATCAATATAACCATTGCCATTTTCATCGGTCTGAAATTTGGGATTTATGGCCTGATTATCGGGGAAGTCATCTCCTCTTATATAAATCTGATTATAAATGCCTATTATTCCGATAGATTCCTGCACTATTCCATACAGGATCAGGTAAAAGATATATTCCCTACCATCGCTTTTAGCACTCTGATTGGGGGTATGTTGTTTTTTATAAAAGATTATCCCGCACTACCGGGCATTGCGAATATTATCCTGATTTCTTTTGCAGGCGTTTTGCTCTACCTCGCCCTACATTTTTGGGCTAAAACAGAGGAAATGAGTCTGTTGCGCCGAACGGTCATCCCTAAAACCATGAAACTGATTACCGGAAGATGATACATACACAAACCAATGATATGTCGAACCAGGATCCTTTGGTAAGCGTGTGTATGCTCGCCTACAATATCGAATCTTTTATCGGGGAAGCGATTGAGGGTGTACTGCATCAACAAACAAACTTCCCGGTCGAGTTGGTCATCGGTGAAGACTGCTCCCGCGACGCCACCCGAAAGGTGTGTGAGACGTACCAGGAAAAATACCCCGGCCGTATTCGCCTGTTACCGGCCGGCAACAACCTCGGCATCGCCGGAAACGCCGCCAAAACCCTTGCGCAATGCCGGGGCAAATACATCGCCGTTTGTGACGGCGACGACGTGTGGACGGATGTCCATAAACTTCAGGACCAGGTTCATTTTCTGGAACAAAATCAGGACTACGGCGCCGTGTATACCGACGTGCAAACCATAGATGAACATGGAAACAAAACAGAAGACCCCGATCATGCCTATATCAGGGAACTGTACGCGGCAGGCGATCTTTTTTATAAATTACTGACTGGCAATTTTATCAATAATTCTACGGCCGTGTTTCGCAAACAATTGATCGAAGGATATGAAATTGATACCGACCGGGATTATTACACCCACGATCATTTGTTGTGGCTGTATATTTCCGCCCAGGCTAAAATTCATTTTATCCAGGCTAAAACCACCCAATACCGGAAACACTCGGGGGGCGTCACCAACTCCATCGCCAAACTGACCAGCAACAAAAAAAAGTTTCAATACCATTTGTACGATATCCTGATCAGTTTCGACAAGTTTCATTCCCGACCCAAAAGAGCGGAAGAGCGCATGTTAATCTTTCAGAAAATTATGTCGATTCTCTATCGCAAAGAAAATACCCTGAAAATGAAAACGCATATATTGGGCCTCATACCGCGGTATTTTCCAGGCATCATCGGCTTGTCCAAACTGTTCTTCGGTAAATTAGTAAGGCCTCGTTTTACACTTGCTCAACAATAAAATCATAACAACCAAACTGGAACAAAACGGATGAAAATACTCATACTCGCCGGCGGATACGGCTCCCGGCTCAGCGAAGAAACGGGCGTACGGCCGAAACCGATGGTAGAAATAGGCGGGAGGCCTATCCTCTGGCATATTATGAAAATCTATTCGCACTATGGATTTACCGATTTTGTCATCCTTTGCGGATACAAGGCTTATGTGATCAAGGAATATTTTGCGCAATACTTCCTCCATCACTCCGATGTGACGTTCGACCTGGCCAACAACAAAATGGAAATCCATAACAACCTCAGCGAACCCTGGAAAGTGACCCTCCTGGACACCGGCCTCGATACCATGACCGGCGGGCGCGTGCTGCGGGCCAAACCCTTTCTCCAGCCCGGCGAACCCTTTATGCTCACCTACGGCGACGGCGTGTCCAATATCGACATCGCCGCACTGGTGGACTTCCATAAAAACCACGGCAAGGCGATCACCATGACCTCCTCCCAGCCCGAAGGCCGCTTCGGCGCCCTCGATATCATCGACGGCGGGCAGGTGAGCAAATTCGTGGAAAAACCCAAAGGCGAAGGCGGCTGGATCAATGCCGGCTTCTTTGTATGCGAACACCAGGTGTTCGACTATATCCGCGAAGGCAATGCCACCATCTTCGAACGCTCGCCGCTCGAAGAACTCGCCGCCGCCGGCGAACTATATACCTACAAACACCCCGGTTTCTGGCACCCTATGGATACGCTGCGGGATAAAATGACCCTCGACACCCTGTGGCAGCAAGGCAAAGCGCCGTGGAAAATGTGGTGAGGAGGGGGAATATGACTGCGCATCCAGACCTTCCAGGTTTCCAGAGAGGCTGTATCGTAAGTAAACACGAAAAGATGAACACAAAATTATTTTAACACATAGGCACATAGGCCACATAGTATTCGCGCTATGTGACCTATGTGCCTATGTGTTAAAATACAAATCTGCCATGTTTTTTAAAAAGTGACTTATGATACAGCCTCGTCTAAAAAAATAGAAAATGAATCTTTCCACCTTTAAAGATAAAAAAGTCCTCATCACGGGCCATACCGGTTTCAAAGGCGCCTGGCTCAGCATCTGGCTGCATCAGTTGGGCGCCGACTTGTCCGGCATTGCCCTCGATCCGCAGCACCCCGACGGCGTTTTTCTGCGGAGCGGTATCGGCTCGCGTATGCGGGATCACCGCGCCGATATTCGCGATTTGGACCGGATGAAAGCCATTTTTGCGGAGGAACAGCCGGAAATCGTATTCCACCTGGCTGCCCAGCCGCTGGTGCTGGAGAGTTACCGCGATCCGGCCGCCACGTTCGCCATTAATACTCAGGGCACGGCCCATATTCTGGAAGCGATCCGTTGCACACCTTCCGTGCGGGCAGCCGTGCTGATTACGACCGATAAGTGTTACGAAAACCAGGAGTGGGTACATGGCTACCGGGAAAGCGACCCGATGGGTGGGCACGACCCTTACAGCGCCAGCAAAGGCGCCGCCGAAATTGTCATCTCCTCCTACCGCCGCTCCTTTTTTGCAACCGGACACCCCACGGCCATCGCTTCTGCCCGGGCAGGAAACGTGATCGGCGGCGGCGACTGGTCGGACAACCGCCTTGTGCCCGACATTATCCGGGCCATCGAAGACGGCCGGACCCTGGAAATTCGCAGCCCCGCCGCCGTTCGCCCCTGGCAACACGTGGTGGAACCGCTCGGCGGCTACCTTCTGCTCGCACAAAAACTGCTCGAAGACCCCGCCCGCTTCGCCGGCGCCTGGAACTTCGGTCCGCTGCCGCATAGCGTACATACCGTTGGAACGGTGGTGGAAGCGTTTTTTCAATATTTCCGGAAAAACATAAAGGAAACCCCGGCCGGCTGGCGCGATACCTCCGACCCCAACCAGCCCCACGAGGCCGGATTACTCATGCTCGATATCAGCAAAGCCATTCACCGGCTGGGTTGGCAACCCGCGCTGAGTTTTCCCGAAACGGTGGGCATGACCGCCGATTGGTATGCGCGGTTTGCCAATACCGATGTTTGGGAATTGTGTGTTGGGCAGATTGAGGATTATCAGGAACGGTTTCGTATATAAAAATCAAAAAAATTAATCTTCAGCATAAAGGCCGACAGGCAAAATAATGTGGTTTGAGCAATTAACAGGATTTAGAGAAATTAGTCCGGAACAAGTTCGTCAGCATTTAGCCGTAAATGGAAGTGTCCTTACCTCATTGGTTAACGGAAAGCAGTTTCATTTTGGCAAATTAGAGGTACCTACCCTGACTGAGTTGAAGCACGTTGCACCTCCACTGGAAAACATAAGTGAACATAAACATACCGTAACACAAGCATATTGTTCCGCCTTGCCAGTCGCCTATTCAAATATTGAATCAAATCTCTGGAAGGAATTCGCAAAACTAATTTTAGCGGCAACTTATGAGGCAACATTCTATGCAGCGCTGAAAAACTATGAAAATACCGGCAATAACAGGGTCTATTTGACTTTAGTCGGTGGCGGCGTATTTGGCAATGCGTATGACTGGATTTTTGATGCTATTCGGAGTGCGGTAATGAAATTCCATTATACCCCGCTTGACGTTATGATAGTCAGTTATGGTAGTTCAAATTCAAGTGTCAGGCAATTCGTTGAATCACTTAACTAACCTTTAGAATCCATCCGTGCAATTCACACAACGTAAACTATCCGGCGTCTGGGAAATCCAACTCGCCCCCATACAGGACGAGCGCGGCTTTTTTATGCGCGCCTACGATACCGGTCTTTTTGAACAAGCCGGCCTGCACCGCCAATGGATGCAGGAAAACCACTCCCGCAGCGAACGCGCCGGCATCATCCGCGGGCTGCATTTCCAGTTTCCGCCGTTCGCCGAAACCAAACTGGTGCGCTGCATCCGCGGCGCCGTGCTGGATGTGTTCGTAGATTTGCGGCTCGGCTCGCCCACTTTCGGCCAATGGGACAGTATAGAGCTCTCCGAAACGAACAAAAAATTAATCTTTATCCCCCGGGGTTTTGCGCATGGTTTTTGTACACTCACCGAAGAGAGCGAAGTGCTCTATAAAGTGGACAATGTGTACAACCGCGAACACGAGGGCGGCCTGCTGTGGTCCGATCCCGAGATCGGTATAGATTGGCCCGTGCAAACGCCCGTGCTGTCGGAAAAGGATGGAAGGAACATGACGTTTCGTGAATTTGTACAGAAGTATTCGGGTATACGCGCACCAGACTTTCCAGGTTTTTGAAACCTGGAAAGTCTAAGTCTCACATCGTAAATCGTTAAATCGTAACTCAAATGAACATACGCTTATTCAAACCTTCCGTAGGCGAAGAGGAACTGCAAAAAATCCGGGAAGCTTTCGAGCGCTCCTGGATCGGCCTGGGGCCTTTTGTGAATGAATTTGAAACCGAATGGGAAAAATTTGTCGGTTGCAAAATGGCGGTCGGCGTCAATTCCGCCACCGCTGCCCTGCACCTGGCCCTGGCGGTATTCCGTTTTCCCGAAGGGAAAAAAGTGCTGGTGCCTTCGCTGACCTTCGCAGCTACGGCCACTGCCGTTTTGTACAACCGGCTGACGCCGGTATTCGTGGACAGCGACCCGGTGACGCTCGGCATGGACCTCGACGATTTGCAGCGCAAGTACGACAAAGACTGCGTGGCCGTGATGCCCGTACACTACGCCGGGCACCCGGTGGCCATGGAAAAACTCATGCCCTGGGCCCGCGAACGCGGCCTGAAGGTGATTGAGGATTGCGCGCACACGGCAGGCGCTATGTACAAGGGGCAAATACTCGGTTTGTGGGGCGATATCGGATGCTACAGTTTTGAAGAAAAAAAACTGATGACTACCGGCGACGGCGGCATGATGGTGACCAACGATCCCGAGCTGTTTCACGACGTGAAAGCCATGCGCTGGGTGGGTATCGACAAAGACAACTGGAAAACCGCGCAGCAATACACCGGGACCAACCGCGATGCCATGCACTGGTTTTACGAAATCGCCGTGCTGGGCTACAAGTACAACATGAACGACCTGGCCGCCGCCATCGGCCTGGCGCAATTGAAAAAACTGCCGGCCATGAGTCGCCGCCGTTCGGAGATCATCCGGATGTATTTAGACGGGCTGGATGGCGTGCCGGGCGTGGAACCGCTGTTGCCGTTCGAGCCGGAAAACTACTGCTACCAGATGTTCGGCATCCGGGCCGATCAGCGCGATGAACTGATGATCCACCTGAAATCGCAGGGCATCGCCACCGGCTGCCATTACACGCCGTTGAGTATTCAGCCCTTGTTCGCGCCCTGGGGCCACACCTGTCCTTTCGTGGAAGCCGAGCAGGAGCGTTTCATCACGCTGCCACTGCACGCCGACCTGACAGACGAAGAAGTACACTATGTGATCGACGGCATAAAAGTGTTCCATGAGCAAGCCGTTGTCTGATCTCATAATATGGGGCGGCACCGGCAACTTCAAAGTGTTGTGTGAATTGCTGAAAACGCAATTTCGCATCGCCGGCTATTTCGACAACAACCCCGATATTCCAAAAGAATACCGGGGCATCCCCTGCCTGGGCAACCGGGCGGCGTTTTTGGACTGGGTGCGGCAATTCGACGGCACTGAAAAGCCGTCGTTTATCGTGAGTATCGGTCCCGGTTACGGGCAAGTGCGCCTCGATGTACACGAGGAGATCAAATCGTTCGGCCTGCACCCCATCACGGCGGTACACCGCACGGCATTTGTAGCAGAAAATGCCCGGCTGGGCGAAGGCTCGCAGGTGTATGCCAATGCGGCCGTGTGTGTGGATGCGCAGGTGGGGCGTGCCTGCATCATCAATACCGGGGCGTCGGTGGATCACGAGTGCGTGCTCGGCGACGGCGTTTCCGTTGGGCCCGGCGCCAGATTGGCGGGTTTGGTGCAAGTTGGTAAAAATGCCGATATTTACACCGGGGCGGTTGTGCTGCCCCGGATTCGGATCGGCGCCGGGGCTATTGTAGGCGCCGGGGCCGTGGTGTTGAAAGATGTGCCCGATTTCGCGGTAGTGGCTGGAAACCCGGCCCGAATCATCAAAGAACGAAGGGAATAATCGTTCGACGCCTTACATTTGACCGAAATACGCGCGCTTTATGAAAAGACTTTTATTTTTTGGAATACTGACTTTGTCCCTGCCGGCCTTCGGCCTCACGCAAAACAAAGGTATTTTAAAGGTGTTTTTCACCGAAAAACAATCCAGTCAGGACTTGACGGCGCTCAAAAAAAACATGCTGGAAATTTACAATATTCAATTGGATTACAACCATTTGAAATTTGATAAAAATAGTCACCTGGAGGAAATTGCCTTTACCGTTGATTTTCGAAACGGGCTAAAATGCGGCTACGGTCCGGTTGTAGTGGGCAGAAAAAAGCAATTCGGTTTTTCCCGTGATTACCGGAAAAGGGCGAAGTCTCCCTGCTTCTGTGGCGAAGTCCGCAGGTGGCGGTAGCGGGGGATAAAGTCAAAATGTAAAAGTCAAAATGTAAAATGTAAAAGTCTAACTTTTACATTTTGACTTTTACATTTTGACTTTGAATAACTTTTACATTTTGACTTTAAAAAATGAAGTGTTTATTGTTAGCGCCGCTGCAATACCCGTTTATTAATTCCATCATAGCGGGGATCGAGCAGGAAGGCATTGAGTTAAAAAGTGTTGATTATCAGCAATTTTTCTCCCCCCGGAAAAACAGTTGGTACAACAACTATACCGCGCTTCCCAAGAAAATCCGAAACATCTGGGAAGAGCCGTATGTCAAAAAAGCGAACGAAGAGTATCTCCGTATTTTCCGCGAGTTCAACCCCGACCTGGTGCTGATTTACAACAACCAGTTGGTACTGCCTGATTTGCTGGAACAATTTAAAAAGACATCGCGGGTTGCTTTTATGCTGGGCGATAACCCCTTGTACACGCCTACCAGTATTTACAACCTGCATATCCTGTTTCAGGCCGACTACGTGATCTGTCCGGATTCGATGTGGCGCGACCAACTGACCCTCATGGGTGTGCAAAACGCGGTGTTCGATTGTTTTGGGTTCAACGAAGCGGTGTATCACCCCATGACTGTGAGCGAAACCGACCGGCAGCAGTATCAATCGGACTTTATATATGTGGGTAGCGCCAGCAAAACCAACTGGGGATACAAGCGCATGTTGTTTCTCAATCTGTTCCGGAATTTAGATATGCGCGCCTATATCAGCGGAAACATGGATCGCTGGCTGGCGTTTTTTCCGGAGGTAAAAGACAAAGTCATTCCGCACAATCGTTTCGATGCCGGGTTCAATAACCTGGTGTACAACTGTAGCAAAATCGCGCCGGTGGAACAGGTGCCCTCTTTGTTCAAGGGTATTCATGTGCGCGTATTCGATATTTTGGGCGCCGGCATACTTCCGCTGTGCGAATACAGTGCCGATTTGTGCGCTGTTTTTGAGGGAATGGATATTCCTGTTATAAAAAATTATTCGGAAGCCGAGGAAATGGCGCGGTTTTGGTTAGAGAACGAATCGAAAAGATTAGAATATGTGCAGTCGATGCGCGAACGGGTCGTACAACAATATGCCCCGCCTTTAGTCATCCGGCGCATGGTTGATCATATTTTCAAATAATCTTCGGCAGTGGGGGCCTTCATGCTGCACTGCCGGCGCTTGCAAACCGATTTAACGTAACCATGATCCGCAAACTTGCCACGTTTTTCCTGTTGCTGGGCGTAACCATTCTGGCTACGTACTATGCCCCCGCGGCGGCAAAAACGCCCTGCTATATCCTGTTGCTGATCCTCTACTTCCGGTCGAATCAGGAAGCCATGTGGCTCGCGTTTTTCCTGACGATTTCCGATGGTTTCTGGGGTTTCTTCAATCCGTTTGAAGTAGTCATTACCCTGATTCCCGGGCTGCCGCAGATCGAGGTTGCGCATATATATATTATCCTGTCGGTTATTAAAGCATCGAGGAGGGAAAGTCCGGGAGCGTTTTTTCACGATAATTTCCTGAAACTGATGGGGGTTTATATTTTGTTGCTTGTCTTTCAGGGCTATTTATTGGGTTTGTCCGGAGAATTGAATGTGCAATTTCGTTTGGTCAAGTTTATTCTTCCGCTGGCGCTTTTTTATTCCGTGCCGCGCTTGTTCCGAAAGGAGGAGGATTTCCGCGAGTGTTTCGTATATATTTTTCCGATGGCGTTTTTGGCCTTGTTTGCCCAGGTATTCACCATCACAACCAGTATTACGCCGTCTCAGTATTTAGGTGTTTATAAAAAATTCTGGTTTACGGTCGATGTGGCAAAAGGTAAAACTTACCGGGGCTTTTACAGCAGCGCCACGGTGCTCACCGCTTATTTCGGCGCTTTTTATCTGCTTGCCCGAAAAGACAAATATTTTCACTTTTTATATCCGTTTGCGGTGATTGCCGCCTGCCTTTTGTGCGTGGTGCTGTCGGCAACCCGGGGTTGGCTGCTGGGTTTTTCGCTCAGTTTTATCCTGTTTTTGGCCTTTGTACTGCGGTTGAGTTTCAAACGTGTGGCTACGGTGGGTGTTGCGGCCACGGTGATGATCGCCGGGCTGCTCCTGATCCCCGTCGTGGAAAAACAGTTTACCAACGCGTTCAAACGATTCACCACGCTCGAAAAATTAGCCGGCGGCGACGTGACTGCCGGCGGAACCTTGTCGAGAATAAGCGAACGCAGCCCAAGGGTACTCGACAAGTGGAGCGAAACGCCGATAACCGGGTGGGGATTTTCAAATACGTTTTTTAAATACGCCGATTTTCACGTGGCCAACCAAAATATCCTGCTGCACGCCGGCATTCTCGGCGCGTTGATTATGGGTTCCTTTTTTATTTTTTACCACGGTAAACTTTTGGCCCGAAGCTTGCAATTACTTCCAGGGCATCCCATGAAAGATGCCTTGCTGGTTTTCGTGGTCTTTTTTCCGGGCTGGTTTTTAATACATTCCTCATCAGGCCAACATTTTAGTTTTTATTCGGACCCCGGAAACGGTATCGTTTTATCTTTGTATTTTACCATGGGCGCTTTAGCCTGTAAATTTCCTTATAATCCAAACCGCAACAACCCTGTACCTCCTCCTGTAATCCCATCGTAACACACCGATTTTTCTCCCCCTCCTAATCCGGCGGTCAAACGCCTGCTTCGGCATACCCCCTCTCTCCTTCGGCCCGTAAAGCTGCGGAGTATGTTATGCTATTTATTCAATTGAACATGAAAAAACAGATACCTGCACACGATCAACTGCCTGTTCATTACGTCGTTTGGCAATCGATGCCCGGCGGCATGGAGTCGTATGTCAGCTACTATACCAACGAATTTTACGATCAGCGGGAGATGTACATTTTCAGCCTGCGCCCCGTCGGCAACGGCTTGAACGAACGCCTGGACGATCATTTTCAGGAAGGATCCGACAATAACCGGCAGTGTTACGCCCGGTATTTCCGGTATTGCCGCAAACACCGGGGGCAACTTTTTCATCTGATGAACAGCGGCCCGATCATCCTGTTGCTCACCCTGCTGGCCGGCGTTCGCAACCCGGTTTACCATATTCACGGCACGAAGTACTGGAAAAAATGGTGGCATAAAATATACCTCAAAACCGCCTGGCTACTCACCTCTCTTTTTGATGTGCGGTTTATCGCCAACTCGCAATACAGCGCCGGCATCTTCCGGCGCGAAGTGTTGCCGGTAGAGCCTAAAGTGATTTATAACGGTTTTGACCTGACCCGTTTTCTCGAAAAACGCTGGCTCCGGGCGCGGCTGCGTCGTATGGCGTTTGCCGGACGGCTCGACCCCGGGAAAAACGTGCATTTGGTGATTCGCCTGTTTGAAGAAATCGCAGGGGAAATGCCCGACCTGGAATTACACCTGGCCGGTATCGGTAAATTACGGGGCGCACTGGAACAACAGGCCCGCAACAGCCCTTATGGCGACCGGATTGTTTTTCACGGTTGGGTGGAGGATGTAGCGGCTTTTTACCAATCCGTCGATCTTTTCGTTTTCCTCAGCGCTTATGAGTCCTTCGGCAACGTGTTGCCCGAAGCGCTGCTCACCGGGTTGCCTATTCTGACCAGCAATATTCCGGTGTTTGAAGAAATACACGGCGGCGAAAAAGGCTTCTGTCTCGGCAACCCGGAAAACTATCCCGAAATCCGGGAAAACTTCCTGAAAGCCGTGGCCGACTACCCCGAACTCACGCACAAAGCTTATGCCGCCACCGAGCGTATGAAAAAACTGTTCGACCTGGAAAAACACCTCAAAGACATTGAAAAAACGTATGAAACCGTATAACCCTGGTCTGACGACTCCAAGCCGTCTGACCGGTAAGCAATAGAATAGACGTATGAAACCGTTTAGCGCTCCTGTATTATATTTCCACTCCGTGGCGCCCCGGCGCTTCGACAAGTGGTTTTTGAACTTCCTGACTATGGTGACCGATCGCTTCGAGGATCAGTTGCGGTACTTTCAGTCCAATGGCTATCGCTCCGTTTTTTTGGACGACTGGATGGCCTGCCGCCGCGGCGAAAAGCCTCTCGACCGGAACGACATCTGTATCACCTTCGACGACGGCCTGCTCGACAACTGGGTGTACGCTTTCCCCATCGCCAAAAAATACGGGATGCGCATCACCCTGTTCGTGTGCCCGGAACTGATCGATCCGCGCGACATTATACGCCCCACGCTGGAGGATGTGTGGGCAGGGCGCTGCCGCATGTCCGACCTCACCGGACTGGGCAACCTGTCGTGGAACGAGCTTCGGATCATGCAGGAATCGGGTTTTGCCGACATACAATCGCACACCATGAGCCATGCCAAATATACCGTGTCGGATCAACTGACCGGTTTTTACTACGGCGGCTTTCCGGGTTTTTACCCGATACTTAACACCTACGCGGCCGATCAAAAGCCGTTTTATATGAACGATCCGGATTTCGGGCAACGTCTCGCCGCCGGTACGCCGTTGTTCAAAGAAACCTCCGCCGTAGTGGCCAGAAAACACACCATCAACGCCGGATTTATGGAAGAAATAGCCGGGCTGGCGGGGAAATACGAACTGGCGATTCCGGCGCACCGTCCGGTATTCGAGGAGAATGCCCGGCACATTTACGAGCGGTACAAAGGCGCCGGCGAATTAATAACGGCGGTAGAGTCGGATGAGGCTTTTCGGCGCCGGCTGGAATACGAAGTTGTCGAATCCAAACAGATCATCGAAGAGAAATTGGGCAAACCCGTCCGTTTCCTCTGTTGGCCGCATGGCGACAACAGCCATGAGGCGCACGCCCTGGCGCGGGAAGCCGGTTATGTAGCCACAACGGCCGGCAAAATGACCGGCGAAACCGAACAGACCGACCGCATTCCCCGTATCGGCACCGACTGGAACATCGGCAGCTGGTGGATGCACCGGAAATTGGATTACAAATTGTCCAGCCACCACCACAAGCAACCCTACTACGCCCTTTGGTTAGCCAACGAGTATAAAAATAAAATTCTAAAACGGAGCTGATGTTTTTTTACCTCCAATGCCGATTTACTGCCGGCGCGCCCGAAATCAGGGTATTGACGCCGGAATCGACGGAGCATCATGCGCCGCTGGAACAAACCTTGTACCTGCAACCGGGGGTGCAACGGCTCGAAACGGTACCGTTGCCGGATGGTGGGCAGTTGTTTTTGTTGGGCGACCCGGTGTTTCGGCGTAGCGATCAGACGGCCGCCCGCTTGTGCGACCGGCAAGGCAATTTGGATATTGCTGCCTTATACACCGAAATACCCGGACACTACAACTGGTTTTACCTGCGGGGCAGCCGTTTTTTGTGCGGCAATTCATTTGGGGCGCTTTTTCCGGTCTATTATCAAATCCGGAACGACCGGATTTTCCTGAGCTCTTCGGTTTTTTTCCTGGCAGGCCAAACGGACCCCGGCGTGCCCGACCGGCGCCACCTGCTCGAACGCCTGTTGTTCAACTACCCGTTTTTCGACGGCACCTCTTTTAGTAAAATCCGCCTGCTGGGCGCGCACCGGCAGATTACCGTGACGGAAACGGGCGCCGGTGTGGAAACGCCGTTCGCGGTAGAACGGCATTTCGGCGCCGGCTTGCAAAAATCTGCCCAAAGCCTTACCGAACTGACCGAGTTATTTGAAAACGAAAGCCGGTTGTTTCTACCCGAGGCGCCGTTTGCTATATCGTTCACCGGCGGCTTCGACGGCCGCACCCTGGTGGCTGCCGCGCGCAAGGCGGGCCGCTCCGATTTTCTGACCTATAGTTTCGGTATGCCCGACGAGCCGGATGTTACCTTCCCGGCTGCTCAGGCCAAAGCAGTGGGTATTCCGTATCTGCCGATTCACTTAGATACCGATTATGTAAACCGGTATGCCCTGGATTCGGCATGGGCATTTCTGCGCTTGTCGGAATTCAACGGCAACTTCGGCCGGCCACACTACCACTATGCCGCCAAATTACTGGCAGAGAAAACGGATTATATCCTGACCGGCAATTTCGGCAGCGAAATGTTCCGCGCCATGCACCAGCCCGGTGTGATGATGAGCGAAGCGCTACTCCGGATTTTTGCCACCCGCGACGCTTCCTGGAAAGATTTCCTGCGCGCGGCCGCCGGCCGGCAGGCCGGGGCGTTTTTTCGGGCGGAATTAGATGGGCTGATCGCCGATCTGGAACAATATTTGGACGCAAAAAAAGGGTTGGACCCCAACCAACGCTTCTATGTTTTTGTGCTGGAGGAAATTTTCCGCAAATATTTTGGCCCGGAACTGGTGATGCAAAGCCATTATTTGCGCAACCGGACGCCGTACCTTTCCCTGCATTTTTTTGCAGCGCTGAATGAAACCGTATGGTCCGGCGTACACGCCCGGCTTTTTGAAAAACAAAAGAACAAACGCCTGAAGGGGCAAATATTTTATTCGGCTTTTTTGCACCGCACCGATAAACAACTCTACCGGCTGCCCACGAATAAAGGCTACAGCCCCGCTGATGTGCTGGAAACCTGGCGCCGCCCCCTGCTCTTGGGCCGGGTAGCCCGTCAGAAATTCCTGCGGGGCTACAACGGAGATTCCAATGCCGTGGAAACATATTTCCTACGATACCGGGGTGATATCGCTTGGCAAATACAAGCCCAGGAATACGATGTGTTGCTCCAGTCGGGTATTGCCCGGCAGTTGGAAAAAGGCGCAATGGTACCTGATACACTGGAAAAAACCATTCATTATTATTCAATAGCCGCCGGATGGGCGGCTGCCGCGCGCGCGACCAAACGCGCAGCTTCAAACCAAACTGTATGAAATACTCTATCTCTTATCAACTCCCGGATGCCGATTTTTGGGGGCGCTACACGCAACTTTGGCAAAACAGCCTGCACCGATCACCCTTCCAGGCGCCGCACATTTTGCAGTATTACGCCGGCCGGAACCCGAACAATCTGGCGGTCTTTCAATGTGAGCAGGGGGGCGAGTTGTTCGGCGCCGCGCTGTTTAAGTGCCAAAAAGGTGTTTATACTTTTTTGAGCGACCTCAAAACAGATGCTAATTTTTTCATACTGCATCGCTCTTGTACGCCTGATATGACAAAATGTTTTTTTGAAGCATTGCTGGAACATGCAGGGAAAGACAATTGGGCGCTAATGCTCAACCACAAGCCGGCATGGGCGGCATATATGGATGTTTTAGAGGAGGTCGTCGACGCCAGCCCACTGTATTCGATGAATCTCGACTACTCGGTATGCCCCATTGCCGAAGCGGAAACGCCTGAAACCCTGTTCAAAGAAGTAAGCGCTTCGCGCAATACCCGTTACAAACTGAATAAGTTCGTGAAGCAGGAAAATGGCAGTCTGGAAGTGCTGACCGACGATTCCGATATGGATCAATGGGTGAAAGAGTTCTGCGACGCGCACGTGGCGCGTTGGGCGCCTACGCCTACACCCTCTGCATACAGAAACCCGGAACGGCGCGCTTTTCTGAAAGACTGCCTGAAAGCTTGGTATGCCGACGGCGTATTGGTGCGGTTTGCCCTCCGCACGGAAAAAGGTCGCATCGGTCTGATGGTGGGCCTCCTGGATAGCGAAACGTTGATATACCATACGCCGACATTCCATCCGGACTATGCGCATTGCAGCCCCGGGCGAGTATTGATTTATTATATAACGCAGTGGATGGCCGAAAACGGCCTGCGCCGGCTCGATTTCGGCGACGGCAATGAACCGTACAAATACTACGTCGCCTCCAAGGACCAGGTGCTCAAACGGATTTTTATCTCCGGAAAAACCAATTTGAAATTTATCCTGAAAACCCAACTTATAAAAAAAGTGCGTGAAAACCAGGGAATTTTCCACCTGTATCAAAATAAACTCAAACCGGCTTTACGCAACCTGCGTGGCAGGGTAGCCGCGATGTTTTCTTACATCTTCTGTTTCAATTGGGTGCATGCTATTTTATTCGATGAACAAATATTGGTACTTTCCACTTTAGCCTGAATTGTTTTAATCAATTAATTATCGTCATTTATGTCGCTTGAATTTACAGTTACCCACGGCGTGCCGGGTAATGACTTTTGGGACAATTTCTCTACCCTCTGGCACAACAGTCTGTATCGTTCTCCCTTCAAATCTCCGCATATTCTGCGTTATTTTGTTGGTAAAACCAAGAGCCAAACGACTGTTTTTCAATATTTTAAGGAAGGCCAGTTACGGGGCGTGGTCTTTTTAAAAAACAATTCAGGCACGTTTACCTTCCTGAGTGATCTCAAGACAGATGTCAATTTTTTTGTGCTGGACCGCCATTGTACCAGGGAAGAAATTGAACAATTTTTCTTGCAGTTTTTGCAGAAAGTGAAACAGGAGAATTGGGCGCTCATCCTGAATAATCAACCGGAATGGGCCGGCTATATGCCTACATTTCAAGCAGCTGGGCAAGCCAGCGGTTTGTATTGGCTGAATTACAACTATTCGGTCTGTCCGATCGCGGAAGCGGACAGTCCGGAGGAACTTTTCGCGCGCATCGGTGCTTCGCACAAATTTCGCTACTACGCAAACCGGTTGACGAAACAACAAAACGCCGTTTTTGAGGCATTAGTCGATGATACGGATTTAGAAATCTGGGCAGAAGAATTCTGTCAGGCACATATCAAACGTTGGGCAGGTACGAGTACCCCCTCTCAATACGTGAGCGACGAAAAGCGAAAATTTTTGGCGGGCTGCCTGCGTGCCTGGCAATTCGACGCGGTGCTGGTACGATTTTCTATCCGAACACCGGAGGGCAGAATCGGGTTTGCTATTGGTTTGCTGGAGGAAAAATCCGTTATTTTTCACGCCACCACCTTTCACCCGGACTACTGGAAATTCAGCCCTGGAAAAGCCCTGATTTATCACATCGCCGGATGGATGGTGCCGCACGGGCTGCGCATCCTTGATTTTGGCGACGGCGACGAACCTTACAAATACGAAGCGGCCAACCGGGAACGCAAACTGAACCGAATCTTTATTTCCGGCAAACTCAACCTGCTGTTCCGCACAAAAGCCCGAACGATCAAAATAATAAAAGATAACCCCCGAGTATACCGGTTTTATCAAAACCACCTAAAACCCGTGGCCGCACAGACAGCAGCCCTGATACATCTGCCAGAATGGCTACTGTCATTAATGTAAAAACGCATGTTGAAAAACTAAAAAATTTAGCCATATAGCCATACCGTATTAATTATGCAAAAATTACGCCTTGCCATATTACAAAACGAAGTTGCCGACGACCATGTTCTTTGGGAAGAAGCCTGCGCCGAATTTGCCGACCAGATTGAATGGGAAGTAGTCGATCTCACCCGTGTCGACTGGCTGGAACGAGTGCAACGCGGCCACTTCGACGGTTTGTTGGCCACACCTCCGGGCTGGACCACGCCGTTCCGGGTCATGTACGACGAACGCCTTACCATACTCAATTCTGTTTGCGGTATTCCGATGTACCCTTGTTTGGAGGAAATTCAGATTTACGAAAACAAAAAATACCTCTCCTACTGGCTCGCCGCTAATAATATTGCACATCCAAAAACCTGGGTATTTTACTACGAATCCGAAGCCCTGGCATTCCTGGAAACGGCTGCCATCCCACTGGTTGGCAAAACCAGTATCGGCGGCGGCGGCAGCGGTGTACAAATACTGAAATCCCGCGCGGAAGCAATGGAGTATATTCAAAATACCTTCCGTGGCCACGGCGCAGGTATGCAGGTGGGCCCTAAATGGCGAAAAAAAGGGTTTGCCGGCCGGGTAATCAGAAAACTGCTCCATCCGCAGGAACTCCGCAACAAACTCCAGCAATATAAATTTCAGCGTGCCGAAGTGCAAAAAGACTATGTCATTTTGCAGGAATTTATCCCCCACGACTTCGAGTGGCGTTGCGTACGGATCGGCGATTCGTTTTTTGCCCATAAAAAATTAAAAATGGGCGATAAAGCCAGTGGCAGCCTCCTCAAAGGATATGAAAACCCGCCGCTGAAACTCTTCGATTATGTCAAAGAAATAACCGAACGACGCCATTTCCTGTCGCAATCGGTCGACCTCTTCGAAACCGCCGACGGCAGGTACTTAGTGAATGAAATGCAATGTCTCTTCGGCCAGTCCGATCCCTACCAAATGCTGGTGGACGGGCAGCCGGGCCGTTATCGCCAAATCGGCGGTGAATGGGTGTTCGAACCCGGCGATTTTAACCGCGCAGAATGCTTCGTTTTGCGTGTCGAACACTTCATCGACATGCTGACGACACAGGAAGTAATAGTTTGAAACATCTCTGCACAAACCCCGGGAGCTCACGTTTGACGCTTTAATAATTTGGCAAACGTGATCTAAACGCTGAACTAAAATGAATACATCTCCGATCATATTCCATCTCACTACTTTCGAACAGATACCGAAAGACGACTGGAACGCGCTTTTTCTGGAAAGCCGAACGGTAAACCTGTTTTATCACCGGGCTTTTATTCAGGCGCTAAAAACAGCCTGGCCTGAAAAGCAGCCGGACGGAATTATCGCGGGCTACCGCGATGACCGCTTGGTGTTGATCCAACCCTATAAGGTAATCAACACCGTTGTGGGTAGGGTAGTGGAGATATTGCGGATGCCGACAGCCGATTGTATTGAACCGGTCGTGGCAGAAAATGATCGCCGGGAAATACTCCAGGCATTTTTTAAATTTCTGCAGGAAACTTTAAGGCCTGATATGCTGCTCGCTCATTCACTGACGCGCCCGTTCCATTCGATGTTGAACGAATATTTTTCCGGGCTCGATGTACGACAAGGAGAACATCAAAAAGGTTATTCGCTGGATATCCCGGGCTCAATAGACGAATTTTGGGCGCTTTACAAATCTAATTTTCGCAGCCAGCTCAAGAAAAAAATTAAAATCGGTCAGGAATCCGGCCTTGTTTTCCGGATCGTGGAAGCGACGCAGTTGCCGCCCGGATACGATATGCAGCAGGCTATCGAAAACCACACCCGTCTGCATAAAATGCGGTTCGATTCGATGAATCGGGCATCCTTTTTTGTACAACCGGATTTTCAGATTTTTCATAAACACCTGTGCAACCATCCGGAAGGAGCGTCATGTGTACTTTCTTTTACAGAGATCTTGCTCGATGGTGCGGTAATCGGCTCGTTGTACGGCGTTCGGGCGCCACACGCATACATATATTTAATGGTCGGCTTCGATCCCGGGTTTGCTTCCCTCAGCCTGGGCAACCTGATGATTTATTATACGATCGAAAACCTCATTCACCGGCAGGTCAAATATTTTGATTTCAAATGCGGGGAAGAACCCTATAAAGAACGCTGGGCAACCGGTTTCTATGAAAAATTTAACGTCTATGTCTGCTTTAATACCCGGGGCAGGCTGCTGTACTTCAACTTGTATGCCGCTCAAATAATGAAAAAACTCCGACGGGCTCCTGGAAAATTAAAAAAAATGCTGGAATCAGGAAAGCGGGCCTGATCGTCTGCTTTAAATAAGACCGTTACCTCCCAATAAAGTAAATATCATGGCTATATCAAACAAAGATTCCTGGAACTCGGATTACGCGGTTCAAACGTATGTAACGGCGGATAAACTGCAAAAACCGGAACAAACCATTTTGAACCTGCTGAAAAGCAGGCTTCCGGCCATGCGGATGCTCGATGTCGGCGTCGGCGCCGGGCGCACCACGGTACATTTTGCCCCGTTGGTAAAAGAATATATTGGATGCGACTACGCAGAAAATATGATAAAAGCTTGCGCAGAGCGGTTCCCGGAAGCCAAAGAGTCATTCCGCTTGGGCGATGTGCGTTCGATGCCCGAATATGAAACAGGTTCCTTCGACCTGATTTTATTCAGTTATAACGGTATTGATTATATCTCGCACGAAGACAGGCTTCAGTCGCTCCGTGAAATCCGGCGAGTGGGCAAAACGGGCGGATATTTTGTTTTTTCCACACATAATCTGCTTTTTTTAAATAAACTGTACACGATTAAACGGCAGAAAAAACTCAAGGATTTTATCTACCAGTTCTATGCCTTGTTTATGCTGATCGCGCTGAACGGATTGCCCGGCAAGTATATGCGACGCCCCTTTGCGGTCATCAATGACGGCACAAACCGCTTTTCGCTCAAAACATATTATATAGAACCACAGGCACAAATAGATCAGTTAAAAGCATGCGGCTTTAAAAATATTCGATTGTTCTCCATTGAAACCGGCACGGAAATTGAAATATCGCGTATCAATGAAACCGCCAATGCACTCTGGATATATTATCTGTGTGAAATGTAAAACTACCACTAACTTTTTCTGCGATGAAAAGCACATTTGAAGCCGAAAACATAGTCCGGGGATACACCGCCATGGACCGTTTGCAAAAACCCGAGCAAACAATTCTCAGCCTGCTCCGGGAGCGCCTGGGATACATGAAAATGCTGGATATCGGCGTCGGAGGCGGGCGTACCACGGTGCATTTTGCCCCACTGGTACGGCAGTATGTGGGCGTCGATTATGCCGCCAACATGGTAAAAGCTTGCGAAGAACGTTTCTCCGACCGGGAAGACCACATTTCTTTCGGAGAGGCCGATGCCCGGTATATGAACCAATTCCCGGCCGGCAGCTTCGATTTTGTTCTGTTCAGTTACAACGGAATAGATAACATCTCCCACGATGACCGCCTCCTGGCCCTGAAAGAAATAAATCGGGTAGGGAAAAGTGGCGGCGTGTTTGCATTCTCCACCCACAATTTGCGGAGCCTGCACAAGGTGTATAAAATCAAGTTTTATAAAAATCCCAAAAAATTAGCCTATCAGATTTTGAGTTATTTCCTGCTGATTTGGCTCAACGGTTTTCCCGGCAAACACCAGCGAAAGCCGTACACCATCGTCAATGACGGCACCCACCGTTTTGGGCTTAAAATGTACTACATACAGCCCGAATATCAAATCAAACAACTGGAAGCATCGGGATTCTGTAATATCCGGTTGTTCTCGGTTTCCACCGGACACGAAATCGATCCGGCCAAACTGGACCAGGTGGTGGACGACGGCTGGATTTATTATTTGTGTGAAATAGAATAAGGAATAAAATAACCTGAAAACGTGAAAATCCTGTTTGTCTTCAGCGGCAATTTCAAAGCCTTCCCGATCTCGCCTTTTACCAAGGCGCAGGCCGAATCGCTGCGCGACCGCGGTATGGAGGTCGATTATTTTCCCATTACCGGGAAAGGCCCCCGCAATTATTTAAAAAACGTGGGCCCCTTGCGCGCACATTTGAAAAACAACCGCTACGACATCATCCATGCGCACTATTCCCTGTGCGGCTGGGTGGCCGTGCTGGCATCGCTGGGACGAATTCCGGTGGTCGTATCCCTTATGGGCGACGACGCCCAGGGCACCTTCACCGGCAACAACCGCGTGGATTTCAAAAGCCGCTACCTGATTTTCCTGACCCGCCTGATTCAACCTTTTGTACAGGCTGTTATTTCCAAATCGGCCAACCTGGAAAAAGCCGTTTGGCGAAAAAAGATATCGCATATCGTCCCCAACGGCGTCCGGCTTGATCAATTTAAAATACATGGCCGCGCCAGCCGCGAAGTATTGGGCCTGCACGACGCTAAAAAATACGTGCTTTTTCTCGGAAGCCCTACGGACACTAACAAAAATTTTACATTAGTACAATCTGCGGCACAGTTATTGAATAACGCGGAAGTAGAACTGCTGAACCCATACCCCGTAGCCCCCGAACAAGTGGTACATTACCTGAACGCTGCGGATGTTTTTACGCTTTGTTCTTATGGCGAGGGATCACCCAACGTGGTCAAGGAAGCAATGGCCTGCAATTGTCCCATGGTCGTGACGCCCGCCGGCGATGCTGCCTGGGTAGTGGGCCAGGAGCCCGGTTGCTACGTGGCCTCCTACGATCCGGCGGATTTTGCGGATAAACTCACGCAGGCGCTTCGGTTCGCCGCCGAACAGGGGCGTACAAAAGGCCGCGAACGTATACACGCCCTGGGGCTGGATGCGGAAGCGGTGGCGGAAAAAATTGAATCGATTTATCTCAACGTATTGGGCCTGGAAAAGCCGGAAACGAAACAAAATTTAGTAAAACAGGAAGTTTTTTGACATTGCGGTTCTACCCCTCCCCCATCCCCTCCCCCGAAGGGGAGGGGGGCTTGATCCTGTTCCAAAATATTGGCCACAAATTCATAAATGGACAGGCCCCCCTCCCCATCGGGGGAGGGGATGGGGGAGGGGTTGAACTACGATCCAAACACCGATAAAACAATAATCTTTATGTGCGGTATATCCGGCATTATTCATCTCGACGGCGCTCCGGTTCCGGAGCATCAATTGAAGGCCATGGTAAAGGCCATGAAACATCGCGGCCCGAACGACGACGGCTTATTCGCCGAAGACGGGATGGGCCTCGGCTTCGTACGCCTGAGTATTCTCGACCTGAGTTCCGCAGGGCATCAGCCCATGTTCTCCGCCGACGAACGTTACGTGATGATTTTCAACGGAGAAATATATAATTACATCGAACTCCGCGAAGAACTCATCACCAAAGGGCATCGCTTCCGCACACAAACCGACTCGGAAGTCATCCTGGCCGCCTACCGGGAATGGGGCGAAAATATGCTGCATCGTTTCAACGGGATGTGGGCGCTCGTCATTTACGACCGCCAGGACAAAATGGTGTTCGCCGCCCGCGACCGCTACGGCGTCAAACCGTTTTTTTACAGCATCGACGGCAACCGGATTTTGTTCGGCTCCGACATCCGCTCCATCACCGCCGTACTGGGCCGCAAACCCACGCCCGACCAGGAAACCATTTTCAACTTCCTGGCTTTCAATCGCAGTGATCAGAACGACAGTACGTTTCTAAAAGAAGTCAAAAAACTCGACCACGGGCATTATTTCAAACTCCGGATCGGGCCGGGCGCCACGTCGGCCGAAAAAAACTTCCGGCCCCACAAGTGGTACGACATCCGCAAGGAACTCAAGGAACCTTTTAAAAACCCGGCGGAATACCGCGAAATGTTCGCCTCGGCCGTGGGTTTGCGCCTGCGCAGCGATGTGCCGGTGGGCGTTTGCCTCAGCGGAGGCCTCGACTCGTCGAGCATTGTTTCGGTGCTGTTGAAAGACTACAACAAAAAAGACCTCAACACCTTCTCTGCCGTGTATGGCAAAAACCGCAACGGCGACGAATCGACTTTTATCGATCTCTACAAAGGGCAGTTGCAGAACATGTACTATACCCAGCCGGACGAAAACGCCCTGCTGGCCGACCTCGACGACCTCACCCGCGCCCAATACGAACCGGTACCCAGCACCTCCACGTACGCCCAGTACCGGGTGATGAAACTCGCCAAAGACCACGTCGTGGTTACCCTCGACGGGCAAGGCGCCGACGAAGCGCTGGCCGGCTACCATTACTTTTTCGGATTTCATTTTAAAAACCTGCTGCGCAAAGGCAAAATCGGCGCACTCGCAAGTGAAATGGGGCATTATTACAACATGCACCGATCCTTGTACGGCATCAAAAGCTTCGCCTTTTTCCTGCTGCCCGCCGCCCTGCGCACCCGCGTACGGGTCATGGAAAAAGGATATCTCGATCCCGATTTTTTCCAGGCCCACGCCGGCGGTACCAACCTGATCACCGGCGAATTGTACGGCTCTAACTCCCTTCAAGAAGCGCTGATCAACCACTTCGAGTACAAACTGGAACACCTGCTCAAATGGGAAGACCGCAACTCTATGTGGTTCTCCCTGGAAGCCCGGGTACCTTTCCTCGACTACCGCCTCGTGGAACGTACCCTGACGATGCCCGACGAGATGATCATTCAAAAGGGGATGACGAAACATGTGCTGCGCGAAGCTATGAAAGGCACCTTGCCCGAAGCCATCCGCATGCGCCGCGACAAAGTGGGCTTCGAAACACCGGAGGCCGAATGGTTCCGGACGCCTGTTTTCCAGACCTATATTAAAAATATGATCAACTCCGGACCATTTATGTCCCGCGGTGTGATGGATAATAATAAAGTACAGGCGGTGTATCAAAAACACCTCAACCGCGAAGGCAACTACTCCCGGGAAATCTGGAAATGGATACACCTGGAAAAATGGTATAACCAATTTATCGATTAGGCTATGAGCGCGCTGAGAAATCTGGTTTTTAAGGCCATCCGGTATGCCGGGCTGCCGTTTTTGTTCCGTGAAATGTACCAGCGGAAACAGGTGACGATCGTGATGTTTCACGATCCGGCGCCGGAAGCGGCGGAAGCGGCATTTTTGTATTTAGCCAAAAAATACAACATCATCGGTCTCGACGACTACCTGGAGGCCCGACGCGGCAGCCGCAGACTGCCCGAAAAAGCGCTCATCATCACCCTCGACGACGGGCATGCCGGCAACCGGGCCTTGTTACCCGTGTTGGAAAAACACAAGATACCGGTCACTATTTTCCTCTGCGCCGGAATCGTGGGGACCAACCGCCGTTATTGGTTCAAACACAAAGACCCGGCGATCAGCACAGAGGCGCTGAAACAGGTTTCCAACCGGGAAAAACTGCAACGCCTGGCAGCGGTCGGCTTTACGCCCGACCGGGAATTCCCGGCGCCACAGGCCCTTGACGCCGCCCAAATTCACGAACTGAAACCATACGTCAATTTTCAAAGCCATACTGTTTTTCATCCCTGCCTGCCCAAGTGTTCCGAAGCGGAAGCGCGGGAAGAAATTTTTCAGTCCAAACAACTGCTGGAACTAAAGTACGGCCTGCATATCAATGCCCTGGCGTACCCCAATGGTGACTACTCCGACCGGGATGCGCGTTTGGTGGAGGCCGCCGGATACGATTGCGCCATCTCGGTAGACTATGGGTTCAATACCCTGACTACCGATCCCTTCCGCCTGAAACGTCTCAGTATCGACGATACCGACAACCCCGATGCCGTATGCGTGAAAGCCGCCGGTGTTTGGACGCTGCTGATGAACCTGGCCGGGAAAAGGCGGACCAGCGGCAATATGGAAGTGTTGAAACAACCGGCCCTGGCCATCACATAACACAATTACCGGCACTGTATTTGAATACATTAAGTACAAGCGTACAAAACCTCTGAATTTAATAATCATGCAAACATTCCTTTACACCCAATACAATCAGTTAGAAAACAGCGATCATTTTGCCGCTTTTCAAAAATTTGCCGCTCAGGCGCCAAACGCGAACTTTTTCCAAAGTCCCGAATTTTTAAAATTTATCGAGCCGGTCAGGGGTTACAAACCCTTTTTGTTGATCGCGTTATCCGATTCGGGCGAGGTAAAAGGTTCTTTGCTGGGGGTTATTCAATCCGATGGCGGCGGCGTAAAATCATGGCTTTCCCGCCGGCTGATCGTTTGGGGCGGCCCCATCGTGGCGGCGTCTGCGGATAGGCAGGCCGTGACGAAAACCTTGCTGCAGGAGATGAAAAAATATGCCCGCGGAAGCGCCATTTTTATCGAATTCCGGAATTTTTTCGATTGCTCCGAATTAAAAGACGCCTTTGCCGCCAGTGGCTTCCATTTCCGCCCGCACCTGAACTATATCGTAAAAATTGACGGCGAAGCGGCCGGCCGGTTGAGCAGCAACCGGCGCCGGCAAATAAAAACCAGCCTGGCCGCCGGCGCCGTAGTGACGGAACCGGAATCGGAAGCCGACGTGGTGGCTTTTTATCAACTGTTGAAGAAACTGTACACCGAGAAGGTAAAGAAGCCGCTACCGAGCATCGATCTGTTCATGCAGTTCTGGAAATCGCCCTCGTCCAAAACGTTTTTAGTCAAATACGAGGGCAAAGTCGTGGGCGGAAGCGTTGGGCCGATTCACCGCAACCAGGTGCTCTATCAATGGTACGTATGCGGCGATAACGGGGTCATCAAGGGCGTACACCCGAGCGTGCTGGCTTCCTGGGCGCCCATCGAGTACGGGCTGAAACACGGCTACCAATACTTCGATTTTATGGGCGCGGGCCGGCCCGAGGAGGACTACGGTGTTCGGGAGTTTAAAGCCCGTTTCGGTGGGGACGAAGTTTGTTTCGGCCGCTTCGAAATGGTGCTGAACCAGCCCTTATACCGCGTTGGAAAATTGGGATTAAAAGTTTATCAAACCATACGATAATGAGAATAATCTTCGACATTGGACACCCTGCACACGTGCATTTGTTCAAACACCTGGCCCGCCTCCTGATGAAAAACGGAGCGGAAGTGCTCTTTACCGCGCGGGACAAAGAATTTGAGTTGGATTTGCTGAAAGCGGAAGGTTTTCCTTTCGTCAGTTTCGGGAAACACTACCGGAGCCTGCCCGGCAAACTCTGGGGCTTGGTCAAATTTGACGTTCAAATGTTCCTGACCGGTCTGCGATTCAAGCCCGACCTGTTTATCAGCCACGGCACCCCGTATGCTGCGCACGCCGCATTTCTACTGGGCGCCAAAAACCTGGCTATCGAAGACACCGGGAATATGGAGCAGGTGATTTTGTACCGGCCGTTTACCAATGCCATCCTGACCCCGGCCGTACTGCCTAAAGACCTCGGCCCCCGGCAAATCCGCTACAACAGCTACCACGAAATCGCTTACCTGCATCCCGAATTTTTTACGCCGAATCCTTCGATTTTATCCTGGCTCGGCGTCAGGGAAGATGAAGAATACGCGATCATCCGCTTTATTTCCTGGAATGCCACCCACGATGTGGGACACAAGGGCATGTCTGCGGAGGACAAAGTGCGGCTGGTGAAAAAACTGTCGGAACGGATGCGCGTGTTTATCACTTCCGAGCGGGGCGTATCCGACGAGTTAAAACCTTTTTGCCTGAGCATGCCGCCGGATAAATTCCACCACGTGTTGAATTATGCCCGCATCGTGATCAGCGAAGGCACCACAACGGGGGTAGAAGCCGGTATACTTGGCACGCCTTGTGTATATATCAGTACGTTTGATGACCCGAACTGCCGGGAAATGGAAGAATTCGGACTGGTTTTCAACACTTCGGAATCCGGAAAAGTATTCAAAATGGTAGATACAGTGCTCGACGAAAAGCGGGAAACTTTCCGCGAAAGAGCCAAAACTTTTTTAGCCACCAAAGTGAATGCCACCCGGTATTACTACGATTTTATCATGGAGCGGTATCAAAAAAATAACGCGCCAATAAAAAATGCGTCATGGGAATCAACTTATTAGTCACAGGCGGAGCGGGTTTTATCGGCTCCAACCTCGTTGAAAAATACATCAACGACGACCGCGTCTCTTTGGTGCGCGTCGTGGATGACCTCTCCAATGGATACTATGAGAACATCGCAGAATTCGTGGGTCATCCGAAATTTGAATTTCTCAAAGGCGATATCTGCGACTATTCGGTTTGCGTGGAAGCCATGCGGGGAATTCATAAAGTAACCCACCAGGCGGCCCTGGGCTCGGTGCCGCGCTCGATCGAAAACCCGTCGCGCACCAACGAGGTGAACGTGGGCGGCACGGTCAATATCTTGCACGCCGCCAAATCGGCGGGGGTGGGGCGCGTGGTGCTGGCATTTTCGTCCAGTACCTACGGCGATAGCCCCGAACTGCCCAAGGTGGAAGAACGAATCGGGCGGCCTTTGTCGCCTTATGCCGTGAGCAAGTACGCCGCCGAGTTGTACGCCGAAGTATTTGCCCGTACCTACGGACTGTCGTATGTCGGCCTGCGGTATTTCAATATTTTCGGCCCCCGCCAAAACGCGGATAACCCGTATGCCGCGGTTATCCCCATCTTCTGTAAGGCGTTTCTCGAAGACCGGCAGCCGCATATTCACGGCGATGGCAGCACCAGCCGTGATTTCACTTTTGTGGAAAACGCGCTGCACGCCAACGACCTGGCCCTGTTCACCGAAAATCAGGAAGCCCTGAATCAGGTGTACAATGTTGCCTGCGGCGAACAGGTCAACCTGAATGAAATGGTGGATATGCTCCGGCAGATTACCGGGAAAGATATTCATGCCGTTCATGGCCCGGAACGCGCGGGCGACGTGAAACACTCCAAGGCTGATATTTCAAAAATAAAACGGTTTTTAGGTTATACGCCGCAGGTGCGCATGTATGAAGGCCTGAAGCGGGTATATGAATATAACCGGATGAAATATGCCGTTGAAATGGCCGGCGGGTAACACTGGATGGGTATGTGGCTTTATTATAAATAAACACGAAAATATGAACACAAAATTTTTTTAACACATAGATACATAGGCCACATAGTATTCGCCCTATGTGACCTATGTGCCTATGTGTTAAATAAAAATCTGCCATGTTTTTTAAAGTGATTTATGATACAGCCTCGCGCACATCACACACTTTTGGATTCATAATACCCTCAATTTTAACTATTTTTCTTTGCCATGCATGATTTTACCCTCGCCGTATACCGGCACTTGCTCGACAGTATGAAAACCGCCGGGTACCGGTTTCAAACCTTCTCCCAATACCTCGGCGCCCCGGCCCAAAAGGTCATTTTACTCCGGCACGATGTAGACGACCGCAAACTGCATTCCCTCGAATTCGCCCGTATTCAGCATGAAAAAGGCATCGTCGGTTCTTATTACTTCCGCATGGTGCCGGAGAGTTTTGACGAAGGGGTGATTCGGGAAATTTACGACCTGGGGCACGAAGTGGGTTACCACTACGAGGATATGGATTTTGCTAAAGGCGACCCGCACCAGGCCATAAAACTGTTCGAACGGCACCTGGACCGGTTGCGAAAAATCGTACCGGTGGCGACGATCTGTATGCATGGCAGCCCGCGCTCCAGGTTCGACAACAAAGATGTGTGGAAACAATACGACTACCGGAATTACGGAATTATCGGCGAGCCGTATTTCGACCTGAATTACAAATCCGTATTCTACCTGACCGACACCGGACGGCGTTGGGACGGGCATGCCGTCAGTGTGCGCGACAAAGTGGAGGATCACTTCGGTCTGCGTTTTCACACCACACGGCAAATTATTCATTGCCTCGAGCAGGGTAAATTCCCGGAAAAAGCCATGATTAATTTTCACCCGCAGCGCTGGACCGATGATCGTCGTCTTTGGTTGGTGGATAAGCACCGGCAAAATCTGAAAAATGCCGTCAAATACGTATTGATTAAGGTTAGAAAGCCCGCCAAAAAACAGGAATCCATCTTACATGCCCAAAAATAACGGGCTCCGTTTGAGGGAAATCTGTCTCCGGGCTTGAGAATTTGAATTTTGTTTTTTTAGAATAACGAGCAAGTTTTACAATAATGGCATTATTTTAGCCATTAGTTGAATGACTACTTTTAATCCACCCCATTTTGTGTGTTGTACGCAACACGGCCTGTTACGCGTCTCTGTAATTGTGATTTTTTATTACGAAATATCACATACAGAAGAATGGCAATACAAGTTTTACGCTACACCGGATACGATCAATTGAAAAAAAGCATCTATTTTGCTGATTTTCAACAATATATCGGACAGGCGCCACACGCGAATTTTTTCCAAAGTCCGGAATTTTTACAATTTATTGAACCTGTGCAGGGCTACAAGCCCTTTGTACTGCTGGCCGTATCTGCCGGGTCGGGCAAGGTATGCGGCTCCTTGCTCGGCGTAGTCCAATCCGATGGCGGCGCCGTAAAATCCTTTTTCTCCCGAAGGTTGATTGTTTGGGGTGGGCCGATCCTGGCGACTACTGCGGATACGAGTGCCGTGGTTAAAATCCTGCTGCAGGAGATGAAAAAGTATGCCCGGGGAAATGCCATTTTTATCGAATTCCGGAACTTATTCGATTGCGCCGAATTGCAGAAGGTCTTCGAGTCCTGTGGGTTTCGCTTCCACCCGCATCTGAACTATCTCGTCAAAATTGACGAAGTATCGGCTGTCAAAGGGCGTTTGAGCACCAACCGCAAACGGCAAATCAAATCCAGCCTGGCTACCGGCGCCGTGATTACGGAGCCAGAGTCGGATGCCGATATAAAGGCTTTTTATCAACTTTTAAAAGAGCTGTACGCCGAAAAGGTAAAGAAGCCGTTGCCGGGCATCGGGTTGTTCATGCAGTTTTGTAAATCGCCGTTTGCCAAAACCTTTTTAGTCAAATACGAAGGAAAAGTGGTGGGCGGCAGCGCCGGCCCGATCTACCGCGGCCAGGTACTTTATCAATGGTACGTGTGTGGTAGCAACACCGCCATTAAGGGTTTGTATCCGAGCGTCCTGGCTACCTGGGCGCCCATCGAGTACGGCCTGAAACACGGCTACCAAAAATTTGATTTTATGGGGGCAGGCCGGCCCGGGGAGGAATACGGTGTCCGGGAGTTCAAAGCCCGTTTCGGCGGCGAGGAGGTGTGTTATGGCCGCTTCGAAATGGTACTCAACCAATCCTTGTATCGTGTCGGCAAACTGGGTTTAAAAGTTTATCAAACCATCCGTCCATGAGAATCATATTCGACATTGGACACCCTGCCCACGTGCATTTGTTCAAACACTTAGCCCGCCTCCTGATGAAAAACGGAGCGGAAGTGCTTTTTACCGCGCGCGACAAAGAATTTGAGTTGGATTTGTTGAAAGCGGAAGGTTTTCCATTCATCAGCTTCGGAAAACATTACCGGAGCCTGCGCGGCAAACTTTGGGGCTTGGTCAAATTCGGCATCCGAATGTACCTGACCGGCCTGCGATTTAAGCCGGACCTGTTCATCAGTCACGGTACACCTTATGCCGCCCACGCCGCATTTTTGTTGGGCGCTAAAAATTTAGCCATCGAGGATACCGGCAATATGGAGCAGGTTATGCTGTACCGTCCGTTTACCGATGCCATACTTACCCCGGATGTTTTGACCAAGAATCTTGGTTCAAAGCAAATCCGATATAAAAGTTACCATGAAATCGCTTACCTGCATCCTGAATTTTTTACGCCAAACCCTGCTATTTTATCCTGGCTGGGCGTAGAAGCGGGCGAAGAATACGCCATCGTCCGGTTTATTTCCTGGAATGCCTCCCACGATGTCGGACGCAAGGGTTTGTCGGCAGAAGACAAAGTTAGCCTGATCAAAAAATTGTCGGAACGGATGAAGGTGTTTATCACTTCCGAAAGGGGCGTATCTGCAGAGATGCAGCCTTATTGCCTGGCCATACCGCCTGACAAATTCCACGATGCCTTGAACTACGCTGCTATCGTGATTAGTGAAGGTACCACTACAGCGGTAGAGGCCGGCATTCTTGGCACACCTTGTGTATATATTAGTTCCTACGAGGCGCCAAACTGCCAGGAAATGGAAGAATTTGGGTTGATATTCAATTCCATTGAATCCGGTAAAGTATTCAGTATGATCGATACCGTTTTGAACGAAAAGCGGGAAATTTTCCGGGAGAGAAGTAAAATATTTTTGGATACGAAAATAAATGCGACGAGGTATTACTACGAGTTTATCCTGGAGCGTTACCAAAAAAATAAGGCGCTCAGGAATTTAAACTTGCTTGCGGCGAGTGCGGCTCATGAGCCCCCTCAACTTAAACAACCAGATTTTGAAGCGCCTTAGCTTACCCGGGCCAATATTTTAACATATAAAACCAATAACAATATTCTTACTGTGCAGGATTGGCATAATTTTGGTTGATAAAATCCCCGTGCAAATATATTTTGCCCCTAATATAAATAGGGTATTTTGATATAACGCTTTTTTGGTACATCTTTAAACGCTAAACCGGACAACCTTTTTTCTATGATTATTTTTACATTAACTGTTGCATATTCGCTCAGAAACCATGAATTTCGCATTTGCTAAGATCAGTATTTATTTAGGTTAATCCATAAGGTTGTCTGATTCTCGCTTATTTACCTTTATCATTGTTGCCGCCTCCCGCCTTTTAATTAACGGCAACTATGGTTTGCCTTCTTGGTACTAATCTTCAGAGTATTTTCCTCCACCTCTGTAATTTTAATCAGCACGCATCAATACGATCAACTTATGCCGTCCTTATCCAGGATGGGCTTCTGTGCGTGCGATTAATTCTCCCTGGCATTAGATATCGGCGTATTTAAGAAATTAAACTGTTTTGAAGGTTTATCCGGTTTATAAAATATTTATAGACTCGTATAAGCCCCTATAAATTATTTTTTTAATCCCCTCCCCCCGTATCATGGTTGTAACAATTTTAGTGGAAAAAACACACTTAAAAAACACGAAACATGGATATGGTTATTAGCCAAATGAAACACTCCAGCGCAGTGCCTCAGCGCGGCTTGGATGGTAGCATTCCGGACGTATTCTCCCGGTTAATTGAACGGAATATCAACTTGTTAATTACAGGGGATCCCGTTCTGCTGGATGTCACCGCATCACTGAAGGAAGCGCACTTTGCTGCTGCAAACGGGGGGGAATCCGGTGTAGCCTGCATCGTCAATCAACATCAGTTGAACGATATGCGCTACATGAACAAATTTCTGGAATCCATCAATCAAAATTTGCCGCAGGGTGGATACTTTATCGGATGTGTGGAAACATCTGCGAGCCGGAAAAAACGAATTTTGAGTTTATTTCCCAAACCGTTAAATACGATCTGGTACGTTTTTGATTACCTGATCAGCCGGGTTTGGCCTAAACTCCCTTACCTTCGGAGCGTTTATTTTGCGCTGACAAAAGGCAAGAACCGGGTAATTTCCGAAATGGAAGCTTACGGGCGCTTGTATTCCTGTGGGTTCCGGCTGGTCGACAGCGAAGAAACGGACGGTAAGTTGTATTTCGTCGCGGAAAAAACCGGCGAGCCGGACTACAATACCGAGGCTACATACGGGCCGTTCATCAAGTTGCGCCGGGTGGGCAAAAACGGGAAGATTGTCAAAGTGTATAAAATGCGTACCATGTACCCGTATTCCGAATACGTTCAGGAGTTTATATACGAACGCAATGGCGCGGGCGGCATCGGTACCGGTTCCAAGTTCAACAATGATCCCCGGATCACCACGGTGGGCCGTTTCATGCGGAAATACTGGATAGACGAACTACCCATGTTATATAATTTGATACGGGGCGACTTAAAGTTATTCGGGGTACGACCCATCAGCAAACATTATTTCAGTTTGTATCCGGAGGAGTTCCGGGAGTTCCGGAAAAACTTCAAGCCAGGATTGGTACCGCCGGTGTACGTTGAAATTCCCAAAACACTGGATGATACCGTCGAAATAGAACGTCGCTACCTGCAGGCATACCAACGCCAACCTCTATTGACCGATGTGAAATATTTTTATAAGGCGCTGTATAATATCTTTATCAAACGAGTTCGCAGTTGCTGAAAACCGCAAGAAAAAAGCAAAATAATTTTATATGGTTAATCCTTTACTTTCGCATGCCCAACACAACGTCGTTGTTCCTGATCAAGATGTCCTCCAGCAATGGAAGACGCCCGATAACCGATTCGGTTCTTATGAGGATTTTTTGAAGGGCTTTCAAACCCAAGGCTACCGTTTTACCTTTTTTAATGAAATAAACCAGCCTAAGAAACAAATTGCCCTTCGTCATGATATAGACTTTGATACCAATTTTGCGTTACAATCGGCTTTGATTGAATCAAAATTGGGTATAAAGGCGACTTATTTTTTTCTCCTGCGTTCCAATTTCTACAATATCCTCTCTCCGCAGGATTTTGAAAATATACAGTTTATCCGCAAACTGGGCCACTGTGTCAGCATACATTTCGACCCATCCATTTATGAGGACTTTCACAAAGGCCTGCAACTGGAAGTAGATCTGTTCCGGGAAATATTCTACCTCGATGTCAATATCATCAGCCTGCACCGGCCTAATACCTTTTTTCAGGAATTGGATCAACCGATCTATGGGATCGAACACACCTATCAGTCCAAATATTTCCGGGATATAAAATATTTTGCCGATTCAACCGGCGTATGGCGATTCGGCCACCCCTTTGATTCGTTAGAATTTTCCCTGCAAAAATCCCTGCATATCCTGATCCACCCGATCTGGTGGATGTTGGACGAGCCTTCCTCCAACTTAGACAAATTAAAAGTGTATTTTGAACAAAGAGTGCAGGCCTTGAAAAGAGAATTCTCCAACAACTGTATCCCATTTCGGAAAATAAATGAAAGCCTTTGATAATATTGCGGTGTTCGGATGCAAAACGACAACCCTTTTTTTACTCCATAACCTGAATATCCCGCATAGAGTACGCCACCTGATCACCATCAGCCCGGAAAACGGGCAGAAGCACGAGGTGGCCGATTACTCCGACCTGACAGCGTATGCAGCCGAAAAAGGTATTCAGCTATATCAGGCTAAATATTATTCGCTCAAGCACCCGGAGGATCAGGCGTATATCAACGCCTTAAACCTCGATATCGCTTTTGTGATCGGGTGGCAGCGGCTGATACCGGCTGAGGTGCTCTCCGGATTGACGATCGGCGCCTTCGGCATGCACGGCAGTTCGATGAATTTACCCCTCGGCCGCGGGCGCTCACCCATGAACTGGTCGATTATTGAAGGCCGGCAAGCATTCTATACCAACCTGTTCCGGTACGATCCCGGGGTGGATTCGGGTGATATCGTCGATACCTTCAAGTTTCAGATGACGGAACGCGACACGGCCGAGACGATGCATTTCAAAAATACCCTGGCGATGAAGTACCTGATCGAAAGAAACATCGGCGGGCTGGCGCGAAATGAATTTACCCTGACGAAACAGGACGACTCCCTGACCCCGACCTATTATCCCAAGCGGGAGCCCCAGGATAGCCTGATTGATTGGAACCTGGATGTTCAGTCGATCGAACGTTTCGTCCGGGCCGTTACCCGCCCGTTTAATGGTGCTTTTACCTTTGCCGGCGAACAAAAAATAACCATCTGGGACGCACAGGTTTTTGACCTGAACGATTTCGGCTACGAAAAGGCGCACCCAGGTACGGTGGTGGCCATTTTCGAAAGTGGAAAATTTTTGATAAAATGTTTTGGCGGCTTACTCCTGGTAAATAGCCACGACGCCGGTTGCCCGATACAATCCGGACTGCAATTTTCATCGAACGGATTGGTCGTCAAACAATTTGAACGCAATCCACAGGGTTTTTTTGATGTTGTTGAGGGCCACTGATATTAAACCTGTATCACCCCCGGGTTAAACTTTTCCACCTGCGCATTATTCGCCGCTTCGATACCCATACTGATCCAGCGCCGCGTATCGCGCGGGTCGATGATCGCATCTACCCATAAGCGTGCCGCCGCATAGTAGGGTGTGGTTTGCGTATCGTAGCGGCTTTTTATTTTTTCAAACAACTCCTGTTCGCCTTCCGGGTCGGGCGCATGACCTTTGTCCTTGAGCGATTGCACCTGAATCTGAGTGAGCACTTTTGCGGCCTGCTCCCCACCCATCACGGCAATTTTGGCCGTCGGCCAGGCCGCAATCAGACGCGGGTCATAAGCCTTGCCGCACATGGCGTAGTTGCCGGCGCCGTAGGAGTTTCCGATGATAATGCTGAATTTGGGCACCGTGCTGTTCGCCACGGCATTCACCATTTTCGCGCCGTCTTTGATGATGCCGCCGTGTTCGGAGCGGGTACCGACCATAAAGCCGGTGACATCGTGCAGAAATACCAACGGGATTTTTTTCTGATTACAATTTAAAATAAAACGGGTGGCCTTGTCAGCCGAATCGGAATAAATCACGCCGCCGAACTGGATTTCGCCCTTGGCGTTTTTCACCACCTGGCGGTTGTTGACCACAATGCCCACCGCCCAACCGTCGATGCGGCCATAGGCGCATATAATTGTTTTGCCGTAGTGTTCCTTGTACTGGGTTAACTGACCTTCGTCTACTAAACGGCGCAGGAGTTCCAGGGTAAGATACGGTTTGGCGCCCTGCTCCGGGTAGATGGAGAAAATATCTTCCGGGAGCCCGGCTGCGGGGCGTGGTTCGGCGCGGTCGAAGCCGGCGTTGTCGAAGCGGCCCATTTTGTCGATCAGGTCTTTGATCGTATTGAGGCAGGTTTTATCGTCCGGCATTTTATAATCCGTCACGCCGGAAATCTCCGAGTGGGTGGCCGCGCCGCCAAGGGTTTCTTTGTCGGCATTTTCGCCAATGGCGGCTTTCACCAGGTAAGGGCCGGCCAGAAACACAGAGCCGGTGTTTTCCACGATCAGGGCTTCGTCGGACATGATCGGCAAATAAGCGCCGCCCGCCACACAGCTGCCCATAATGGCGGCGATTTGCGGGATACCCGCGGAGGAAAGTTTGGCATTGTTGCGAAAAATACGCCCGAAGTGTTCCTTGTCGGGGAAAATCTCGTCCTGCATCGGCAGGAAAACCCCCGCACTGTCTACCAGATAAACGATCGGCAGGCGGTTTTCCATAGCGATTTCCTGGGCGCGCAGATTCTTTTTTCCGGTAATGGGAAACCAGGCGCCGGCCTTCACGGTGGCGTCGTTGGCCACCACAATGCACTGCCGCCCGCGGATATATCCGATAATCACCACTACGCCGCCGGCCGGGCAGCCGCCGTAGTCTGCATACATGTCGAAGCCGGCAAATGCGCCGATCTCGATTTGGGGTTTACCTTCATCCAATAAAAAGGCGATACGTTCGCGGGCACTCATTTTGCCCTCCCCATGCAGTTTTTCCAGGCGTTTTTTGCCGCCGCCCTCCATAATTTTATCGAGGTAGCGGTTCATTTTACCCACGGCTAATTGCAGGGCGTCGGTGTTTTTTTCAGATTCGAGGTTGATCTTTGTTGATGTGGTGGACATGCGTACGTGTATATTTTTTGGCAGGGTAAGTCAAAAGTGGGGCGAAAAATACAATGAATTTATAACTCCGTGCCTCCGAGTCTCCGTGGTGAATTAGAATAATCTACGGCGAGCCATTACATTCGCCTGATGAAACACAACGGTCAGGGCATTATCTTTCTCACCGATCCCGAACGGTTTGCAGCACAAACCAATCTTTATCTCGACGTGCGGAACCGGGAAGGTCGTGTGCTGACCGTCGGACAAGTCGCCCGGCTACCCGAATTCGAGACCACCGATGCTTCCTTGCGCCGCGAATGGCGCTGGCGCAAACGAAGCCTGTGGCGATTACTCCGGTACCTGAGCCGCCATCATCCAAACAAGGGCCTGAATATCCTCGATCTGGGCTGCGGCAATGGCTGGATGTCGGTACATTTAGCCAAATTACCCGGCGCAAAAGTTTGGGCCGCCGATGTGAACCTGCCGGAAATGGAACAGGGCGCGCGCGTGGCTGCCGGCGCAGGGCTTGAAAATATTCAATTCGTTTTCGCCGATATTCTGGAAAATAACCTGCCGGAGTCACATTTCGATCTCGTTATTTTGGCAGCTTCGGTCCAGTATTTCCCTGATTTGCAAGCCCTGATGTTTGCGTTGAAACGGGTGTTGAAACCCGGCGGGGAGATTCATTTTATCGATAGCCCTTTTTATGCTTCCGAAGCAAAACGGCAGGCCGCTCGCGACGCCACGCGCCGGTATTATGCCCATCTCGGCGTGCCGGACATGGCGCAGTTTTATCATCATCACCTTTGGGCGGAAATAGCGGCTTTGGGCGGTAAAAACCGGAATGTGTCTCTGCTGTCGTTTTTGTTGCAAAAACTGCGGTGGTGGTCGC
Organism: Bacteroidota bacterium; assembly: GCA_963169325.1. Taxonomy (GTDB): domain Bacteria; phylum Bacteroidota; class Bacteroidia; order Chitinophagales; family Saprospiraceae; genus M3007. The sequence goes on from CAUJEY010000067.1 coordinate 44,062, forward strand.
CGTTTCCGTGGGTGATTAATCGTCATTGATCGTCATTAATCGTCATTGATCGTCATTAATCGTCATTGGTCGTCATTGGTGGTCATTAATCGTCATTGGTGGTCATTAATCGTCATTGGTGGTCATTGGTCATTAGGTCATTGGGGATCCTTCGTCATTAGACTTGCAGCGCGTTGACTTTCAATGTTTTAACTATAAACCCCCTCGTTGGCTTCCGACGCTGGCAGGTCTTCGACACTGCCAGGTC
>CAUJEY010000068.1 GCA_963169325.1 Bacteroidota bacterium
TTTTGTGGGCATAGTAAATGGGCATGGCATCCAGCGCCCCCCCCTCCCGCAAATAATTTTTCACTCAAAATTTATTCCCGCGCGGGGCTGCCGATGAATCCATTTACAGATTTGAATTGTGAGTACAAAAAGTGTTTTTCACGAGTTTAAACAATCACAGTGCAAAATCGGGGCAAAATCGGGGCAAAATCGAATTTTCCGACAAATCTACGGACAATCATCCGCCAAAGACAACCGGCCCTAACCAACCAGTAACCCTCCAACCAGTAACCTCCAACCAGAAACCTTCAAACCCTCCAACCAGAAACCTTCAAACCAGCAACCTTTTAACCCAAAAATGTCTGCAATGTTTCCAGTAATTCCGCCGGTTTGTCGGCATGTACCCAATGGCCGGCATCTTCGATCGTTTTGATTTCGGCTTGTGGAAACAAGGTTTTGATTAACGAAAAATCCGCGTCTTTGATATACCCGGAGCGGCTGCCGCGGATAAAAAGCGCGGGTTTGTCGAACGGCTCGCCGTCGACGGCGGCTACGATGGCGGGATATTCCTGCCAGAGCACGGGCAGGTTCATTTTCCAGGTAAAGCGGCCATTGGCGTCGCGGCCGATGTTTTTCAGCAAAAACTGCCGGGTACCGTAGTCGGGAATGCGGGCCGCCAGGAAGGTATCGGCCTCCTGCCGGGTGGTTATTTTGGACAAATCCAGGTCGAGTAGCGACTGAAAAATATCGCTGTGGTTGTCGGAAGCTTCTCCGGGAGCGATGTCCACCACCACGAGTTTGTTGACCATATCGGAATGGTGCAGGGCGAATTGCATCGCCACCTTGCCGCCCATGGAATGCCCGACGAGGTCGGTGGAAAAAATCCAGTGTTCTTCCAGAAAGGTTTTGAGGTCGTCGGCCATTTCCGGGTAAGTATGGGTAGGCAGATGCGGCGAGCGGCCGTGGTTGCGCAGGTCAGGCGTAATCACCAGGCGATGATCGGCCAGGCCCTTGGCAATGGTTTGCCAGTTGTCAGAAAACCCGAACAGACCGTGCAGGATGACGACGGGCGCGCCCTGGCCGAATTCGCGATAGTACATATTTGACATATTATTGATCAAAACAAGAAAGCCGAATGTGGATCATTCACTCATTGAAAACAAACTAAATCCGTTTTATATCACTGAAAATGAGGATTTTAAATTTTGCAACGACTTAAACGAAAACAATTGGCAAAATTAGGGCCTTATGGGTAAATCTAAGGGTGCTAATTTTGCAGGCTCTTTCCTCTTTTAATTCACCCAATTTGAGACATGATACGCGCCATAATTTTCTGCACACTTAGCATCAGTTTCATCCTCTTGAACGCTTGTAAAAACGACCCCAAGCCCCAAACGACCGCCAATCCGACGGAACAACTTGATCCTGAACTGGCAGCGCTAAACAGCCTGCTGGAAAAACAACCTGAAAACGATTCGTTGCTGTATCAGCGCGGCGCCGTGTATTTCAACCTGGAGGGCTACGACGAAGCCCTGAAAGACCTCGGCAATGCGATCCGGCTGGACTCCCTGCAACCGCCGTATTATCACCTGATGGCCGAGGTGTTCCTGGAATACGGCCGGCCCAACGATTCGCGCCGCGCCCTCGAAGTGCTGCAAACGGCAGCCCGCCTGTTTCCCGACGACATTTCCACGCTGCTGAAACTGAGTAAATACCAACTGATCGTACAGCAACACAACGAAGCCCTGACCACGCTCGACGGGGTGCTGCGTCGGGAGCCGCAAAATGCCGAAGCCTATTTTATGGCAGGCCGGGTGGCGCTCGATATGAAGGATACGGTGCATGCGATCAACATGCTCAAAAAATCCGCTCAGTTCAATTCGGATAACGCCCTCGCCTGGCGCTTCCTGGGGCGTATTTATTCCGAAAAAAACAACCCCTTGGCCATTCAGTATTTTGATAACGCCCTGCGGGTCGATTCTACCGATCTGGCCACCCGTGAGTTCAAAGCCATGTTCTACAAACGCCGCGGGGAGTTTGATCAAGCGTTTGCCGTGTACCGCGATATTATCGTCCGGAATCCCGACTACTCCAATGCCTACTTCGATGTGGGCATGATCTACCTCGAATTAGATTCGATGCAAAAAGCCTACGATCATTTCAATATTTCCATCAAAACGGACCCCCTGTTCGTCATGGCCTACTACTACCGCGGCCTGACCGCCGAACTGATGGGCAACCGGGAGGCCGCCCTGGCCGATTACCGCCAGGCGAATAAAATGTCGCCCGATTATCCGGAGGCGAAGGAGGCGCTGCAGCGGCTGGAGAAATGAGAAAGTCAAAATGTAAAATGTAAAAGTCAAAATGTAAAAGTAGCCGTGCGAGAGGCCCTTTTACATTTTGACTTTTACATTTTGACTTTTACATTTTGACTTTATTTTTCAAGCATTTTCACCAAAAGCCCACTTTTCAGCCGGGGGGCAAAAAAAGTACTTTTGGGTGGCAGGCTTTCGCCGGCGTCGGCGATGCGCATCATATCGCTGAAAGAAACCGGGTGCAGGGCAAAACCTACCCGGTCGTGGCCGGCGCGCACCGTTTTGCGGATACCTTTCAGCCCTTTTGAGCCTTCAATGTAGAGGATACGCTCGTCGGTGCGGATATCTCCGATGCCCAGCAACCGGTGCAGGACCAGCTCGTTCAGCAGGTTGACGTCGAGCAAAACCGGGTGATTCGCGGCAGCGGCAGAAAGCACCTCCGGCTTCCAGTGCAGCCGGTACCATTGTTCGCGGAACAGCATTTTCAGTTCGTATTTTTTCCGGGGTTTGCGGGGGTTTTCGATCGGCTCGATGTCGAACAGCGCTGCTATTTTTGTCAAAAAGGCTTTGGGACGCAGCCCGTTCAGGCCGTCCACCACGCGGTTGTAATCCTGTATATCCAACTGATCGGTGGAAAAAAAGGCGCAAAACAGGTGATCGAAATCGAGGTTGGCGTGTTCTTTTTTGAGTTGTTTGTGCAGCAGGGCGAGGGTGGAAATACGATGGTGCCCGTCGGCGATATAAACGCCGGGCACGTGCCGGGTAAACAATTCCTGCAAATAGTGCCAATCCGCAACCCCGGGCGCCATCCATACGCGGTGCGTTTGGTCGTCGTTGGGAAAATACATTTCAAAAAGCGGCGCGTTATGTTGCGTAAAATCCTGCAACCAGGCATTGATTTCCGGCACGGGCGGGTAGGTCAGCAATACAGGTTTCAGGATGGCGCCCCAGCGCAGGAAGAGTTGCATCTGGTGTTGTTCGCGTTCGCTGAGGGTCTTTTCGTGTTTTTTTACCTTACCGGCCAAAAAATCGCGCACATGATTCAGGGCGATAAGACCGGTGTGCCGGCGATGCGCGTCTTCAATTTGAATAATATACAACGCATCTTCGTCGGTTTCAGTCAGCCAACCCTGGCGCAGGTAGTCGGGAAACGCATTTTTCGCTTCGGAACAAAAAAGGTCGTTAGACGGTATACGATCGAGCTTCGGATAAGTAGCCCGGAATGGTTTGATATGCATGTGCTGGGTTTGTCGTTAGACGGTGTAAAAGTAGCGGCTATACGGCTGTTTTCCCAAAAATGGTTTGGTAAATCCAACCGGTTATTGACTGTATCCAAACAATATTTGAGCGTTGTTGCTACCCGGACGGCAAATTTTTATCTCCGGCAGTCAATAAATTTTCATTTTTGGCGATTAATTTGCCGGTTACCATTGTATTACCGCTACTTATGAATCGCTACTCCGCCTTTAGTATCCTTATTTTGATCTGTTTGCTGCCGGGTTTCCTGGGCGCCCAGTCCGTAAGTGAGTTAAAGTCCAAACTCAACAGGACCCAATCCAAAACAGAGAAAATGAATCTCAGTTATCAGATTGCAGAAAAACTGCTGGCCTCCAGCCCGGGTGAAGCAGCCAATTATGCTTTTAACGCAAGTGCCCTGGCGTCCGAATTGGGCGAAAAACGGCGCGAGGCAGAAGCCATCCACATGAGCGCCGAAGGCTTGTACCGCAAACGCAGTTACAAGGAATCCGCCGTACGGTTCAACAGCGCCTGGAATACGGCCCGAAACTATGGCCTCTACGACCTCGCCCTGAGTTCGATGGGGCGACTCCAGGATATAGCCCTCAAAGAAAACAACCTGAAAGAGGCACTCAAATGGAGCCAGGAGACCGTCAACTACCTGAAGGGTAATACGGGCCGCTCCACCAGCAGCGGCGATGCCCTCCGACGCCTCGAAACGCAGTTGGCTGCCGTCCAAACCGAAAACCGCATATTGCGCGAACAATTGGCCAGCCTGAGCGGCCAAAGTCAAAATCTGGAAACTACTTACCAGCAACAACTCCAGGAAGTGGAAAACAAAACCCGGGTGGAACTGTCCAAACGGGAGGAAGCGATCACCCAAATCTCCCAGGAAAAATCACGTACCGACTCTTTATACAAAACCAGAACCCGGCTGTTGGAGTCGCTCTCCGAGGCGCAAATGGTGGATTCGATTATCAAAGGCCGGCAGGAACGCGAAATACAAGCGCAGCGCGCGCGGCTGGCAGAGGCCGAGTTGGCCAGCCAAAAAAGCGAGACGATGCGCAACGGCCTGTTGCTGGTTGTCGCTTTTGTGCTCGTACTGGCAGGTTTGTTTTACATGCGCTATCGCGCCAAACGCAAAACCGCCGACGACTTGTCGAAAAAGAACAAGATCATCGAAGAGGAGCGAAAAAGAAGCGACGAATTGTTGCTCAATATTCTGCCGGCGGCTATCGCCCAGGAATTGAAAACCAAGAATAAAGTTGCCGCCCGCCGCTACGAGCAAGCCACCGTGATGTTCGTCGACTTCACCGGTTTTACCCGGCTATCCGAACTGCTCACACCGGAAAGTCTGGTGGCGGAGCTGGACTACTGTTTTACCAACTTCGACCATATTATCGGAAAATACCGCATCGAAAAAATCAAAACGGTGGGCGATGCCTATATCTGCGCCAGCGGCTTGTCGGATCAAAACGCCAGCCCGTCCGATATGGTAAAAGCCGCTCTCGAAATCCAGGATTTTCTGCAATTCCTCAAAGTCCAGCATTTGAACCAAAGTTTGCCCTACTTCGAAGCGCGCGTCGGGATACATACCGGCCCGGTGGTAGCCGGCGTGGTGGGGGAGAAAAAATTCGCCTACGACATCTGGGGCGATACGGTAAATCTCGCCGCGCGTATGGAAGAAACCTGCGAGCCGGGCCGCGTCAACGTGAGTGAAGACACCTACTGGCTGGCCAAATATGAATTTGAGTGGCTGGACCGCGGCAAAATCGCCGCCAAGAACAAGGGGATGATCGATATGTTTTATGTGACGGGGATAAAAACGTATTGAACTAAGATACGTATCGAGGATGTCCTTCGTCGCAGGCTTGGTTTAAAAGAATCCAAAGCGTCAACGTAGTATTAAGTTGACGGCTATGTCCTGTCCACCTACGCACACTCCCCTGTCCGAAAACGAACAACCCGCATCAAAAAACAAAATTCAAAAATTTGATTTTCAGTATAATATATCGCTGGCACAGCAATTGAAGCATGTGTAGGAAGTGTAGCAACGCGTGAAAACAAGGAACAAACTATCACGACCATGTTTCAAAATTATCTGAAAATCGCCTGGCGGAACCTGCTCAAACACCGCGTATTTACCTTCATCAATACGCTCGGCCTGAGCATTGGAATGGCGGCTTGTCTGCTTATTCTTCAATATGTCCGTTATGAATGGAACTATGATAAAATCAGCGCAAGTACGCCCTACCTCTGGCGGGCTTTCAATGAAACCGTGACCAATGGGCAGGTGACCACACAGGATGGAAATACCCACTCCATACTGGCCCCTTCGCTGAAAGCGGATTTGCCGGAAGTGACCGATTATTTCCGGCTTTACAATGGAAACCGCAACGAGGCCGTGTTTTTTCAGGACAACCGGCCCGTCAAGGTGGAACATGCCTGGATGACCGACGCCGGTTTCCTGCGCCTCTTTCCGCAGCAGTTCCTTGCCGGAGCCCCTGCCCAGTGCCTGAAAGAACCTTGGAAAATGGTGCTTACCGAGACGGCGGCGAAACGCCTTTTTGCCAATGAAAGCGCCCTGGGAAAAACCCTGAATATTCCGGGCGGGCCGCTCGCAGGCGATTACATCGTCGAAGGCATTGTGGCCGACCCGCCCCAACATACGCACCTGAAATTCAATGTGCTGACCAGCTATGCCACCCGGTACGCCCAAGGGCATCAGGATAATTGGAGCGGCTACTGGGATTATACCTACTTTCAACTTGCACCAAACGCCGACCCCGAAAAAGTACGCCGGCAATTGGCCGTTTATTCCGAAAATCATCTCAAAAACGAGGGCATCAGGCTGGCCATGCAGCCTTTTGAAAGTATTCACCTGCACTCCAACCTGACTTATGAGATTGAGCCGAATGGAAGCGCCAAAACGGTGCGGTTTCTGGGCCTGATGGCTTTGTTCATCCTTGTCATCGCCTGTATCAATTACGTGAACATGACCACGGCCCGCTCCATCGACCGGGCGGCGGAGGTGGGTCTCCGAAAAGTCATCGGCGCACGGCGGGAACAATTGGCAGCGCAGTTCCTGCTCGAAGGATTATTGCTCAATGGGGCGGCCCTGCTGCTTGCCCTGGCGGTGTACGAATCGGCCTTGCCGTATTTTGGGCGGTTCCTCGGCAGGCCCCTCGATGCGCTGGGTTTCGACGGCCTCTTTTGGATGTCGGTAGCCGGATTGTTTGTAGCCGGCGTTCTGGCTTCTTGTAGTTATCCCGCGTTGGCGCTCACCCGGTATACACCGGCAGACGTGTTGCGGGGCGGCAAAACGGGCGCTGCGGGCGGCGGATTGCTGCGCAAAATATTGGTCGTTTTCCAGTTCGCCTGCTCGGCTGCGCTGATTTTTGCGCTGACCGTAGTGGGCAGGCAACTGACATTCCTTCAAAACCACGATAAGGGCTTGTCGCTTGACCAAATCGTTGCGCTTAAATTGCCCGCCAACGATTGGCGCCAGGACAGCCTGAATCGACTGCGTATCGGCGCATTGAAGCACGAGATTGAACAAATCAGCGGCATACATGCACTGACGGTTTCCAGCGTGGCGCCGAGCCTCGGCATTGGCGCCATTTCGGGCACGAGCAGCGGATTGGTGTTGGCAAACAAGCCGAACCAGGTTTTGCCCGGCACGGTTTATTTTATCTATGCCGAGCCCGGTTTTTATAAAACTTACGGCATTCAATTTCTTGCCGGGCAGTCGCCGGCCATCCCTGTGGAAAGCCGCAACCGGCAATCGGTCCTAATCAACCGGGCAATGCTCGATCAACTTGGCTTCCATACGCCGGAAGCTGCTATCGGAGCGGAATTGGCATATCCGAACAATACGGATGGCTATCGAATGAAAATAGAAGGTGTGGTGGCCAATTTCCACATCGAAACCTTGAAAGAACCTGCACGGCCGACTATTTACCATAGTACTTCACAACTGCAAAACGGCTATGTCTCTATGAAATTTGACGCAGCGGAAACCCGGCCCTTTCTTGCCGCATTGGAAAATTCCTGGAAGAAAGTTTTTCCGGAAAGCCCCTTTGAATACTGGTTTTTGGACGAACAATTCGCCCTGCAATACACGGCAGAGGCCAGGCTGACCCAGGCCTTTGCCTTATTTGCCGCCCTGGCTATTTTTATTGCCTGCCTTGGCCTGTTCGGCATGGCAACCTACACGGCCACCCAACGAACCAAGGAAATCGGGGTGCGAAAAGTGCTTGGCGCTTCGGTGATTAGCATCGCCGGCCTGCTGACAAAGGATTTTTTAAAACCCGTGATGACCGGTATCGTCCTCGCATCACCATTTGCCTGTTACTTCATGCAGAAATGGCTGCAAGATTTCGCTTATCGCATCGATATCCAATGGACAGTTTTTGCGCTGGCCGGGCTGATCGCCGTGGCGGTGGCGTTTCTGACCGTGAGTTTTCAGAGTGTGAAGGCGGCGCTGGCTAATCCGGCAAAGGCGTTGCGGAGTGAGTGAGGGCAGATATAAACACCCCATCCTCACACCCTCTTCCGATACGACCAAACCGCCAACCCATTCACCACCAACGCATAACCCAGCACGGTGAAAAAATTCTGCCGGATATCTGCAAAACCGGCGCCTTTAAGCAATACCAGACGCATAAACTCCACAAAATACTTTACCGGGTTAATCATGTTGAGATATTGCGCCCATTGCGGCATGCTGTCGACCGGGGTAAACAACCCGCACATCAGGATAAAAATAATCAGGAAAAACCAGGCGGTGAACATGGCCTGTTGTTGTGATTCGGCGAAATTGGAGATCAAAAAACCGAGGCCCAGCATACAGGGCGCGAACACCAGCGTATAGAGAAACACCAGGCGCAAATCGCCCAGCATCGGAATGCGAAAGATCAGCCAGCCGACGGTCAGGCCCACGGTCATCATCACCAGGGAGATCATCCAGAAGGGCAACAATTTTCCGAGGATAAATTGCCACTTGCGAATCGGCGTGACATTCAACTGCTCGATGGTACCGATTTCCCGTTCGCGCACGATATTCAGCGCAGTAAGAAAACAGATGATCAGCGCGATGATCTCGCCCAAAATACCCGGTACCATAAAGGTTTTATAGTCCAGTTTGGGGTTGTACCAGTTGCTGTACGTGATTTGAACGGTAGACGGTGGACGAGAGACGGTAGACGGTGGACGGGAGAACGTGGGAGGGGGGGCGGCGCTGCCGGGCCACGGCGCCCGGGCACCCGCCACCCCCCAATTAT
>CAUJEY010000069.1 GCA_963169325.1 Bacteroidota bacterium
TATAATATCCGACCCCTCCAACCCGTCTGCGAGATTGGGCGGAAACTTGCTGGCGGAAACGGAGCGCATCCGGCAAGCCGAACTGGGCGTCCGGCGCCTTTTGGAGGACTTTACAACAGACCTGTCGTTCTTTTACCAGGAAGGGCGGAACATTGCCCGGAACGGGTATCTGAATAAAGAAGATGATCTCTGGAAATACGGCTTTGTCAATTCCCCGGGTCTCGGCCTGGCTTTGTGGGGGATTCGGGGTACCATCGGCAACGATATTATGAATTTTGACCTGGGGGGTAAAAATAAAGGCCCGGAAGCCTCCACGGTCACGGGAAAAGTGGAGTATTATTGCCAGTACAGCCGGGGCCGGGAATGGTTTGGTTACGGCTTGCCGGCCACCCACGATGTGCGAAATTTCCCGCGCTGGATGTCGCAGTTCCGGCTTTCGTTCCGGGCGCCGAAATGGAATTTCATGGTTGCCATCAACCGCCAGAACGGCATCCTGAGCAGCGCCGTGGTATACCGCGATTTTTACGAGCGCCTGCCGCAAAGCGACCACTACCCTGCCTACCGCACCTGGGATTTAATGCTGCGTGTTTACCTGAGCAAACACTTCCTGCTCTACCTGCACGGCCAGAATATATTCAATAAACACTACGCCGGCATTGACGCCACCGGCACGCCCGACGATTTGCTGTACAACCCGCAACAAGGGCGCTTGCTGCGGTTCGGGGTGAATTATAATATGAATTGAACGTTATTTTTTCTTGTTAAACACATTGACAAACGTCTCCGTCAACCCTTGTTGCGTCAGGTAATCCGCCAGTTCGGCTGCGGCCTCGCCGCCTTTTTTGGCGTGATGCAGCAGCGTATAACCGTGCGGGCCTAAAGCATTCAGCAGATTGGGGAAACGTTCGAGCACGGATTTCACAAGCGCGGTTTCGCCCAGCATGGTCAGCACAAAAATATCGGCGCGGGCGCCTTTGTCCAGCAGGTAGTGAGCGATGTCGCGGTTACCCACGTGTGCTGCAGCGCCAAGTGCCGTTTCGAAATCGCCGTCGCCCCAGTCCCAGGCGGCGTAGAGGACCACCGGATGCTCCTCCAGAATGGCTTTCGTGCGGTCGAGATTTTTGTGGGCCACGCCTACAAATTCTTTGACGATGACTGGATCTATGGGATCGGCAGCCCAGACGCCGGAAATGGCTTTAGCGGGTGCAAGCAAGGGCGCAAAGCCCATGGCCGAACCAAGCGCGACGGCCTGGCCGAAAAATTTTCTTCTGCTTTGTGTCATGACAGGATTGCTCCCGGTTTTAGTGCGTACCCGGAGATTTTCAAAAGTACCCAAACAGCTACCGGGGTTGCACGGCATTCGGCCAATGCACCGGGAAAGCGCGCCAACTACAACTTGAGCCGCGCAATTCGACAAAACCATTCTGCTATTGTACTTGCGCCCCTTCCTGGTTCACTGCCGACAAAAAGATTTGGCTTTCCACGCCGTGTTGGGCAAAAGCCCGTTGCATGGCTTGACCGGCATCTTCTGCGATCAGGCTGTTGGCGCACAGCGCAAATACGGACGGGCCGGAGCCGGAGATGCTGCATCCGAGTGCGCCGGCCGTCATCGCCGCTTCTTTCACGTCGTAAAAACCCGTGATCAGGCCGGCGCGTTGCGGTTCGATGATCTCGTCGCGCAGGCTGCGCCCGATGAGGCCGATATCGCCGTTGAACAGGCCGACGATAAAACCGCCGACATTGGCACTCTGGCGGACGTACGACGCCAGCGGCACTTCGGGCTTCAGAATGGCCCGGGCGTCCCGGGTCAGTACTTCCAGTTGCGGATACACCACTGCCACATACAGGCCTCGGGGTACGTGCAGGCGATGCACGTCGAGCGTGGCGTTATCCCGGATAAGCACAATGCCTCCGATCATGGATGGCGCCACGTTGTCGGCGTGAAAACTGCCGGAGGCGATTTGCTCGCCCGCGCAGGCGAAGGGCAGGAGTTCCCGTTTGCTCAAGCCGGTGCGCAACAGTTCGCTCACGGCCAGCACAGCAGCCACTGCGCTGGCGGCACTGCTGCCGAGTCCGCTGCCGAGTGGCATTTTTTTATAAATATCCAGTTCAATGCCGCGACCCGCTTCGCCGATATGTTCCAGGAAACGCAGGGCGGCCACCCCGGCGGTGTTTTTTTCCACCTCGTAGGGCAATTTGCCGCTATGGCCTGATATTTTGGTGATACGCAGGCCGGGCGTGTCGCTTTTGCGGGCGACGACCTCGTCGCCGGGCCGCTCGAGGGCCAGCCCCATGATGTCGAATCCCACACCGATGTTACCAATGGAAGCGGGGGCAAATACTTTAATTCCCAATTTCTTTAAAGTTTGAAGTTCGAAGTTTGGGGTTCGAAGTTTGGAGTTTAAAGTTTGAAGTTTGGAGTTTGAAGTTTGAAGTTTGGAGTTGAGGGTTTGAAGTTGGCGGTTGGGATAATAAACAAGGCGCGCAAAGGTAATTGGAATAAACTTGTGTCGGAAAATTGCTGTTTCAATGATGGAAATACTTTTTTGCGCGGATATAAAGTTTTATATTCGGTGCCCCGATTGCGTTCCAACAACCGTCAGCACTCAACACAACTTTTTATGAAGAAATATCTCCTTATTCCGGCATTCGCAGCATTTTTTCTGCTGCTCTTCCAGGCTTGTTACAAATATCCCGAAACTATCCCGCTGAACACTAAAATTTGCGTGCAAACCTCGCACCATTATTTTCCGATCCCGGATGCTACGGTGTACGTCAAATTCAACGCGGACTCTTTTCCGGGCTACCTCCAAAAACCGGAATATTTCGACAAGGTATTTAAAACTGGCAAGGACGCCCGCGGCTGTATCGAAGGTGTGCCGGAAGGCAATCACTACCTGATCGCTTTCGGGTACGATAGCCTGCACTACCCCCATGAGGTATTCGGCAACCTGCCGGTGACGATCTCGCTGGATGGAGATCCGGTGGTGGATACTATGCTGTTCGTTTCGGAAAAACACTAACTGTCTTTTGATATTTTAAATAACTGGTATGTTAAACCCTATTACTAAACAGGACATTGCTTCGACAATTCGAGTGTTTTTCATCCTTGGAATTCCCCTTCTTTTACCGGTATTCACAGCCGCCCAATCGCCGGCTTCCAATTTCACCCACGACGATACGCTGCGCGGCAGTATCACCCCCGAACGCGCCTGGTGGGACCTGCGGTTTTACAACCTGAACGTCCGCGTAGACCCCGCTGCCAGGAGCATTTCCGGACACAACGAAATACATTATACCGTACTGAAACTCGGCCAGGTATTACAAATCGACCTGCAACCGCCGCTTCAGATCGAACGGGTGGAACAGGACGGAAAAGTCCTGACCGTGCAGCGGGCCGGAACGAACGCTTATTTCATTGAGTTAAAAAAAATTCAAAAACCCGGCGCCCGCGAAGCGCTCACCGTGTGGTACTCGGGCAAACCCCGCACAGCCAGGCGCGCGCCATGGGACGGCGGTTTCAGCTGGTCGAAGGATGACTCGGGGCAACCCTTCGTAGCCACCTCCTGCCAGGGGCTCGGCGCCAGCGTGTGGTGGCCCTGCAAAGACCATGCTTATGATGAACCGGACTCGCAGGCCATCGCGATCACCGTACCCAACGGACTGATGGATGTGTCCAACGGACGGCTCCGGCGGATTATTGAAAATGCCGACAGTACGCGCACCTTCGAGTGGTTTGTCGCCAATCCGATCAACAATTACGGTATAAACGTCAACATCGCGAATTATGCCGCATTTGCCGACACCCTGCGGGGCGAAAAAGGGGTGCTGACCCTGGACTACTACGTGCTGCCCGAAAACCTGGAAAAAGCCAAAGCGCAGTTTCAGCAGGTAAAACCGATGCTCCGGGCTTTTGAGCACTGGTTCGGGCCGTATCCTTTTTACGAAGACGGGTACAAATTGGTGGAAGTGCCCTACCTCGGCATGGAACACCAAAGTTCGGTCACTTACGGCAACGGCTACCGGAACGGTTATCTCGGCGCCGATTTGTCGGGCACCGGCTGGGGTAAAAAATGGGACTTTATCATCATCCACGAGTCGGGCCACGAGTGGTTTGCCAACAACATCACCTATCGCGACATTGCCGATATGTGGATACACGAAAGTTTTACCAATTACAGCGAAGGGCTCTACACGGAATTCATGTTCGGAAAAGAAGCCGGCGGCGCTTATATCCGCGGATGCCGGAAATTAATTGAAAACAGGCAGCCTATCATCGGGGTGTACAATGTGAACACAGAAGGGTCCGTCGATATGTACTACAAAGGCGGCAACATGTTGCACACCATCCGCCAGATCGTGGACGACGATGAAAAATGGCGCTCCATCCTGCGCGGCCTGAACCGCGATTTTTACCACCAGACGGTAGACGGCTCCGATGTGGAAACTTACCTGATCAAACATTCCGGAAAAAACCTGCAAAAGGTATTCGACCAATACCTGCGCAATACGTCGATACCTGTGCTGGAATACCGGCGTGAAAAAGGCAAAATCACCTACCGCTGGGCCAACTGCGTCGAGGGTTTCGACATGCCGGTAAAAGTGGCGCTCAGCCGGGGTAAATATGAGTTTATTTATCCGACCACGGAATGGAAAAGCAGCCCATGTAAGTTGAAGAAAAAGGCGGAATTGGCGGTGGACGAGAATTTTTATGTGCTTGTGAAGGCGCTGTAATACGTTTTCAACCGCCTACCCAACCCCCTGTTCCGGGTTTTTCCCCGGGATATCTTTGAAATAATTCCAGATAAATTCCATGTCTTTTTCCTCATCGCCGGTGGGGTGGAACATTTGCGGGTCGAAAAAAACCTCCTTTTTGTCCCAGTTGAAGGTACACAGGGCGATGGGCACGCCGGCCATCCGGGCGATATGGTAAAACCCGGTTTTGAGTTTGGGCACTTTTTTGCGCGTGCCTTCCGGCGAGATGACCAAATGCATCCGTTCGTTGCGCGGAAAGGCCTCTACGATAGAGGACACAAAATTGCCGCCTTTTTTGGTGCGATCGACCGGAATACCGCCCAGCCAGCGAAAAAATATGCCGAAGGGCCAGCGAAAAATGGTGTGTTTGCCCACATAATTGGCTCGCATTTTACCCGCGCTGTTGACCAGTACGCCCACCGGAAAATCCCAATTGGACGTATGCGGCCCTACGGCCAGCACGAGTTTGGGCACATCGTAGGGATATCGGCCGGTGATTTTCCAGCCCCATATCTTGAGTATCCAGGCACTTATTTTTGATAACATAGGTGGTAATTATTTCCTGCCACTATTGGACAGGCGCTGTTTCCAGACTGCAAAAATCTTTCTTTTCTCCTAACATTGCTCCATGAAAAAACGCGCCCTTTATATTTTCCTGCTCCATTGTCTTGCAGCGCCCCTTTTTAGTCAGTCCACTTCCCTGTTCGATGATACGCGCGTGTCCGCCATTTATATCCAGCTGCCGGCGGATTCGCTGGATAAAATGATCGGCGAGCTGGTCAACGACTATTATTTGCCTGCTCAATTTGTTTTCGACGACGGCTTGGTGCGCGATACGGTAAACAACATCGGTTTGCGCTTGCGCGGCAACACCTCGCTGTTGGCACAGAAAAAATCCTTTAAAATCAGTTTTAACGAATTCGAGTCCGGGCGAAAATACCAGGGCGTGCGGAAACTCAACCTCCGGGGCAGCCACAACGACCCGACCATGATCCGGGAAAAACTGTTTTACGACGTATGGGCAAAGGCCGGTATGCCGGTCCGCCGGGTGGCTTTTGTCAAATTGTACCTCAACGGCATTTACAGAGGACTGTACAGCAACGCCGAAGAAATAGACAAGGAGTGGCTCGACGACGTGTATGGCGACAACGACGGCAACCTGTACAAATGCACCTGGCCGGCCGACCTGGTGTACAAAGGCCCGGGTCAGCAACCCTACAAGGCCATTCTCAACAACCCCGAAACGCGGGCATACGACCTGACCACCAACGAAACCGAAGATGACTATACCCGCCTGGTGGAACTCATTACCGCACTTAACCAGCCCGTAGACGCCGCTTTCGCCGGCAACATCGAGCAAATACTGAACGTCAGCAGCGTTTTAAAGGCCTTTGCCATCGACGTAGCCACCGGCAACTGGGATGATTATTTTTACAACAAAAACAACTACTACCTCTACGATAACCCCGCCACCGGCCGCTTCGAATTTTTCACCTTCGACACAGATAACACCTTCGGCATCGACTGGCTCGGCGTGGATTGGACCAAACGCCATTGTCTCGCCTGGCAGCATTCCTCGGAGCCGCGCCCACTGGCCGCCAAGTTGCTGGCCGTGCCGGCGTTTCAGGATCAATACATCCGGTATTTAGATACGATCACCCGCTTCATTGTGCATCCGGATTCCATTTTTTCCCGCATCAATTTGCTGCATCAACTCATCATCCCGGCTGCGGCAGAAGACACTTACCGAACACTCGATTATGGTTACACCATGACTGATTTTCACCAGGGTTTCACCCAAACCGTCGACAGCCACTCGCCTTACGGGATCAAACCATTTCTGGAAATCCGGCACGACAGCACGATGGCGCAAATCGGCCGGATACTCAGCAACAGTGACACACCGGGGGCGCCGGCGCTTCCCTTTACCATTTACCCCAATCCGGCATCCGGGTGGCTTTTTATTCAAGCCGGAGCGGAGGTTTTTTCCGAAATAACCGACGGGGAAGTGTGTGATATGACGGGGCGGATTCTGGCGCGTTGGGAGTGGGAGGTTACTGAAGCGCCCATTCAATTGGATGTAAAAGATTTCCCGCAGGGGTTTTACAGGCTGCGGTTGAGGTGTAAAGGAAAGGAGGGGATTGGTATTTTTTTGAAGAGGTAAAACGTCCGGGTCAGAAGTCCCAAATTCTGATTTGAGTCGTCCCAAATTCTGATTTGAAGCATCGGGGCGCTAAAGTGCCCGGATTTTTGCGCCATTATTTCACGTAAATTTTTTAAACATGAAAATGGCTTTTCAATCTTTGTTCTTTGGGTCAGCACCTGTTAACGCCCTTTCTTTCAACCTGATCTATACCCTTTTTCGTTTCTATTGCGGCATTTCGCTGGCTATCGGCGCCGGCTTATCCAAGGTGTTTCACAAAATCAACGAAGCCGGCGGCCTGGATTGGGACAACCTGGCTTTCGGCGTACCGGACTGGTTCGTTAAACAGGTCTCCGAAATCGGATTCACCTTCATTTCGCCGTCTTTATGGGCGTATCTTGCCGTGTATGGCGAGTTTATCGGTGGCCTGCTGATTGCGGTCGGCTTGCTGACGCGTATTTCGGCAATACAAATGGCCTTTCAATTTTTCGTGGTTTCTTTTATTTGGTACGACGAGCCGGTCCCGTTCACCATGTATTACCAACAGCTCATTTTCTGGTCGTTTGTGCTGATCGCAGCGATGGGCGGCGGGCGCTTTTCCATCGACCATTGGCTGTTAAATCATAAAATGCCGGATAGGGCTACCCGAAAACCGGCGTTGGCCAGTGCCCTGTTTCTACTGGCGTTTAGCAGTTTTGGTCAACCCCAGGCAGCACCGGCGCGCGTGTCTTTCACCATTGCCAATCCATCGCTGAAAAACCGGGAAATTGATATCCGGTATTTTGACAATACCCGCTACGCCCCCAGCGGCTACGGGTACGACCTGATAGCCCTGGGTACGCATCCGGTCAACATGCCCGAAGGCACGCGCGTTTATGAAAAGAAAAAGGGTCGTTGGGAGTTGAAATTTGTCGTCACCAGTCGGGACAATGGACGCAGGTTTGACCTGACCAGCACATTCGACATTACACGCGAACAGCGGCTGCAGGCGACGTCCGATGAGCAAAACGAAGCGGCGGCCCGTTTGAAAAAAGCGGCTGAACAGCCCGGAATTGAAGCCCTGGCACGAACCCATGACCTGGATATGATCACGTTCCGGGTAGCTGGAAAATCGTGGTGGAGCCGGCAGGTGTACGTACGGGTGCAGTTGCCATATGAAAGCCAAAAAACGAATGTGGGTTTTTGTCAAAAACTCAATCGGTTCAGCGCGTTCCGGGTCAGTTATCCGGTGGGCACGAAAGTTTACCTTTGCGCGGGCGCCTATTGGAAAGGCGACGTAAAAGAAACGTATCTGTTCACCGTAGAATCCGAAAAGGCCGGCGACACGGTACGTTTGTAAAATCCGGACGATGACTTTTGATTTCAACCTTTATTCCACGCCTTTGCTGTTCGGTTTTGTCCAGGGCTGGGTGTATGCAGTACTTTTTTGGGTGCGGGCCTGGCGGCAGGAGCGGCTGTCCGACGGCGTATTCGGTTGTTTGCTGGCGGCCCTCACCTTCGAAATTTGGGAATACATGCTGGGCTTTGGCGGCGTCGAAATTCTGTGGAACGAGCTCGAGTTTTTTCCGCGCCATTTCGGGTTGTTGCTACCGACATTAGCCTATTTGTATTTGAAAAGCCAGTTCAATGCCGGTTTCCGTTTGACGCGGGCCGAGTTTCGGCATGCCGTTCCATTTCTGGTCTATGCCGTTTATCACATAGCCGTCTTTGCGCAAGGCGCCGCTTTTGTGGAGGATTGGAAAGAGCAGGTGCATATCCCGCTGGGCATTTATTATTGGGAAATACTGGGTGTTTTTACCCTGCAGGTCGTTTATTTTTACCGGGCATACCGGCTCTACCGCGAGTACCAGTCCTGGGCGCCTTCTCAGTTTTCGGATACCGAGGCGGTGAGTTTCCATTGGTTCCGCAATTTTTTACTGGCATTTTTAGCCTCCAATCTCATTAGTTGGAGCATGACCTTGCTTGATCTGTGGCTTAATCTCGATTTCTGGCACGACTGGTGGGACGAGTTGTTCAACGCCGGCCTCATCTACTACCTGGGCATTGCAGGTTACGCCCAACTACAGCCCCGAAAATTGAATTTTGAACCCGCCGTACAACCGGAAACGACACCGGCAGCCAAAACAGAAAAACTCAGTGAAGCCGAACTGCAACAGTGGAAACAAAAGGTGGAAACCCTGATGACCACCGAACAACCTTACCTGGAACCCGAACTCACGCTTGCCGACCTGGCCCAACGCCTGCATTCCAATGTATCGGTGGTATCGGCGGTGATCAACGGCGCCTTCGGCAAAAACTTCAACGACTTCGTGAACGAATATCGCGTGGAAGCGGTGAAGAAACTGCTGCACGACCCGGAAGTCCGCCACTTGTCCCTGCTGGGTATCGGGATGGAGTGCGGATTTAATTCAAAATCAACATTCAACCGGGCGTTTAAAAAAATCACCGGATCGTCGCCGAGGGCGTTTATTTCGCAGTAATCCCCAGCAATTTCATTTCGTGCAAAATGGTTTCCGGCCAACCTTCGGCCAGGGTGCGCGGGGCATAACCCAGTTCGCGCCGGGCTTTCGAATTATCCCCGATAT
>CAUJEY010000070.1 GCA_963169325.1 Bacteroidota bacterium
GCCGGCGCCGGTAGTAGCACCAGTGAGGGTGTACGACAGGCTTGCGTTGCCACAGTTGTCGCTAAAGCCGGCATCGATGCCGCTAACCGCAGCAGCGCAAGGGGAAGTGGTCGTTGGCGCCACGGTTTGGTTGCCGGGGCAATCGACGGAGGGGGCGTTGTCGTCCGTCACCGTCACGGTGAACGAACACTGGGCACTCGAGCCGCCGGGCTCGCCGTCGGTCACGGTGTAGGTCACGGTGGTCGCACCGGCATTAAAAAGCTGAGCGGCCGGCACATTGCCCATCCCGCTGCCGGTGGTAGCGCCGCTGAGGACATAGCCGTACGTGCCGGCGCAGGCGTTTGCCGGGGCTAAAAGCCCTGTTGCTGCGACGGTAGTGGAGCAGTCGCCCGCACCGTCGTCCCCGGTATTAGCTGTTTTATTCGGCGGACAATTCGCCACGGGCGGCAGGTTGTCGGACACCGTTACGCTAATCGCCTGCACGTCCGTGTAAGCGGATTGATCGGTCACGGTAACCTGTACTTCATACCTATTGTCGGTGTTCGCGTCGACGGGATTTTCAAAATCGGGTGAAAAATTAAACCACGACAAAATGCCCGTCTGCGGGTCGATACTGAATTTGGACATATCCGCCCCGCCCGTGAGACTATAGGTTAAACCATTGCCTTCCGAATTTTGGTTGTCGCCGGCCTGCACGTCGAGCAGCGTGTCCGGACAGGCATTTTCCACAAAACTGACCGCTGCCGGCGAATAAATAAACGGTTTTTCACTCGGTGCGAAATTCAACGGGAAAGGGCCCGGGAGGCTGCCCAATACTTGTTGATGGTAAAAAACAACCGTGTCCGAACATTCGTACAACTGGTTTTGTACCAACAAATAAGCTTTGAACACCAGCGAGTCGCCGTTGTAGCCGTTGCTGAACAACGTCAGGTAATAATACGCCTGGTCGTTGACCATCAACGGCGTCGCCACACCGCGCACGTCGCCCTGATGAAAAGCGGCGATAGCGTTGCCTGTCGTATGGTTGGCCTGCCCGCCGACCCGCAACTGCGCGATCACGTTCATACTAAACTGGTAACCGGCGGGGTTGACCGTCCACGCAGGTTGCGCGTGGGCGGTTTGCGCACACACCCAGAGGAGCGCAGGCAGAAACAGCCATTTATGGAGGAGACGGTGAATCATGTTTGTTGATTGAGTAATGGTTAAATATAGGGGTGGGGTTGAATAACCGCGAAGCGGTTGAATGTGAATAGCCACGGGTGCAACCCGTGGAAAAATGGCCGTGACGAGTCCAACCGCGAAGCGGTTGAATGTTAAATGCAAATCATGATTATCAAATACAAAACACCTTATTCAACCGCTTCGCGGTTGTTGCTCACGAGGCCGAAATACCCCGGATTTCATCCGGGGCTATTCACATTCAACCGCCTCGCGGTTAAACAACAGTTTCAGCAAGGGTCAGTACCCTTTACTATTTGATAGACCTGGTAACCGCCGAGCCTTTGCTTCGCACAACCAGTGTGCCCAATCTACGCTCCCTTTTTCTCCCCCCACGCGCTTGTCATCCCGCAGGGAACCGTCCGCTCTACGCTGGGAAAAACAAGCAAATTTGCCCGACGTAGAGCGGACGGTTCCCTCCGGGATGACAAGCGCGCAGGGAAGAAAAAGGGTACATAGTTTGGGTTGGCGGGGTATCTCCCCTATTCCCGCACCACCTTCCTTGTCACCGTTCCGTCCGCCGTTTCGAGCCGCGCAAAATACACGCCTGCCGGGAGCGCATCTTTGGGCCGCCACGACCAGGCATTTTTGCCGGCATGCAGTTTCCAGCGGAATTGTTCCAGCACGCGCCCCGAAACGTCGCTGATGAGCACGTTCAGTTCCTGTTCGGTGTCGGACTCAAACAACAGCATCGTCGCATCGCTGAACGGATTGGGTTGTACGTCAAACTGCTGGCCGGTTGAAACTTCCGTTGCGCCGGTGGTTTGCAGCGTAAACGGCAGCGGGTTTTCAATAGCCCCCTGGTGCAAATCGGCGGTGAAATACATGGCCTCGGCGAGGTCGCGGATGCTGCCGTCAGACGGGTTGTAACGTTTGAAGTGCAGCAACTCGCCGGTCGTGTTGGCGAAAGTGGTCAGGAAGTACAGGTATGCTCCAATGGGTTCCACCCAAACGGCCTGCGTGGCGCCGCGCAATTCGCCGCCGACAAAGGCGCCGAGTTCCGTGTTGGCAGACGTAACGTTTTGTCCGTTTTGCGCGAGCATCCCGATCATAGTCATGTTGTGCTCAAAGCCGGCGGGGTTCACCTGCCAGAATGCCGTTGGCGCCACCGGATCACCGCGATCTTCCACCGGACCGTCCGGCCGGAAAGCACTCGCGGGATAGGTCAGCACACCGGCGTTTGTCAGGCGAAGCTGGTAACCTTTTGGCGGTTGCATAAATTTCAGGTTGCCGAGCCAGCCGAAGCCGTTGATATACTGGGCAAATTCCGTCTGACTTTTGATCAAATCGCCGTTTTGCGGGCTGAGCGAAGCCAGGGCATCATTCACCGGCAAGGCGAAATTGGGCAAATACCCGAGCCAGTTCCAGCCGCTGACGAGCGGGATGTTCACCGAAGCGGGGTCGATCAGGTCGCCCAGCATCTTCAGGGTATCGGGCTGGTCGGCGCGAAACTGGTACATCGTCGTATTGCCCAGGGTGGTCAGGGTGCCAAACCAGCCGCTGCTGTATGTGGAGAACGCGCTCTGGCCTTTTAACAGGTCGTTTGCCGGATAGCTCAGCGATGCCAGCGCCGGGTTGATGGCCGGATCGGGAAATGCCAGGTTGAACGACACCCAGTTCCAGCCGTTGTTGAACGGCACTTCGCGCAGCACGAAGCCGGAGGTATGCACCACCTGCGGCGCCACGGGTGTCCCAATCACGTTATCGGGCTGGAAAGTGAAATTTTCGACCACTTCGCCGTAGCGCAGGCAAGCGGAGGCGTCCCATACCTGGAGCAACACCGGTTCGCCCGCTTCGCTCGATTCGCCGTAAATAGTCAGGTAGGCCAAGTACTGATCCACTTGCGGAACGTACCGGACATTGGCACGGCCGCGCAATTCGCCGCCGATGTAGGCAGCCACGATGTCTTCCTCGTCGAGCGAAAAAGCGCCCTCGATGTCGGGCCTCAGCACCATGTTCATCGTCACGGGGTAAATACCGGCGTCCAATTGCCAGTCGGGCGGGCGGCACACCACGCGTACGCCGAAGGGCAGGCCTTCATCGCCGCCCATGAAGAAGGGATTTTGGCCCGTTTCGGTGTGCAGCACGATCGAGTCCGACCATTGGCCGAATGCTAAGGAAGAGTCTACGGTAAAACTAATGGGCCGGGTTTCGTTGGGCGCCAGTGTACCCTGGTTGGGCACAATTTGCACCCAGTCGGGGGCATTGAGGATCGTGAATGGCACGGGATAGCCGCCGCGGTTGTGGATACTGGCGGTGGCGGTTTTGGTTTCATCTTCGTTTTTCGTCATGCCGAGGCTGTCGGTGAGCCAGGCGAGTTCGTTGCGATCCACGTAGAATTCCCATTCCAGGTAAGTGCTCTTGTTCCCGGTGTTATCTTCAATGTCGTGCAGTTCGGCGCGCAGGATGCGGTTTTCGAAGAACTCGTTTTGAAAATTCGG
>CAUJEY010000071.1 GCA_963169325.1 Bacteroidota bacterium
CAGCCAGATGTCTCTTTCACTTATCGATGAATTCACCAATGCCGAGCTCGATTTGTTGTCTCTATACGGCTCCGGCAAATCTGTAGAAGAAATATTGCAAATAAAATCCTGGTCGCGCCACACCTTGCACGAGTACAACGCGAACCTGCTCAAAAAAGCTAAAAACCTGTTTGTGTTCGATTTTCGGAATGCCCGCGATTTTGCCGAATACTGTTTGAAAAAAGGGTTTATACGAGGGAGGGATCGGCATTAATCGTCATTAGAATCGTCATTAATCGTCATTGGGCGACATTAATCGTCATTGGGCGTTATTAATCGTCATTGGGCGACATTAATCGTCATTGGGCGACCACGAGGGTCGCCCCTACGCGAATTGTCAATAGGATCGTGTAAGGGCGACCCTCGTGGTCGCCCAATGACGCCCAATGACAATTTCAATCACCCCCACATGGGGGTATGAGGATAAATTTAACCGTCTTAAATTTGGACTTCGCTAAACACGCTTTTAATTCGTTTTCCTCTTCCGAAACTGCTCGTCCGACGTCGACGGGCAGTTTTGCTTTTACCTTTTAAATATCGGCAATTCTGCCGCGTTAAAACACGTTTCCGCTTCTAATCCCCCCTTTCTCGCCACCATTACGCCATATCTTATGTCATGCACCCCGTCTTTGCTGTGCGCATCGGGGTTAATGCTGATCTTAATCCCACGTTTTAAAGCTTCCGGAATGAGCGTCCAGTCGATATCCAGGCGGTATGGGTTGGCGTTTAGTTCAATGCTTACGCCGTGCCGGGCGCAGGCGTCGAATACGGCATCCCAGTCGAGCGGATAGCCCTCCCGGCTAAGCAACAGGCGCCCTGTCGGGTGGCCCAAAATAGTGGTGTAAGGGTTTTCAACGGCTCGTACGATACGTTCGGTGGCTTTTTCCCGGCTCATTTTCAGGTTGCTGTGCACCGAGGCGATGACGAAGTCGAATTGTGCCAGCAGGTCGTCCGAATAGTCCAGCGAGCCGTCGTTGAGGATGTCGCTTTCAATCCCTTTATAAATCCGGAAAGGCGCCATTTCGGCGTTCAGGGCGTCTATTTCTGCCATTTGCGCCAGTACACGGTCGGGTTTGAGGCCGTTGGCATAAAAAGCAGACTGGCTGTGATCGGTGATGCCGATGTAATTGTAACCCAGATTGCGCACATATTCGCACATCTCGCGCAGGGTGTGCAAGCCGTCGCTCCAGGTCGTATGTACGTGCAGTATGCCGCGGATATCCTGTTCCGTGATCAATGCAGGGAGTTTTCCTTGTCGCGCGTGTTCAACAATATCCGGGTATTCCGGCTCCCGCAACTCGGGCGCAATCCAGGACATGCCTGCTTTTTCAAACACCTCCTGTTCGATGCGCATGCCTTTGAAATTCAGTTCGGGCGCCGCTTTTACAAAAGTGTCGATAAAAGCCGCGCTGCCGGTTAGTTTGAACATTTTTGAGCCGAATTCTTCGGCTAAACAGCGGTGAATGATCACCGGCGTGTTGTTTTCCAAACGGGCGTAATACGCGCTGTTTTCTTCTTTTTCGAGGGTGAGCGCCTGGCCGTCGAAAACGGGATCGAGTTCGCCGTTGTACCCCACGAGCAGCTCCAGCCGCTCCACTACCGGGCAACGCCGGCGCAGTTCGCCCACCGGACTGACAAATGCGCCGCGCAGGGCGCCGGTTAGCCGCGCGCCAACGAAATCGGCCACTTCATCGGCGGCATCGAGGTGCAGTTTATCCTTGCTGCGCAGGTAATATTCCAGTTTTTGTTTGAGGTCTGCCTGGGTTTTTAGCCCAAAACCTTTGTATTCCACCAGCCGGTTCTCGTTGCAGGCGTACCAAAGTTCTCCGATGGTTTCGATGCCCATTTCCTGCCAAACCACGCGCACTTTCTTGGGGCCGAAGCCGTTTACATCCAGCATTTCTACTACGCCGGGCGGGGTTTGGGCGCGGTATTTTTCCAGGGCGGCCATCTTGCCGCCACTGAGCAGTTCGCGGATTTTTCCGGCGATGGCGGGGCCGACACCTTTGATGTCCTTGATTTCGGCGTCGCTCATTTCGGCCAGCGGCCGGTCCAGTTTGCGCAGGTTCAGGTAGGCGTTTCGGTACGAACGGGTGCGGAAATCTTCTTCTTCATGGAGATCCATGAGGTTGGCGAGTTCGTCGAAAGCGTAGGCAATTTCTTTGTTGGACATGGTGTGGTCGTGATATTCCGCAAAGGTAAACCATATTTCACTCCACCCGAAACACCATCGCCCCAACCACTCGCACCTCCTTATCCCCCGGTACCCGGACGGCAATATCGTGAAATAACAGCCGGTCATCCGGCCGGGCCGTTTCCAGCAGACGGCGCACTTCGGGGTTGAAAATGCCGCCTTCGTTGGCGGCTTCCTCGCTGTCATCCCGCGGCCGGATACGGGTGAGTTGAAAAGAAATCACAGCGCAATCGACCTGAAAATCAAAGTCTTCCGGATAATTGACCTGCAACGATGTTTGCCTGTTGAGCATTTCCGGCGTTACCCGCCCACCCCGCAGGCTGTCGCCGAGGCAGGGTAGGGGATCGGGCAGGGGGAGGGCTGTGTACTCGTAAACGGAGGGTACGGTCTCCCCTCCAAACCGAATTTTAAGTTTTACTTTACCCGGCTGGCCCGGTTTGATCCGGTATTGGCCCGGCCCTGACTTCCAGACTTCCGCTCCGCCGGCATCCATGTGAACAACATGCGGAGTCAAGCCGTATCGGGCAGTTAGCGTAACCGGATTCTCTACCCCTGCATATAAATACTGTGTGGATGCCGGCTGGAGGATTTTACCCGGGTCATTGCTGACAAAATAGGAGAAGTCTTTTACGGAGCGAATAGTGTCGGTAACCAGGCCCGATTGGGTGCGGCGAAATTTGCGTACCACTGATTCTACTTGAAATGTTTTTCTACCTGGGCTTTGGGTAGTGACTTCATAATGCACCATCCCTTCTTTTATAGGCATTGGCTTTCCATCGATGCTGATTTCCTCAGATAATATTTCTTCCCCGAATGAGTTGAGAAATATATCGGCTTCATACCGGTCCCCGGGTAAAATGTAACTCGCTTTTGCGGATGCCATTAGTTGAACCCAACCGCCGCCAGTAGAAAAAACGTGTACCATGTCCCAACAATAGTTCAACCAAACACTTGCCGAGACCGCCGCCCGGTTTTGCAGGTCGCTCAATACCGCCAAAATCCCGGTGAGTGGTAATTGCAAAAAACTACTTTGATGCCGGTCGATTTGGAAACGCCCGTTTCCGAAATAATCAAATTGTAGCGGGATAGCCGCCCGGACTAACGGATCTCCGTCGGCCAGACTGTCGATAAAATTGCATAAAATTCTGGTTTCCCGGGCAATCTGATTGGCTAAGGAAACCCGCTCCGGTTCGCCGGACACCAGGATTTTTCCCGGCGCATCATACAGGCGCCAGTCACCTTGAGACTGCTTGCCATTTACGGATGAATGTTGATTCGCTTCCGGTAGCAGGAGTTTGATGCTGTCGATAAAAAGGCAATATGCTGCTGCGCGTTGCAGCAACTGCGTAGCATAGGCAGCATACTTTTCATTCTTCGGATTTCGGTATGCCTCCGCTTCCATCCGGATATTACTTTCCCATTTGGCATTGAAGATGTTGATCTGTTTTTGACCTTCCAACAATGCCTTGTCTATAGCGGCAAATGCGTGATCCTGCCCAGCATCCTGGCCGCAGTACAGGATACCCATAAACGCCAAACCCAGCAGCAGCAATCCGGAAAGTAACGTGGACAAACGAAATCGGGTCATACGGCGAAATAAAAGATTTAGTAAAAAAAACGGCTTGTTGCCGAAGATTATTCGGACGACATAAGTCTTTCGTCGATTAAAAACGGTTGTTGGCCGTCGCCTGTGCAACCCCGGCGACAATTCGATGACATTCTACCTGCCGACTGCGACCTTTGTGGTCTTTCCGGTGTCTGATCCCCGCAAGCCTTAACCAAATGTTTTTTGCTGCTATGAATTCAAAAACAACATTGCCCGCTTTACTCGCCGCTGCGCTTTTTTTCTTTGCCGCCACCACACTTTCCGCCCAATCCCGGCCCGCATCTTTTTTTGAACGCCTGACCCCGGAAGCGGGTGTTCCAATGACGCTTTCCACCGACATTTCGGCGTTGATTGCCAATAAATACAACGCCGATTATCAACCCGCCAAACTAACGACCCGGGAGGGTAAAACGTATGAGTTGCAGGTGAAGTCCCGCGGAAAATTTCGCCGGCGGATTGCGGAAATTCCGCCGCTGAAACTGAAAATCAAAAAGAAAGTACTGGCTGCCGAAGGCCTGGACACGCTCAACGAACTCAAGTTGGTGCTGCCCTGCACCCTGGACGAGCGCGGTAACGAACTCGTGGTGCGCGAATACCTCGCCTACCGAATGTTCGAACAATTGACAAACAACAGCGTGCGGGCCCGACTGATCGATTTGACCCTGTTGAACACAGGTCTGGGGAATCAGCCGAAATATACGGTGAAGGCGATTTTGCTGGAAGACGAGGAAGAAACGGTGGCGCGCCTCGATGGGGAACTGGTGGATTTTTACGGTATGACCACCGACAGTTTACAAACCCGGCAGGCTGCCCTGACGGCCTTATTCCAATATATGATCGGGAATACGGACTGGAATATCGCCGAGCAGCGCAACGTTCGTTTTGTGCGTACAAAAGCCGGCGAATTGTTGATGATTCCTTTCGATTTCGACTTTGCCGGATTTGTGAACGCGCCTTACGCCACCCCGCTGGCCGAAACCGGTTTGAAAAATGTGCGGGACCGCTACCTCATGGCCGACAAACTGAATGCTTCGGCGCTGGAGGCGGCTTACCGGACCATGCAGGCCTCTCGGCCGGCGTTCAACCAGATTTGCCAATCCGCATTTGTTACACCGGCTGATGCCGCTAAACTGGTAGAGTACCTGAATTCATTTTATGAAAAGCCGGGGAAAAACGAAACTCAAAGTTTTCGGTAGGTCGGAGTAGCGGTTCAATTTTTATGTTCCACATAAAACATATCCACCTCGCCGATATGTTTTGCCGGAAACCGCCCCCGGTAATTGCAGTCGAACCGGTCTTTTACCAGGGCATAAGTAGCCTCTGAGATATTGATCCGGTCCGGCTCGCAGAGTTGTTCCATCCGGGCGGCGATATTGACCGTTTCCCCCCAAATATCATACACCATTTTGCTGCTGCCGACCACGCCGGCCACCACCGGTCCGGTGTGGATACCGATGCGGATGTCAAATGGATAGCCGAATTGTTTCAGTTTTTGATCGCGTTGTTGCGTCACGAATGCCCGGATATCCAGCGCCGCGCGCACAACCTTGGCGGCGTGGTCGGGCTGCGGTACGGGCAAGCCGCCGACGCACATATACGCGTCGCCAATGGTTTTGATTTTTTCCAGTTCGTACCGGCGGGTGATTTCGTCGAAGGCGCTGAAATAAAAATCCACCTGTTCGACCAGTTCTTCGGCGCTCAGCATGCGTGCAAAACTGGAAAAGCCCTTGAAGTCGGTAAAAATAACAGTGGCTTGTTCGTAGTTTTTGGCTTTGACGCAGCCGTTTTTTTTGAGTTCCTGGGCTGTTTCGGCCGGAAAAATATCCAGCAGCAGGTTGTCCGCTTTTTTGTGTTCCTCCCGCACCAGGTCGAGCAATGCCGATTTATTCCGCAAAAAACCTTCCATCAGGAAATAGGCGACCG
Source organism: Bacteroidota bacterium (assembly GCA_963169325.1). Lineage (GTDB taxonomy): Bacteria > Bacteroidota > Bacteroidia > Chitinophagales > Saprospiraceae > M3007. The sequence continues at coordinate 5,763 of CAUJEY010000071.1, forward strand.
AGGCCGTGAAGGCAAAATTGAACAGGAAAAACAGGAGATGTACCTCCTGCGGCAGGTTGTTTGGGTCCGGTCGGGCGTAGTATTCCCAAACCCCGGCGATCATTATCGCCAGTAAAAAACCGAAAAAAGCCAGTCGGGCCGTGCGAATACCGGCAAACATCAAGGCGCCCATGGGGGCCAGAAAAGCCGCCAGTACCACGCCGCTGCTGCCGGTGAAGCCGCCATGCGTAATTTGAGCCAGGAGCGGCAGCGCGATGGTCAGCACAATTTGAATATTTCTAAACGTGCGGAAGCGCCCACCTTGCTGCAGCCGGTACAGGTTGACGGCGGCGGCCAGCAGATACAGGGCCGTGGTCCACCAAACGAAGGGCTGGCCGAGCAGAAAATAGACGAGGTTGTATGTCAGGTCTAAAAAAGCGATCAGGCCAATGATCGTCAGTGCCAGCGTCCGGTATTCGATTTCCTCCGGCGCATGGTGGCTAAAGCCGAAAAGACGGCTCATCTTGTTTTTTAGCAAATTGGGCAACATGTGGCAAATATATGAATCAAAAGCCCAAAAATTTCCTGCCGTACAACAACCAGGCAAATGCACCGATCCATCCGAGCAGAACGATTTGTAAAAATCCGTCGCGTAGCAAGGCCCGCGTGGGCGATTCGGTCCGGTCGAATACCAGCGTGAGTTGCAGGTAACGCAGAATGCCGAGGATCACAAAAAAGGCGGTATAAAATATCTGGTGGCTACCGATACGGCTGGTCACTTCCGGTGAAAAACAATACATCAGGTAAGCGACGATCGCCACGGTGGAACAAACCGTGATACTTACGTCCAGAAAAGGCAGGTTGTACCCTTCCAGCGCTTTACGGAAGTTGTGCCCGCCGGTGGCTACCACGTATTCGCCCCGGCGTTTGGCCAAGCCCAGTATCAGGGCCAGCAAAAAAGTCATAACAATCAACCACTGCGACACGTCTACCCCCGTCACCGCGCCACCGGCAAACACCCGCAACAGAAATCCGAACCCGATCAGGCTGATATCGACCAGCGCGATATGTTTCAGGGAAAAACTGTAGAATACGTTGATGATAAAATACAATAAACTGAAAATCAGCATATCGCGACTCAAAAAAGCGGCTATAAGCGTGCCGGCGCCGAGGAAAATGACCAGGGTGGCAATGGCTTGCCGGGTGCTTACTGCGCCGCTGGCAATTGGGCGTAGGCGTTTGTCGGGGTGATTGCGGTCTTGCGCCGCATCTACCAGGTCATTCAATACGTACACCGCCGAGGCAACGAGTGAAAAGGAAAAAAAACCTAATAAGGCGCCTTTCAGCACCGGCCACTCGGTCAGTCGGGCGGCAAAAAAGGCAGGGATAAAAACGAACAGGTTTTTTACCCAGTGTTCCGGTCTAATCAGGCGCAGGATGTGGCGTCCAGTCATGCGGCAAAGATATACGGATTGCGGAATACGGATTGGCACTACAGGATTTGAGCAATTATTTGGGGATAATATAAATGTTCCAGTGTCAGCACATTTCGGGCAATATCGGCCGGCGTGTCGTGAGGCGCCACCGGGCAACGCGCCTGAAAAACAATGTCGCCTTCGTCGTAGTGCTCGTTGACGTAATGAATGGTGATGCCGGTTTCGGGTTCATCAGCGGCCCGGACGGCTTCGTGTACGTGCATGCCGTACATCCCCTTGCCGCCGTATTTTGGCAACAGCGCCGGGTGGATATTGACCATGCGCCGGGGATATGCGCGCACCAGATAGGCCGGTATCAACCATAAAAAACCGGCCAATGCGATGAATTCAACCCTGTGTTGCTGTAAAACCGCCAGCAAATCCTCCGTTTCATAAAAGCTTTGCCGGCCGATCACGTACACCGGAATACCGTGTGCCTTGGCGATATCCAGCACCCCGGCGTCTTTTTTATTCGACACCACCAGGGCCACCTGTACCACCGGTGAATCCTGAAAATATTCGATGATCTTGCGGGCATTGCTCCCCGTGCCGGAAGCGAAAATGGCGATGTGATGCATGGATGGTGGTTAAGTGTTTTGGTGTTTAAGTGTTTTGGTGTTTTGGTGTTTTGGTGTTTGAGTGTTTTAGTGTTGCGGTGCGACATAAGGGTTTAACGAATGTTGACGACAGAAAGATTTGCCAGATGTCTCGCTTCGCTCGACATGACAGTAATATGTTTTCAATTTTCATCCAGATTTCTCGCTGCGCTCGAAATTTACCGGGAACGCTTTGAATATTTCGAGCGCAGCGAGAAATCTGATGAGTAGTTAAACAAAATAGAACTGTCATGTCGAGCGAAGCGAGACAACCGGATCGTAAAAGACCAAATCATTTTGTCGTTTAAGGTCGTTAAAACTTAATGTCGCACCGCAAGTGTTTAAGTATTTTGGTCTCACGTAGGACTCAAACACTAAAACACTTAAACACAATTCTAAGTAAGCAAATCAACAATCGCCAATGTTCCAAAAATCAGGCTGGCGACGCCGTTGGTGGTAAAAAAAGCCAGATTGACTTTACTGAGGTCATTGGGTTTCACCAAACGGTGTTGGTAAAAGAGCAGGGCCAGGAATATCCCGGTGCCCAGCCACAGCAGATCGCCGGCTTGCGGCAGCCGGCTGTGCACCTGTTGTCCGGCAAATACCATTAGCGCTGCCGTGCCCAGGTGCATCCATTCGGAAATACGCAGGGCCCGGATTTTGCCAAAAAAAGCCGGCATCGAATACAAGCGCCGGGATTGGTCGAACTCCTCGTCCTGAAGGGCGTAGATGATATCGAAGCCGCCCGTCCAGAGCATAACGGCGAGTCCGTACAGCACCGGTACCCAGTCGAAACGGCCCATGACTGCCAGATATGCGCCAACGGGCGCCAGCGCGAGACCCAGGCCGAGCACCAGGTGGCATAGCCAGGTAAATCGTTTGGTATAACTATATCCCAATATTACGGTCAGCGCCACCGGCGACAGAAAAAAACACAAACGGTTGATAAAGAAGGTCGTGACGATAAAAAGCAAACAGTTGACGATCACAAAAGTCAGGGCCGATCTCGGCGATATGATGCCCGCCGGCAACTCCCGCATCTTTGTGCGCGGGTTGGCGGCATCCACGTCGCGGTCGAGCCAGCGATTAAACGCCATGGCTGCGCTGCGGGCAAAAACCATACATAAAACAACCAAACCCAACAAGCGCCAACTCAGGGCGCCCGTTTGTTCCGCGCTGGCAATAAAAAAACCGACCAGGGCAAACGGCATAGCGAAAAGGGTATGACTGAATTTGACGAGCGAAAAGTAGTTTTTCATCCGGGCAAAAATGCGGCAAGTTTTGACATTTCCGCTACCTTGATTTACGGCAGTTTTTATTTATTTTTGTAAACCTCCATCCATTATCCTCCGAACTCCAAACTTCAAACTTCAAACTCCAAACTTCAAACTCCAAACTCCAAACTTCAAACTTAATTTACCTTTGCCCCCTAAAAAAAATCAAGTTACTACATGGCGAACAAAACGCGAGCCGCGATTACGGGGGTACATGGTTGGGTACCCGAAGATAAACTGACCAATTTTGACCTCGAAAAAATGGTGGACACCAACGACGAGTGGATCATCTCCCGCACCGGCATCAAAGAACGCCGGATACTCCGAAAACCGGGCTGGGCCACCAGCGATATGTGTGCTGAAGCCGTAAAAGGCCTGCTGGAAAAAACGGGCACCAAACCCGGCGAAATCGACTTGTTAATTGTGGCTACGGTAACGGGCGACCTGGTTTTTCCCGACACCGCCAACACCGTGTGCGATAAAATCGGCGCAAAAAACGCTTTCGGTTTTGATATTAATGCCGCGTGTTCCGGCTTTCTGTTTTCCCTGGCCACAGGCGCGCAGTACATCGCCAATGAAACGTACAGCAAAGTAATCGTGGTCGGCTCCGATATGATGTCGTCCATTGTCGATTACGAAGATCGCAACACTTGTATCATTTTTGGCGACGGGGCGGCGGCGGTCATGCTGGAGCCCCGGCGTGATGGAAACGGCATTCAGGATTTCGTGTTGCGCGGCGATGGCGCCGGACGCGAGTTTTTGCACATGAAAGCCGGGGGCTCCAAGCAACCGTCTACTGCGGAAACCGTGGCCAATCGCGAACATTTTGTGTACCAGGAGGGTAAGCGGGTCTTCAAATTTGCCGTGGAAGGTATGGTCGGTACTACCTCGGAATTGCTGCGCCGGAATAAACTGACCATCGATGAACTCGACTGGATGATACCCCACCAGGCCAATATGCGCATCATCAACGCCGTGGCCGAACACCTGCATTTCCCGATGGAAAAGGTGACGATCAACATCGACAAATACGGCAATACCACGGCCGCCACCCTTCCCCTGTGTATGTGGGAGTACGAAAAACGTTTTAAAAAAGGCGACAATATTATCCTCACGGCTTTCGGCGGCGGGTTTACCTGGGGATCGCTGTATTTGAAGTGGGCCTATTAGCAGTTTTGAGTTTTGAGTTTTGAGTTTTGGGTTTTGAGTTTTGGGTTTTGAGTTTTACCGCCTGCGATTACTCAAAACCCAAAACTCAAAACTCAAAACTAATTTCCTACCTTTGCCCGCCTTTTGAAAACCAGGTAACTCCCTGAAAAGGATTTTCCCGGTTTTAGGGCAGTAATTTATCACTCATAACTCATATCTCAACTTATGGCAACGACCGCCGATATCAAAAACGGCCTTTGCATCGAGCTTAACAATGACATCCTCAGAGTCATTGATTTCCAGCGCTTCCAGGTTGGTCGCGGCAGTGGAAAAGTTTGGACAAAACTGAAAAGCTCCACCTCCGGCAAAGTGCTCGAACACACTTTTCAGAGTGGACACAATATCACCGAGGTGCGGGTAGAGCGCCGGAAATTCCAATACCTTTACCCGGATGGCGACGACTATGTGGTCATGAACCAGGAGACTTACGATCAGGTGACGATTCCCGGCGAATTGATCGACAACGGCAAATTTCTCAAAGAAGGCGATACGCTGGACTTACTGTTCCACGCACAAAAAGAATCCCTGCTTTCCGTCGAATTGCCCGCAACCGTCGTGTTGCAAATTACCTACGCCGAACCGGGCGTCCGCGGCGATACCGCAACCAATACCCTCAAACCGGCTACCGTGGAAACCGGCGCCGAAGTACGGGTCCCCCTGTTCTGTGAAGCCGGCGATCTGATCAAAATCGACACGGCCACCGGTGCTTATATGGAACGGGTGAA
>CAUJEY010000072.1 GCA_963169325.1 Bacteroidota bacterium
CCAACCCCCAAACCACCAAACCCCCAAACCTCCAAACCCCCAAACCCCCAAACCTCCAAACCCCCAAACCCCCAAACCCCTAAACCTCCCCAAACCAGAAACCTCCTTTTTCAGGCAACCCGGAATTGCTAATCGGCGTCATTGACCAGTTTGTGTTACCAACTCTTGTGAAGAAACCCTTCACTTTAACCGACCTGCTTTTTGAAAAATGACGAAGAAGAACATCCTTCTTGGGACGATTGGACTGCTGTCTTTAGCCACGTTGTACGCTTTTAACCATCCGGAAAGCGTGAACGAACGTGTTTTTACCCTCTTTTTCCCGGAAAAAGCGCCTACTGTTGCAAAAGACTTAAAAGTTCAAAGTTCGGAGTTTGAAGTTCGAAGTTCAGAACTTCAAACTTCAAACCTTGAACTTCAAACTTCAAACTTAACCCCCGTTGATACCTTCCCGCCTTTGGAGGACCGGTACGACGATTTTATCAATACCTACAATCCGAATCCCATCGACCTGAAAGATCCGAAGGTGATTCAGCAGCAGGTGGAGTACGATCCGGTGACCAACATGTATATTGTTACGGAAAAGATCGGCGACGACTTTTTCCGTACACCGACTTACATGACCTTCGATGAATACCTGAAATGGCGGGATGCCAAACAGCAACAGGAGTATTTCGACCGCCTCCAGGGCGTCGCATCAGGCGACAACACAAGCCGCAGCGGCATCGGCGACCCGATTGCCAAATTCGATGTTAAAAACTCCCTGGTCGACCGCTTGTTCGGCGGCACCAACGTGGACATTCGCCCGCAGGGCAATATAAACCTGAAATTCGGCTTCGATTATCAGAAACGGCAGAACCCGATCCTCACCCTGCGCCAGCAGCGGTACGGGAACTTCGATTTCGATATGGATATCAATATCAGCGCCGCAGGCAAAATCGGAGAAAAACTCAACCTCAATTTCAATTACAATACCCAGGCGACGTTCGACATCGACAACCAGATGAAGTTGAACTACGACACCAAAAACTTCTCCGAAGACGAAATTATCCAGAATGTAGAAGCCGGCAACGTGTCGCTACCCCTGCGCTCCAACCTCATAAAGGGCGCGCAAAACCTGTTCGGCTTCAAAACGACCCTCAAATTCGGCCACCTGAACATGACCCTGCTGGCGGCCCAACAACGCTCGCGGCAAAACTCGCTGGCCGTGCAAGGCGGCTCGCAAATACAAACCTTTGAACGGCCGATCGACGAATACGACGAAAACCGGCACTTTTTTATCAGCCATTGGAACCGCTCCCAGTTCGAGCCGGCCCTGATGTGCCTGCCCGTGCCCCAGTCCCTGTTTACCATCACCCGTATGGAGGTGTGGATCACCAACGACCGCCTGGTCACACAAGACGTACGCGACATCGTGGCGCTTCAAGACCTTGCCGAACCGATTCCCTTCCTGAATATTGACTCTGCCGACCTCCGGGATATTTCACTGCCCTTTCCGCCGGACCGGGACATTAAAAATGAAGGCCTGCCCACCAACAAGAACAACCAGTTGTACCCGGATATTCTTACCGAATTGGGCGTGGACTCCACCCTGCGTTTTTCCGACAAAGTGGTATCCCGCCTGACCAAACCGGTTAGCGCCGACGGTTTCGGGTTGAAACAAATCCGCGACTTCGAAAAAGTACGCGCCCGCCTGCTCTCGCCTTCCGAGTACACCTTCAACGATCAGCTCGGCTTCGTCAGCATCAACCTCAACGTGCAGCCCGACCAGGTGGTGGGCGTGGCCCTGGAATACACCTATAATGGTAATCCGTACAAAATCGGCGAATTTACCAGCGAAGTGCCCAACGGCGACTCGCTGAACCAGAACGTCCTGTTCGTAAAAATGCTGAAAAGTACCACGGCCAATGTGCGGTTCCCCATCTGGGACCTGATGATGAAAAACGTATATTCCATCGGTTCCGTCAATGTGGACCCGAAGGAATTTCGTTTCGATATTCTGTACGAAGATCCGGGTAAAGGCCAGAAACGTTTCCTCAATGGCGACGACATCCCCCCCGGCGTGGCCAACAAACCCCTGCTCCAGGTATTCCGGCTCGATACCCTGAACCTGCAGGGCGACCCCGGCCCCGACGGTATTTTCGACTTTGTGCCCGGCCTGACCATCAACCTGCGCAACGGCCGGATTATGTTTCCCGTTCTGGAACCCTTCGGCTCTTATTTGGGCAACAAATTGCTGGCAGCCGGCGCCCCGCCCGGCGTCGTTGAAAAATACGCTTATCCCCAATTATATGACTCCACCCTGTTCCGCGCCCGGGAATACCAGCAACTCAACCGCTTTACCCTGCGCGGCACCTATAAATCTTCCACCTCTTCCGAAATTTCGCTCGGTACCTTCAATTTGCCGCAAGGCTCCGTGCGGGTAACCGCCGGCGGACGGCAACTGATAGAAGGCGCCGATTATATCGTCGACTACAATATCGGTAAGGTAAAAATCCTGAACGACGCCATTCTGCAATCGGGCCAAAGCGTAAACGTCAGTTTTGAAGACAACACCCTCTTTGGTTTCCAGAGCCGCACCATGCTCGGCGCCCGGTTCGATTATACCCTCGGCAAGGATATCAATATCGGCGCCACGTATATGAACCTTTTTGAACGCCCGCTCACCCAAAAGGTGAATTTTGGCGACGACCCGATTAACAATAAAATGTTCGGCGCGGACTTCAGTATTTCCAAAGAAGCGCCCTGGCTCACCAAATTGGTGGACAAAATTCCGCTCATCAACACCAAAGAACCCTCCACCATCACTGCACAGGCCGAAGTTGCCGCCTTAAAACCCGGCCACAGCCGCGCGATCAACCAGGGCGGCGAAAAAGGCGGTATCGTGTATATCGACGATTTCGAGGGCAGCACCTCCAACCTGCCGCTGGCCAACCCGGCCAACAGCTGGGCGCTGGCTTCGGTGCCGCAGGGCGACGATATCCTGTTTCCGGAGTCGAAATTCACCGACAGCCTCGTGTTGGGCGTCAACCGCTCGCGACTGTCCTGGTATATCGCCGACCCGATTGCCCGGACAGGTCCCGACAACCCATACACCACCCTGATCCAGTTTCAGGATATTTTCCCCAACCGCCAGCTCACACCGCTCGAACAATCGGCCCTGCGCCCCCTGGACGTGACCATTTTCCCGCGCGAGCGCGGCCCGTACAACTACGACTTACCAGTAGATGCCAATGGGGAAGGATACCCCGGCATTTCAAAAGGGTTGACCAGTTTCGGCGAACTCAACGAACCCGAGACCCGTTGGGCCGGTTTTATGAAGGGCCTGAATACCAATGACTTCGAAGCCTCCAATATCGAGTTTATCGAATTCTGGGTTCTCAATCCCTATATGGATAAAAAAGACGGTACGGGTATTTCCACCTCCGGCGATATGTATATCGACCTGGGCGCCATTTCCGAGGACATCATGCGCGATTCGCGCCAGTACTTTGAAAACGCCATGCCAACCGGCCAGGGCACCGGCGCCACGGCCCAAACCAAGTGGGGCCGCGTGCCGGTACTTCCGCCCGTGGTGAACGCATTCGACAACGACCCGGCCAAACGCGGCCTGCAGGATGTGGGGCTCGATGGCCTGAGCAATACCGAAGAGGCACAGTACTTTGCCGATTGGCTCCAGCAAATACAAGGTTCCGGCATGACCACCGAGGCCAAAAACGCCATCTTGGCCGACCCTTCCAACGACGATTTCCGGTATTTCCGCGACCCGAGTTTTGCGGATGATACTCCTTTGACAGAACGTTACCGCCGCTTCAACAGCCCGGAAGGCAACTCGCCGGTCAATAATACCGACAACCTCAACCCGTCAGCCACCAACTACCCCGACTCCGAAGACCTCAACCGCGACAACTCGCTGAACGAGTCGGAGGCCTATTTCCGGTATAAAATTCAAATGAAAAAAATACCGGTAACCTTCAACGACGGCAAACAAATGGACATCCTCGATGCGGAATCGCCCGAATTGCGCGATTTTATCACCGATACCGTCGTGTTCGACCGCGGAGACGACCGCTATGTCTGGTACCGTTTCAAAGTGCCGCTCGATTACAACAAACGCGAAAAGGTGGGCGGTATCCAGGATTTTCGCTCCATCCGTTTCGTGCGTATGCTCTGGAAAGGTTTCTCCGAACGCACCACGTTCCGCTTCGCCACCCTCGAACTGGGCCGCAATCAATGGCGCCGTTTTTCGCAGGCTTTGCCTGACCGGGACTCCACGGGTATCGGATGTGATGTGGGCGCGCCGAATACGCCGTTCGATGTCAATGCCGTCAGTATCGAGGAGAATGCCGCCCGGGCGCCCTTCAACTATACCATTCCTTACGGCATTTCGCGCGAACAATCGGTCGGCGCTTTCCCCGATATTTTACAGAACGAACAAGCTTTGTCCATGTCGATCTGTAGCCTGGGCTATTGCGACGCACGCGCCATTTTCAAAACGTTGAATATGGACCTGCGGCAGTTCAAGCGCCTGAAAATGTTCGTACATGCCGAACAGGTGGACGAGAACGACCCGATCGACAGCACCGACCTGACGATGTTTATCCGCATGGGCTCCGACTTTTTCAACAACTACTACGAATACGAAATTCCGTTGATGCCCTCCAATCCCGATAATATCATCAACGGCAACCCGGAAAGCCGCTCCTACAAGGAAGAAGTGTGGCGGCCGGAAAACAACTTCGACTTCCCGCTGCAACTGCTCACCGAGGTGAAAAAACAGCGTAACAAAGACACGTTGTTCAATGTCGGGAACACCTTTTCTATCCCGGACCCCGATAACCCCCGCAACCGGGTCAAAATTGTGGGCAACCCGAACCTCGGTTATGTGAAAGGTATCATGGTCGGCGTACGTAACGTGGACAAGGACGATATAAGCGGTACGCACTGCGTCGAAACCTGGATCAACGAACTGCGCCTCAACGGCTTTAATGAACAGGGCGGCTACGCCGGACAGGCCCGGGTGGATATAAAATTAGCCGATTTGGGCAATGTCTCCGTCGCGGGCAATTACAGCAGTATCGGCTGGGGCAGTATCGAACAAAAACTCATCCAGCGGCAGCGCGAAGAAATCGTCCAGTACGACATTTCCACCAACCTCGAACTGGGTAAATTCCTGCCCGAAAAATCGGGGCTGCGTATTCCCTTCTACGCCCAGTACTCCAACATCACCAAAAACCCGGAATACGACCCTTACGATCTTGACATCAAACTGAAGGATAAAATAAACAACGAGGCCGACCCGACCAAACGCGACGAGATTCGGAGCATGGCGCAAGACATCACCACGGTACGCGGCTTCAACTTCACCAACGTCCGCAAAGAGCGCACAGGCGGCGCCCGGAAAATCCCCCTGCCCTGGAATATTGAAAACTTCAGCCTCACGTATGCCTTCAACCAGCAGCGCAAGCGCGATCCGTTCATCATCAACGATCAGCAAAACCAATACAAGGGAGGACTCGATTATCAGTACGCGACCGGCCTGAAACCTATTCAGCCGTTTAAAAAACTGATCAAAAAAGACAAGTACTTCAAGTGGATCACCGAGATCAATTTTAACCCCATCCCCAATACCTACGGGTTCAATACCAACCTCGAACGATTGGTACAAACCACCACTTACCGTTTTGCCGGCGAAGACCCCTCGCTGAACACCTATTATAACAGGCGTTTTACCTGGGACCGCAACTACGACCTGGGTTGGGACATCACCAAAAACCTGCGCTTCAACTTCGACGCCACGGCGCGCAGCCTGATCGACGAGCCACAACAGTACAAATCCGACGGGTTTACCGCCTACACCACGGCAGAACGCCGTGACTCCATCTGGCAAAATGTAAAATCTCTGGGTCGCCCGAAAAACTACACCCACAACGCCAGCCTGAACTATACGCTGCCGCTGAAAATGATCCCGTTGATGGATTGGATTACCGTAAAAGCCTCGTATACCGGCGGTTACAACTGGACGGCCCAGTCCCTCAAACTCCAGTACCTCGAAACGCCTGCACAATATGCCAATGAAGTGAATATGCGTTCGCTCGGCAACGTGATCCAAAACAACAGCGTGCGGCAGATCAACGGCGAGTTCAATTTTGAAACGTTGTACAACAAGAGCAAGTACCTGGCAAAAATCAACAAGCCGGCTCCGAAAGGCAGTGGCAAAAAATCCGGCAACAAAGACCTGCCGGGCGGCGACGATGATCCCCTTTCTCCCGGCGGTATGACGCCCGGCGGCAAAGACGGCCCCGGTAGCGGCGATGATCGCGCCACGTCCAGAAAAGACCGCGCCCGCGATCCCGGCGGCAAGCCTGGCGACCCCAGCGATCCCAACTCAGGCACTGCCGGCGCCAATAATTCGAAAAAAGACAAGGACGCGAAAGATAAAAAAGATAAAAAGAAGGACCGGCAGCCATCTATGGCCGAACGTATCGCCCTGCGTCCGTTGATGATGGTGCGCCGCGCGCGGGCTACTTACAGCGAAAACTTCAGCACCGTGATCCCCGGCTTTACGCCCGATACCAAACTCATGGGATTGAGCGAAGGATTCGCGGCGCCGGGCTGGGCTTTTGTAGCCGGTATGCAACCCGAATCGAAGTGGCTCGATGAAGCCGCCGACAAAGGATGGATCACACACCGGCCAGAACTCAACCAGCAGGTGTTGCGCAACTATACCCAAAACATGGATGCTTCGGCTACGATCGAACCTTTCCCGGAATTTCGGGTGGAACTGAACGCTAACCGGCAATTCGCGCGCAACAGCACCGAGCTGTTTAAAGACCAAATCTTTACACTCGGCCCTGATTCCGTCGATTTCCAACACCGCGCCGCGCGCGATATGGGTAGCTTTACCGTGTCGTATTTCACCATGAAAACCCTTTTCAATAACGATATCAACGGGATTTTCAAACGATACACCGACTACCGGCCGATCATTTCGAACCGTCTCGGACAGGATGCCAGCAATACCAACCCGCACATCAAGGACGGCTACGCCTACACATACGGTTTCGGTAAAATACAACAGGAAGTGCTGATTCCGGCCTTTATCGCGGCTTATGCCGAGAAAGACCCCAATTCCGTGGGGCTCGACATATTCAAAACGCTTCCGGCCGTCAACTGGAAACTGAGCTACAACGGTTTAGCCAAACTCGGAAATTTGAGCAAAGTTTTCGCGAGTATCCAGATCACGCACGGCTACAAAAACACCCTGACGGTCAACTCCTATAACACCGACCTGTTCTATAACCCGAACAACAAGTTTGTGACCGACGAGCTCACGTTCAACTATATCGCCCGCTACGAGATCCCACAGGTGCTGATCAATGAACAGATGTCGCCTTTGCTCGGCGTGGATGTGAAGTTGAAAAACGACATGACGTTCAAGCTGAACTTTAAAAAGAGCCGGATGCTGGCCATGTCGTTTATCGATTACCAGTTGGCTGAATCACGCGTCACGGGCTACACCTTCGGCTTCGGCTACCGGCTGAAAAACGTGGAAATTCCGTTCCTGAAAGGCAAAAAGAAAAGCCGCACGAAAAAGACGGATACTACGAAACCCGCCACTCCGACAGCCCCTATCGGTCGCGGCGGCGGTCAGCAGGCCAACGACATGACCTTCAAAATCGATTTTGACCTCAACGACGATATCACGGTCAATCACCGGCTCGACCAGCTCGAAGAAGCCGTACCCACCCGGGGCGGCCGCAAAACCACGATCGACGTATCCGTAGACTATGCCCTGAACCGGCGCCTGACCCTGCGGTTGTTCACGAAATACGATAAAACAGTGCCTAAAACATCACAGTCGTTCCCGATCACCACGATTAGTTCGGGGGTCGCGATACAGTTTCAGTTGAATTAAAGGGTTTGGAGGTTTAGGGGTTTGGAGGTTTGGAGGTTTAGGGGTTTGGAGGTTTGGGGGTTTGGAGGTTTGGGGGTTTGGAGGTTTGGGGGTTTGGAGGTTTGGGGGTTTGGAGGTTTAGGGGTTTAGAGGTTTGGAGGTTTAGAGGTTTGAGGGTTTAGAGGTTTGGGGGTTTAGAGGTTTGGGGGTTTAGAGGTTTGGGACATAGCCCTCAGGTTAATACTACTTTGCCACGTTAGATCAGATGGCTCACTGCGTTCGCCATGACAGCTCGATAATATTAAAATTTCCGTCGGATTTCTCCCTACGGTCGAAATTTTCACCCGGATTTGGCATTCCATGGTTAGTATTACGACCATCGGTTTAAATCCGACGGAAAATTACCCTCACGCGAGCTGTCATGTCGACTGAAAGGAGACATCTGATTTAACGTGGCAAAGTAGTATTAACCTGATGCCCCTAAACCTCCAACCCCCTAAACCCCCAAACCCCCAAACCCCCAAACCCCCAAACCCCCAAACCCCTAAACCTCCAAACCCCCAAACCTCATTTCCCCAACCATTTCCCCAATTTTTCCTGATACATTTCATACTCCCGCAGGTTGCCGTGCGTACCGCCCGGAATGGTGACGAACTCGTCGCCGGGCTTGAGGCAGGTTTGCAGCCGTGCGGCCGATGCATAAGGCACTACCCGGTCGGCCGTGCCGTGGAAAAGCAGGGCGGGCAGGGTCGTTTGGCGAAGGTGCCGGTCGTTGGGAAAGAAAAAGGCCGGCCGGAAGGGTAACTCCGTACGGCGCAGGTAGCTGGCCAGCAGGCCGCCGATATTGTCGAACGGCGTTTCGAGGATCAGCATTTTAGCCCGGACGTGCGCGCCCAGAAAACAGGCCACGCCGGTGCCCAGCGAACGCCCGTATAGGATCAGGTGATGGGCCGGGTAATCCTGCCGCACCCAGTCGTAAACCAGGCGGCCGTCTTCATACAGGGTGCGTTCATTCGGTTCGCCGGTGCTTTTGCCGTATCCCCGGTAGTCGGGTGCGATGAAATCGAAACCCCGGCTGGTAAAATCGGCGTGCATGGCGCCCCAGCGCTGCAGGCTGCCGCGGTTGCCATGAAAATACAACACCGCGCCGCGGCGCGTTGCCCAGGTGGTGGGAAAACGCAACACATTGATCCGTGCCCCGTCGGGCGTGTTCAAAAAATGTTCTTCAAAAGGCGCATCGAACGAAAATACATAATCTTCCGCCAGGGTGACGGGCCGGAAAAGCGCCTTCTTTTGGAGAAAAGCCGTAAAGGGTTTGAAAAAACCTTGCATGGGGTGAAATTACGATCGTAGTTTGGGATTGCCCGCGTGCCGCTCCGCATCGCGCTGTGTTTTTTTGGCTAAGTTTTTCTGTAATGCCGCCTCCAGGTCCACGCCGGTTTGGTTGGCCAGGCAAATGAGCACGAACAACACATCGGCCATTTCGTCGGCCAGGTCGGTTTTAGCCGTCGCGGCCAGTTCCGGCGTTTTGAACGACTGCTCGCCGTACAGCCGGGCCATCAGCCGGGCTACTTCGCCCACTTCCTCCATCAAAATGGCCGTGTTGGTCAGTTCCGAATAATAGCGGATACCGATGGTGCGTATCCATTCGTCTACGGTTTGTTGCGCTTCTTTTATCTGCATATTTTAACTATTTATAAACCGAACACCCCTCCGTACAATTGGTACAAATATCAATCTCCTGCCGGCCTTTCAACAGTTTCCGGCGAAATGCCCGGTACGCTTGGCCCTGCCAAAGGTTGCGAAAACGGTGTGTTTTTACGTTGCCGAGCCGATGTACGGCGTCTTTATCAAAACAACAGGGTACCACCAGGCCGTCCCAGGTAACGACGCAAGAATGCCAGAGTTTCCAGCAATGGTTGGCAATGACGTGTTTGGGCGCCCAGCGGCCGTCGGGGCCGGCTTGGTAACGGGCGTAGCGCGCCTGCGTGGGAATAAGCGGGTGGCCCTCGCGGTAATCGTACACCTGGGCGGTTTTGAGTTTCACCTCGTCCACGCCGATGGATTTAGCCAACCGGAAAATTTCCGGAATCTGGTGTTCGTTGGGCCGCACGACCAGGAATTGAAAAATAATGTGCGGGTGACCGGCGCCGAGGCGGCGTTTCCAGGCCACTACCCGGCGGGCGCCTTCCAGCACCTGGTCCAGGTTGCCGTCTTTGCGGTATTGTTCGTAGGTTTCCTGCGTCGTGCCGTCCACGGAAATAATCAGCCGGTCGAGGCCCGATTCCACGGTACGGCGGGCATTTTCGTCGTCGAGAAAGTGGCCGTTGGTACTGGTCACCGTAAAAAGGCCCCGTTTGTGGGCGTATTGCACCATGTCGAGAAACTGCGGGTTGATATAAGGTTCTCCCTGAAAATAAAAATAGAGGTAAAACAGGTCGCGGTGCAGTTCATCGGTCAGTTGGCGGAAAAAATCGGTCTTCAGGTTGCCGGTGGCCCGGGTAAATGCGCGCAGGCCGGAGGGACACTCGGGGCAGCGCAAGTTGCAGGCGGTGGTGGGTTCGATGCTCAGGGTAACCGGGAGTCCCCACTGGATGGGCCGGCGGGTGAGGCGGGTCAGGTAGTAAGACGTCAGCACTTTGGCAAAATTCCAGCTTCGGCGCAGGGTGATTTTGCGGATAAAATTGAGGCTGTCGGCGCGGAATAATGTCATAATAAACAGGAGTAACCATCGCCGGGAAGCGCCGCGCGTTGTACTTTTGTGCAAATTAACCGATAATTATGGAAGAGACGACAAAAACTTCCGGTAAAAACCGGGAAGTCATTTTGCTGATACTGGTGGCCCTGATTGGCGCCGCAGGATTACTGGCGCTTCAATTTGCCCGTAAAACCCCGGCCCCCCGCTCCGACGAACGCTCGATGGTACAAACCGGCGCGCAGAACGCCGCGCCCGAAGCCGTTTCGGCGCCTATCCAGAAAATTACGGGCAACCTCGTCACCCGCGATGAGGAATACCCCGAAGTCGGCCAGCCCTTCGTATTTCGTATGACCAACTTTTCCCAGGGCGCCACCTACGAACTCGAAATGGGCGACGGCAGTGGCCGCAAGACCTTCACCGACGGCGAATTAAAATATGTGTACAAAAAAACCGGCGAGTTCCAGGTGACCCTCTACGCCCGGTATGAAGGCCAGGAAGCAAAATTACAAACCATCACTAAACGGGTAAAAGTGCAGCGCCAGACACAAAAACCGCCGATCAGCGATATTATCGAAGATTAAGTCGGGATTAAGTATTTTTGGCGCTTCACGTATTATCAGAACTTGAAATTCAAAACGCAAAACGAATGAAGAAAATCGGAATCTTGCATGGTAAGGAGAGTTCCTTCCCGGAGGCTTTTGTCGAGCGGGTCAATTCCAAAAACGTCAAGGGCGTCTATGCAGAACGCGCACTGGTGGAAGAGCTCATGCAGGGCGAACCCACCCCGTATGCGGTGATGATAGACCGCATCAGCCAGGACGTGCCTTTTTACCGCGCTTATCTGAAAAATGCCGCGCTCAACGGCACGGCAGTATTAAACAACCCTTTCTGGTGGAGCGCCGACGAAAAATTCTTTAACAACTGCCTCTCTACCAAAATCGGCGTTCCGGTGCCCCGCACCGTACTCCTGCCCTCCAAACAAATGCCGCCCGATACCTCCGGGCAGAGTTTTCGCAACCTGAAATACCCCCTCGAGTGGGAAAAAATGGTCGAATACCTCGGTGGCTTCCCCCTGTACATGAAACCCCATTCCGGCGGCGGCTGGAAAAGCGTGTACAAAGTGCATAATTTCGATGAGTTTTTTACTTCCTACAACGAAACCGGCACCCTGGTCATGTTGCTCCAGGAAAACATCGACTTCGACGCTTATGTCCGTTGTTATTGTCTGGGCGGAAAACACGTCCGTATCATGGACTATGAGCCGCGCAACCCGCACCACCTGCGCTATGTGGCCGATCATAAAATACCGAAAGCCATGCGCGAATTGATGCACGACTACGTGTTGCGACTAAATCATGCATTGGGTTACGACTTCAATACCGTGGAGTTTGCCGTGCGCGACGGCATCCCTTACGCCATCGATTTTTGTAACCCGGCGCCGGATGCCGAAGTCAGCTCCGTGGGCGAAGAAAACTTCGAATGGGTGGTGGAAACAGCCGCCAACATGGCTATCGAAAAAGCCCTGACCCATAAAGAAGGTGGAAATAATTTGACGTGGGGGACGTACGTTAATGGAGCAGTAAGTGGCGCCTTGCCGACGAATTTGGACGGAAATGGTACCGAAAAAGCGGTAAAAAGTGCTTCCGGCAAGGCTTCAAAAGTTAAAAAAACATAGCAGGTCATTTTTGGCACGTGGTTTGAAACTATACCTGCAAGCGAGGCAATCTCCTTGCAGGTTTTTTTTAATCCGCGGCCATCCTTTTTCAGCCTGTTAATCCAAGAGAAAGTAGCCGCCTCATCATAATCACACACACCAAAACCAAAACCGATCTTAACAATGAAATCAATCTTCTTAATCCCGGTCCTCTTTTTTGCTTGCATCAGCCTTTCCATAGGCGCAAACAACAACATGAACAACGGCAACCCCGACGAACCGACGTTCCAGGATTTCCTGGCGCAGTTTCCGAAAGCAAACTTGCCATATTCTTTCAATGCCGACGACCTCCAGGCTCAAATGGAAAAACGCGCCACCGCGCCGAAAGCCAAACGCCTGGCCTGGGAATACTACCAGTTTCTTCCGATGCTCGAAGAAAGCGCCCGCTTCAGCCGCATGCCGGTTTACCCGGAGCCGGTTGCCTCCTTCGAAACGAAAGAAAACTACGCCGTACTGTATAACACCGGTCGCGGATTTACCAAAAACCTCAAAAGCTACCATATCGCCGTATACGACAAACAGGGCAACCACCTCGCAACGCACTTCGTGGCCGGTGTAAATACCACCACGCTGACCGCCGCAACGATCGACGAAACCCTGCATGCCAAAGTACAGGCCTTCCAAATCAACTGGGCAAAAGACGTGCAGGAAAACGGTACGGATGGTAATTCCATCATCAACCTGACCCCGGCCGGCAAACAGTCGATCGAACTGACCACCGGCGGCATGGTAGAACAAGTGAGCTGGGCGGTTTACAAACCCACTTCGCTGAGCGCCTCGGCTACGGCTGAATCGAAATAAACGGTTATTCAAACCAAAATATACTTCAACACCCCCGTCCGGCTGCGGCTACTCTGGACGGGGGTCATTTTTTTTAATGATGAATAATTAATGATGAATGATGAATGATGAAAATACTTGCCCATATCCTAAAGAAACAAAATGGCGTAATAAGATTTTCACGTTAGCCGTTTCTTAATGCAATCGGCTCTTCATGATGATTTTATTCATTCATCATTCATCATTCATCATTAATTATTCACCATTAGAGAAAACCATGAAAAAAGCAATTCTGGGTATAGCCCTTCCCCTCACCGTTGGCGCATTAGTCGCCTTTTCCAACTTAAAGATTACCTCAAAACCGGCAGCAAGCCTCCCGGCAGACAAGGAAACAACACCGCTAAATGCAGAATTTAAGCAGTTTTTACGGCAATTCCCAAAGTCTTCGCTGCCCTACACGATTTCAGCAGAGCAAATGCTCAACCACCTGAATGCCGCGATAAAAGCGGAGCAAAACGTCGGCGACTCAGAATATGCCGCCGTTGGCAAAAGCCGGGTGCGCCTGCAGGACGACGGCAATTTTTTGGAAGGAACCCATCGGGCCAAGTTCAGCCGTTCACCCTCCTACAACGAACCTGTGGCTCAGTTTGAAACAACCGGTCATTATGCCCTCGTTTACCGGGAAACCGACGCATTCAGCCTGGGCAACCAGGCTTTTTATGTGGCCGTTTTTGATAAAACGGGTAAAAGAATATCTGAGTCCCTGCTGGCTTTTATTGGAATAAGTGTGATTCAGTCCTGCTCGATTGACGCCGACCTGAACGCCACATTCCGGACACACAAGATCAATTGGAAACTCGACTACGACGAGCACGGTCCGGAAAATAATGAAATCACCGGACTCACCCTCGAATCGGCCGAAACTCTCGACCTTACCCTGCCCCAAGCGGAAGAAGAGGTTGAACATGCGTTGGAAGATACCGAAGAAACGAAAATCTAAAACCACCGCGTATTCCGAATAATCACCTCCGCCACCGCCCAATTCAGCACCCAACTGGGCCAGGCCACCAGCCGGTAGGCCGTCTCCGGATCAATATCCGTGTACTGTGCCAGCCCGAATTGCATGAGCCGGAGCGTAATCGCCGACAGCGTGAGTGCATAACTGCGAATCATCCAGGCGCCGTGTTTGCGGATCGCGCCGGCCCGAATCGCCCGGTAGGCCATCCAGGTGGCCATCCACCAAAATATACTGAGTAGCAGAAAAGATGCCTGGGCAACCGGCCCGCCGTTGGCATACCAGGCCATTACGATGGCTGCGGGGCCGCATACGCCCAGTATGCTATACACATACACGCGTCCAACCCAGCGGTGCAACGCCGTCGCCTGCTGCAAAATGGCGCCTGAAAATTGGGTCAAACCCGCCAGGAGCACCAATAAGGCCGGGAAAATATGCGTGTAAAACGCCAGGCGGTAGTGCAAAAAATGAACGATCCGTTGTTTCGACAGGAGAAAATCAATGTCGAGCCGGCCCGACGTGTAGGGCCATACAATGCGGGCCATCAGAAAACTAAAAAATACAATGGCCGACAAGCCGGCCGCAGCAAAGGCTACATAAATCAGGCGGACTGGAAGCGGTTTTGTGGACATATCAAATGTTGTTTCCCGGGGAGAAACGGGATGGCAATTAGAAAAAGTATGTTATCACCTGCTCCGAATAATTATAAAGATAATCGCCGGAATTTTTACTAAAAATTAGCAAAACTGAATGCGGAACTTTGTCCCGAAAAAAACGCGGTATGGCTGCCTCAAAACTATCTCCTCCTGTTCACAAAAAAAAACCGTTTCTCCTCCGCTTTTGGAAACTGCTTGGACCCGGATTAATCACCGGAGCCAGCGACGACGATCCTTCGGGTATTGCCACCTATTCGCAAGCGGGGGCCCGTTTTGGGCTGGCTACCTTGTGGACCTCCCTGGCGGCCTTCCCCCTGATGTACGTCGTGCAAGAGATGTGTGCCCGTATTGGGCTGGTGACCAATCGTGGATTAGCAGGCGTGGTGAAAGACCACTACCCACGCTGGGTATTGTATGGAGTGATTGCATTTAGTTGTCCGGCCATCCTGCTGAACATCAGCGCCGATATTGCGGGTATGGGTGCCGTGGCCAACCTGATATTCCCGCAAGTGCCGGCCACGGTGTTTAGTATTTTTTTTGTGGCACTGCTGTCATACCTGATGGTGGTACTGCCGTATCGCCGTTTGGCGGCAATTATGAAATACCTGTGCATCGTATTGTTGGTATACCTGGTCGTTCCTTTTCTGTCGCACCAACATCTGGGCAATGTGTTGTGGCATACGTTTGTACCGCAAATAGAATTTAGTCGCGAATTCCTGCTTGTTTTGGTTGGCATTCTGGGTACCACCATTTCGCCCTACCTGTTTTTTTGGCAAACATCCATGGAAGTGGAAGAAATGCATGGACCCAAAAAAGCGATTGTGCTGGATAAACTCATCCTGCCCCGCATGCACAAGGATGTAGGCATCGGCATGTTTTTTTCTGTACTGGTCATGTATTTTATCACCCTGACTGCCGGCACGGTGCTACACGAAAGCGGCCTCACGGAAATAGAAACCGTTGAAGATGCTGCCAAAGCCTTGCGCCCCCTGGCCGGCAATTTTTCATATGGCTTGTTTGCCCTTGGCGTGCTTGGCACAGGGCTGCTGGCGGTTCCGGTGCTGGCCGGTTCCCTGTCGTACATCCTCTCGGAAACGTTTGGCTGGAAGGAAGGGCTGAACAAAAAATTTCACCAGGCCCGGGAGTTTTATATTGTGATTATTATTGCCACGATTCTTGGCCTGGGAATCAATTTTACGGGTATCGGACCGGTAAAAGCATTGCTCTATACGGCTGTATTGTATGGCGTCACGGCGCCGGTATTGATTGGCGTGATCCTCCATATTTGTAACAACCGGAAGATTATGCAAACCTTTACCAACGGACGCCTGACGAACATCATCGGAGTGCTTACACTATTATTGATGGGAGGTGCTGCCGTTTTGCTGTTGGTCCTGCTGTTTTAGACGGTTTCTTAGAGCCAGCGCGACAACCACCGCAAGGTCAAATTCATCAACCACGACCCATACGGCGGCAAAAACACAATAGTCGTAGGCACCGGGCTGTGCTGCCGTGCCACGCTGCGCGGGTTGCTGAATTCCAAAAACCCGCTTTCGCCGTGGTATTTGCCGATGCCGCTGGCATTTTGCCCGCCGAAAGGCAGTTCCGGGTTGAAAAAGTGCAAGGCGCACTCGTTTATACAAACGCCGCCGCCGCGGGTTTCGGCGACGAACTGTTTGATATTCCGTTCCTGCTTACTGAAAATATAAAACGCCAGCGGTTTGGGTCCGGCATTGATATCGCTGATCGCTTCTTCCAGGTTTTTATAGGCGCGAACAGGCAACAACGGGCCGAATATTTCGTGTTCCCAGATCGTGGCGTCGTCCGGCACATGGGTGAGCATTGTGGGTTCAATATATCGTTCCTTGGCGTCAGTTCGGCCGCCGAAGGCCACCGTGGCGCCGCGTCCAACGGCATCGTCGAGCAGCCCCTTGACGGCCTTGAAATGGCGGTCATGCACCATCCGGCTCAGGTCGGGCGTTTGCCGGCGGGCTTCCGGCGTGGCGCCGTAAAATTTTTCAGTCCAGATTTTTAGTTTTTCCACCAATTGATCGTGTACCGACTCGTGTACCAGCACATAATCGGGCGCAATGCAGGTTTGACCGCCGTTCATACATTTAATCCAGGCGATGCGCGAAGCGGCGCGGTCAAGATCGGCCGTTTCGTCTACCACTACCGGGCTTTTACCACCCAGTTCGAGCGTAACCGAGGCGAGGTGTTTGGCGGCAGCCGTCATCACAATTTTACCCACCGCGGTGCTCCCGGTGAAGAAAATATGGTTGAACGGAAGGGAAAGCAACTTTTCCGCCACCGATACGTCGCCTTCCACCACGGCCAACTCTTCGGGTGGAAAACATTCCTCCAAAATTTTTTTGAGCAGCGCCGAGCTGTTCGGTGCGTGTTCGGAGGGCTTGAGAATTACACAGTTGCCGGCAGCCACAGCGCCCACTAGGGCGATCAGGTTGAGGTTGAACGGAAAATTCCAGGGGCCAAGAATCAGGCAAACCCCTTTGGGTTCGTAATAAATGGTGGCACTGGAACCCAACAGCGGCAGGCGCACGCCTACGTGGCGTGGGGCCATCCAGGAGGACAGACGACCGATGGCGTGGCGGATCTCGCTGTTAACGGTGATCGTTTCCGAAATATCCACTTCGTGCGCCGGTTTTCGAAAATCCGAAAACATGGCAGTCCGGATAGCTTCCTGGTGGCGCAGCATGGCATCGTGCAAGCGGCGCAGTTTGGCGATGCGCTCGCGGGCAGTGGATCGTGCCACCACATATTGATGCCGTTGCTGGCGAAGGAAGATTTCGTCTATGCTATCTTGCTGTTGGACGGTTTGTTTCGGTGTGTGGAAAACCTCGGGCATAGCTTATAAGTTTAGCTCAAAAGTCCGAAGGGAAAAACACTTTTTTGCATACTGGTTGCAAATTTTTAGTTTTTAGCCAACGTCCGGCAAGGTTCCGGCGTTTGAACTTTATCACTTCCGTTCCCCGGCTCAAAAATACCGTTTCGGGGCGTTTA
The DNA here is from genome assembly GCA_963169325.1 of Bacteroidota bacterium. Lineage (GTDB taxonomy): Bacteria > Bacteroidota > Bacteroidia > Chitinophagales > Saprospiraceae > M3007. Next base: position 17,779 of record CAUJEY010000072.1, read on the forward strand.
GGTCGCGATAAATAAATTTTGCGTTTAAAGTTTGCACAGTATTTTAAGATCTTGTAAAATTGGGTTCGCAAATGAAAAATAATCAATCCCCAAAAATTGCCAAATATTTGCCAAATAATATCTATTTTATTTAACCATTAAATTTTTGTGCGTATGAACATTAGTGTGAAATCCGTGCACTTCCACGCAGATGCCAAGCTGCTGACTTATGTGGAGAAAAAAGTGAGCCGACTGAGAAAGTTGTTTGGTCGAATTGAAGATGTTGAAGTTCATCTTAAACTTGAGGATAATGGCGGAAGAATTCAGGAAAAAATCACCGAAATCCGTATGCATGTGCCCGGCGGGTGGCTGATGGATAAAAAAACCAGCAAAACTTTCGAAGCAGCCATTGATGCTTCCGTAGATACCCTGAAACGTCAATTAGTGCGGTACAAGGAGAAAATGTCCGATCATGCCAATGAAAAAATTTCGGATCGTATCCGCAGAGCGTAAATTTATAGTGTAAGCATATTACCGGGGCCGGGCAGCAACAAGCTGTCCGGCCTTGGTTTTTAAAAAGGTTTGAGGGTTTGGGGTTTAGGGGTTTAGAGGTTTGGGGGTTTGGAGGTTTGGGGGGTTAGTTTACACCCCAAAACCTCCAAACCCCAAACCCCTAAACCTTCTAACATTTTTCCATTATCTTTGTCCCCAATTTGAAAAAGCAAACCATACACGGACAAATTATAGCCGGGCTGTTAGCCCTGGTATTCGTGTTTTCGTGGTCGCTGAAGACGGCGCATACCTTGTTTATGCACCATGCGCATCACGATGTACCGGTTTGTGAAGCCGCCTACGACGGCTCTTCCTCCAAACACTTTCACGATGAGCGGTATAATCCCGACGATTGTTCGGTATGCGCGTTCATTTTTGCCATTCCGGAAATCGTTTCCGTACCGGTACTGCTCCAGCCGCCGGTATTGGTCGCCGCGCGCGCGTTCATTGCTCCGCCGACGCCGTTTCGACCCGTTGAGGCCGACGCCGTTCGTTTGCGCGGGCCGCCTGCCACGATTTGATTGTGCCGGGCTTTTCCTGAATATTTTTTATGGTGCGACTTAAGGTTTGATTTTGTTCGCCGTACTCGTCAGACGACTTAGAGTCGTCAGACGAGAGCAGCGCGATGCAAGGAAACTCGTCTGACGACTTCAGGTCGTCTGACGAGTACAGGGACGCGTTCTAAATCTCAACTCAAAGCCGCAAGGACATTTCCGCAAGCCCGCACCCTTTTTCCACCTTATTTCATTCTTAATTCATCGACTATGAATACCGGCAGAGCCTGCTTGTTGGGCGCTTGCTGGCTTACGTGTTCGGCGTTACCATTAATTGCCCAGGACTGCCATATAGCCCTGCGCGGCAAAATAATGGAGGCCGATACCCGTGAGCCGCTGGCCTTTGCTTCCATATCCGTACCGGAGGCAGGCCGTGGCGCCGTTTCCGACGAAAACGGCTACTTTATCGTACCAAATCTCTGCGAAGGGACTACCTATACGGTGACAGTCAGCCACCTCGAATGCGACCACGAAACGCAGGTTGTGCGATTGACGGAGAATACCCTGCTCGAGTTCAACCTTCACCACAGTAATATATTGAAGGAAGTGATCGTGGCGGAAAAAGCGGTGGCGGCTGCGCCCGCCCAGGCCGCAGTGTCGGTGTCGGCCGAAGAGCTGGCGGCGACGCAAGGCGTCAATCTCGGCGAAACCTTGAAAAAACTGCCCGGCGTGTCGATTCTGAATACCGGCGCTACCATTGCCAAACCGGTCATACAAGGACTACATTCTAACCGGATCGCCATTATCACCAACAACGTTGCGCTCGAAGGGCAACAATGGGGCGCCGAGCACGCGCCGGAAATCGACCCCTTTACCGCGGGTAAAATCAGCGTGGTGAAAGGCGCCGCAGCCGTGCGCTATGGTGTAGGCGCCATCGCCGGCGCCATCGTGCTGGAGCCCGCCGAACTGCGCCGGGAAGCAGGCTTCGGGGGCTGGCTCAGCCTGGGCGGCTTCTCCAACGGCTTCGGCGGCGTCGCTTCGGGCGCCGTGGACTGGCATTTACCGGGCCGATCGCTTACCTTTCGACTGCAAGGCACGGCCAAACGCAGCGGTACCCTGCGGGCGCCCGACTACTGGCTGGGCAATACCGCCGCCGCTGAATTCGACTTTTCGGCCCTGGCCGGCTGGAAAAAAAACCGCTGGACGCACGAAGTGGCAGTTTCCCGGTTTACCCAGCGCCTGGGCGTGCTCCGCGCGGCGCATGTCGGCAGCCTCACCGAACTGCGCCAAGCTATCAACAGCGAGACGCCACTGCAAAATCCGGACTCGTTTACGTACCAAATCAACCGCCCATACCAATCCGTTCAGCACCAGGTGGCGCAGTACAAAGCCGGCCTGCGGTTGTCGGAAAAATGGAAACTGAGCGGGCAGTACAGCTTTCAGTACAACTACCGCCGGGAATACGATGTGGTGCGTAAAACCGGCAGCGCAGCTGATAAACCGCAGATTTCGTTCCGCCTGTGGTCAAATACACTTGATGTGGCGCTCGAACACTTTCCTATCCGGCATTGGGAAGGCGGCGTCGGTATTCAGGGTATTCAGCAACTCAACTATGTGGGCAAAGGCGGCTATATCCCGGACTATAATACCCTCGGCGGTTCCGTTTGGGCCCTGGAGCGCTGGCGGCGGTATCCCGATCCGTGGGAATACGAGTTCGGCGCCCGCCTCGATTATCGGCGCAGCCAGATCAGCTATGCCGATGGCACCTTTTTGCCGCCGGGCACACCCCGCGACACGTCAGTACGTTTCGGCAATGCCTCCGCTACCGGCGGTGTGATCTATCACTTTGCCAAATATGGCCGTGTGGTGCTCAACAGCGGGTACGCCTGGCGGCCGCCGCACGTGTACGAACTTTTCGCCCGCGGGGTACACTTCGTAAGCGCTACTTACGAAGAAGGCAATCGCCTGATGCGCCCGGAAAAAGCCTGGAACAGCAACCTGACCCTCGACTGGCAGGCGCCCCGGGCCTCCGCCGCCCTGACATTTTATCGAAACGCCGTGCAGGATTTTATCTACCTGCAACCCAGCGCTGATTCGGTGCTGACGGTGCGGGGCGCATTTCCGGTGTACCGCTACCGGCAGGACAATGCCGTGCTGCAAGGTATCGACGCCGGCGGCTCGCTGCAAATTACGCCGGCCTGGTCGGCAGAAGGCAGGGCCTCCTTGTTGCGCGCTTTCCGCTGGGCAGACGCCAACGGATCCGAGCCACGCCGCCGGGAATGGTTGCCGCTGATGCCGGCCGATCGTTTTCAGTACGGCGTGAAATGGCGGGCGATGGGCAGTAAGCAGTTGGCAGTTGGCAGTAAGCAGTCAGCGGGCGGTGAATCGTATATTCGGCTGCTCGCTACGACCGTTTTGCGCCAAACGCGGCTTCCGGAGGAAGGTTTGCTCAAGGCGGCGCCAAATGCCTTCACCGTGTTTAGCCTCGATGCGGCGCATACTTTTCACCTCCGTCCGGCAGATACCAGTCCTTCGGGAGGACAAATGCTGGAAGTGGGCCTGAGCATCCAAAATATAGGCAATACGCGCTACCGCGAATACCTCAATTTTTTCCGCTTTTTCACCGACGAACCCGGGATTAATCTCGGTATCCGGGCGAGGTGGCGGTTTTAAGGGGCATTGAAGCGTCATTGGGGCATTATTCGTCATTGGGTCATTATTCGTCATTACGTCATTATTCGTCATTACGTCATTGGGTCATTATTCGTCATTGGGCCATTATTCGTCATTACGTCATTGGGCGTCATTGGGTCATTATTCGTCATTGGGTCATTGGGGCGCCAATAGTTATTTAACATTTTTCAACCAAAACAATAAAATTTATCATGCAAACAAACATGTTTAAAAAAAGCATCCTGGCAGCCATGCTGCTCATTTTTGCCTTTTCGTCCTGCAAAAAAGACGATACCACCGAACAGGAACTCATCACTACCGTGGTCGTACACGTCGAGGCTACGGACGGCAGTTTCGATCAGGAGTTTGAATGGGACGACCGCGACGGCGACGGCGGCAACGCGCCGGTGATCGATGAAATCGTATTGCCGGCCGGTAAAACCTTCCACTGCCACGTCCACTTTTACGACCGCAGCAAAACACCGGAAGAAGACATCACAACAGAAGTGGCGGAAGAAAATACCGAACACTTACTGGTGTACACGATAAGCGGCGCAAACCTGACCATTACCCCCGACGACACGGATGACAATGGCAAGCCATTCCGGTTGGAAACCACCTGGGGCGCCGGCGCCGCTTCAACCGGCACCGTGAAAGTGGTGCTCCGCCACGAGCCGGATAAAAACGCCGCCAATCCGGATGTGACCGGAGACGTGGATGTGGAGGCGGAGTTTGTGGTGAAGGTGCAGTAAATAGACTTCTTTCGACGATTATTTGGTCTCCCGCAGATTTCGCAGATTACCGCAGATTTTTATTTTGACAACTTGTGAAAATAATCTGCGAAAATCCGCGGCATCTGCGGGAGATTTAATTCTGATATGGTCATAGTCAAATGGTTCAATCACCCAAAACCACGATCTTTTTCTGTGAAGGGCTATGGTTTGGGCTCCCGAAAAGTTGAATATAATAAACACCGTTCGGCAAGTCCGGCAACCGGATTTTTTCCGTCCCCCCGGTGATTTGCATTTGCAAACAACGTTTTCCGTTTGTATCCCGAAGTGAAAGCATGGTGTAATCGAAATTTTCAAGCCTCTCCAGGATTAAAAAATCACGAACCGGATTGGGATAAACCGTCCAATTTTGCTGTGGATCGAACAGGGTTTCGACGGATGTGGTACCGGGATTCCAAAACCCGAGATAACCACTGTTGGTCGGGCCGCCCCCGCCAACGAGAACGCCGCCGTTGTAAGGTATAATGGCTTCAATTTGCCGGTTGGGCACACCACCGCCCAGGGTATTGATTTGCCCGCTGCTATTGAGCACCACAACGCCCGACGCCGGCGCTGTGGCAGGCAATTTGACCTGATTGAACCCGCCCGCAATGAACAAACTGTCGCCTACCTGTTTCAGCGTATGCACAAAAGGTGTTGCCCCCGTTGTACTGTATTCAAATTCGACCCCGGGATTTTCCCAGGAAGTCCCGTTCCACCGCGCGATCAGGCCCAAATCCGTGTTTCCCGAAGCCGTGAAGGCGCCCCCGGCGTACAAAGTGCCGTTGAAGACTCCTACGCCGTACACCACATCGTTGAAACCCTCGCCCAGGGCTTGCCAATTTTGCCCGTTCCAGCGCGCAATTCCGTTGACGGTTTGGCCGCCTGCTTTTAAAAAATTACCACAAACGATCAGATTACCCTCAAAAACAGTCATCTGGTGGGGATATATAACTGGGAAATTGCTGTTTAACGATCCGGATAATCCACCGCCCAATGAATCCCATGCAACCCCGTTCCACCGTGCAATGCCCGAAACGGTGCGGCCGGCCACCCAATTAAATTCCCCGCAGACGACCACGGCTCCTTGAAATTCGACAATGTCATAAATACTGGGCGTTTGTGACAGATTCGGGTTTGGGTTGGTCCGGTAAACAGTCCCAATAGCGGTAAGATTGGCGCCATTCCAGCGCAACACATAATTAGAATCGGCGCCAAATTCATAGGTGGCAATAAAAAGCGCATCATCAATGACCGCCAAAGCATGTCCTTCATCGATTCCACCCATTGCCGCAGGCGCCCACTGCGAGCCGGTCCATTGGGCAATGTATCCCGTGTTTTTTCCGCAAATAGTGCTGAAAAAACCAGTTGCATGAATTTGATTCTGGTACAGTTCAAAATCCACGACAAAACCGTTTGTGGCGCCCGAGCAAAAGGGCGAAAATTGTGCGGCCAGCGCCAGGGGAAAGAAAAAAAGCGATAACAAGGTGTATTTGAGCATATAAAACAGTTGGTTGAAGCGGCGAAAATAAGTTTTCATGCAGCAACTATGTATTTATATGCCGTTTGCGCGGCACTTAATCCGTCACCACGATACTCCCTGCAAACCTTCGCCCTCTGTCATCACTGATCCGGAACACATACCAGCCGGCCGGTAACCCATCCCGCCGAAATTCAAACGTTTGCCCTGCAAACTGCCGCCTGTACACCGGGCGGCCTGCCGCGTCGAAGAGTTCGAAAAATTTATCGCCTTCTACGGGTTCGGCGGCTTCAAAAGTGGCCTCGTCGCGGGTCGGGTTGCCCAGTACGCGCCACAGTGGTTTGCCGGAGGCCGGTTCGTACGTCCGGACCAATAATTTCCCGATGGTATGCCACACCGTGTTCGTGATGATGGGCGGGTTGAAATCAAAGATGATATCCGCCGTGTTTTCGATCAGGGTACCGTCCGGGAGATCCAGTTTTTGAGCAATGGTAAAACTGAAAAAGCCGTGGGAAGCCGGTTCGTTCACGTTCGAATCGGGCAATGAAATCGGGAAGAACAACACTTCCAGGGTATCGCTGCCCCTGATTTCCCAGGTGTTCGGGTGCGAGGAAAAAAGCGGGCGGAAGGTATTCACATCGAGGTGCGGCGGCAAAATATCACGCAGCAGCACCCGGCGCGCGGTGTCGTTGCCGGTGTTTTGAAAATCGATCGTGTAGATCAACGGATAGCCGGCCTCCAAAAAATGCGCTTGTCCGGCCCCGACCGGCACGGCGGTTTTTTGATTCGGATCGAAAGAACCGACCACCTCGCGGCAGTCGAAATCGTATTCCAACGGGCCTTTGTCGAGCCAGAACGCGTTGATCATGAATTCCGTAAAGCCGCCGCAGTGTTCGAGCGCGGCGGCGGCCAGGGAGCCGTCGTTCCGTTTTGTCGCTTCGATGCGATAGGTCGAGCCATTGGCAGGAAGGTCGAGCGTCAGGGATTCCTGTGCAGCCAGGCTAAAATCAACGGTATCGACAGGTGTCGTGTTTTGGTACACCATGTACCGATGCGGCGCCGCGGTGGGTGCGTCGCCGATGTTTTTCAGGGTAAATCGCACAATCGTATCGCCTACGCATTGCGGAAAAATTTTGATTTCCGAAAATGCAACGGGTGTCGTCGGGCAAGGCAACAGCGTATGGGCCGAGGCTTCGAAACAAAGCGTGCGATGGAGCAGGAAATAATTACAGTTTGTCCGAAACCGGATTTTTACCGAAGAAGCCACCAGCGGGTTGATGTCGCCCAGGTCAAAATACAAGGTGTCGCCCGCTTGCGCCACCACCGGCGGATCGGTTGTCAGTACCTCAATTTCCAGCGGTTTAGCCACCGCCACCTGTACGGCCTCGGCTACCGTGCTGCCCGTGTTTTTAACCGATACGTTCATATCCTGTACGACTAAGCAGTTGTGCAACTCGGAGGGCAGACCGAGCGTGACCTCCAGTTGAGGGCAATCCAGCTGACCGGGCCGTAGCAACATGGCAACCTCGATGGTATCCGGTAAGGGGCCGTTCCCGGGTGTAAAAGTCGTGTCGGCCTGGCAAACATTCCAGTGAACCGACGGGAAATGCGGCAGCCTCAGGGTGAACGGTCCGTTGTTGAAATACCGGAATTGCACCGCGCCGCCGGCATCGCTGCCGCGCAGATAGGCCTGGCCGTTGCCCCCGGACAGTTGCACCTGCACATCCTCCACCGGGATGTCGCCCGCGTCGGGCAGGCAATCGCCATTTTGATCGATCAGCACCGTGGCGTGCACGGGAATGCTGTTGCAGGCGGCCTGGACTTCCCACCAGGCATCGCAGCCCGGGGCGTTGTTGAAGGTGGCTACGAAGGGATTCGAATTATTGGTGAAATATTTATTACAAATGAAATAAATATCACAATCGGAAAGCAAGGGATTGTCCAGCACCCAAAACTCCGCACCACCCACGGAATCGAGGCTGTTGAGTCCGTCCAGGGTCAGTAGTTTGGGGTTATTGTCAATCCGAAAATCGTTCCCTACAGTGGTCAGGCTTTCGAGGCCGTGCAGGGTTTCCAACGCCTGGTTATAGGCTATCCTGAAATAGCCGCCGATGGTGTTCAGGCTGTTCAGGCCGTTGAAATCCTTGATGTACCACAAATCTGCGGTGAAATTACCGCCGATGCGTTCCAGTTTTTCCAGGCCTTTAAAACTGGGCAAAGTCTGGTCTACCCCCAGGTAATCGCCGATGTTTTTCAGGTTGTTCAACCCGGTCAGACTGGTTACCCCCGGGCAGTACTGCAATTCGAATCCGCCGCCGATGCTTGTCAGGTTTTCCAGCCCATGCAGGGAAGTCAGCTGCAGCAATCCGTTTAGCCGAAAATCTCCGCCCACCGTTTCGAGACTTTTTAACCCGGCAAGACTGCTCAGGGCAGGCGCATAGATCAAAGGCAGATTACCGCCGATGTAGGCAAGTTTTTCAAGACCGTTCAGGTTGCTCAATTGAATGCCCTCCACGCCATTGTCCGGGTTCAGCAAAAAATCGCCGCCGACGTAAGCGAGGCTGCTCAGGCCTTCGAGGCTCGTGATATTGTTGCTATTCAAACTGTTCCCTCCCAGGCTAAAATTGCCACCGATGTATTCGAGCCGTTCCAGGCCGATAGTATTTATCAGGCCCTGGTTCCCCCCCAAATCAAAATCTTCGCCGATATAACGCAACTGGTCAAAACTGCCGAAACTGGTCAGGGCCGGGTTGTCGTGCAGCCATAAATCGTCGGCAATGGTGTCGAGCACCGTGAAACCTTCCAAACTCGTCAGTGCGGGATTGCTGAAAATCACCAGGCTGTCGCCGATTTTTTGCAAGCCGTCGAGGCCCGCGAAATTGTTCAGCACGGCATTGTTATAAAAATAGGCCTGGTTGCCGATGTCCCGGAGGCCGGTAAGGCCTGCGAAGTTTTCCAATGCTGTGTTTTCATAAACGGTAAAATTTTCGCCTATCGTGGTGAGTGTTCCGAGTCCGTCGAAATTTATTAAAGCCTGGTTGTAGGCCACCTCAAGCCTGCCGCCGATGGTTTCGAGTTGTCCTAAACCCTGAAAATCACGCAGCTCGGGCATGTAAGAAATTTGCACAAATCCGGGCACGTTGCGGATACTGTCCAGGCCCGTCAAATCTTGCATGGCCGTGCCGTAAATTTCAATATTGCCCACCTGCCGGAGCGCCGGCAAACCGCTCGCTGTGATCTGGTTGGGATTGTTGGCCAACCTGAGGCTGCCGCCGATGGAATCGAGGCTGGCCAGGCCGCCGAGGTTAGTCAACTGCGGCATCCCTTGTACCCACAGGTTGCCGCCAATGGTTTTGAGCGCCGGCGGGCCACCCGGCTGGATCATGTTTTCCTGATAATCGAGCGTGAATGTGCCCCCGACACCGGTCAGGCTGCTTAGTTCGGCCAAACTCGTCAACGCGGGGTTTGCCGTGATGGAGAGATCGCCGCCCACGCCGCCCAGGTTGGATAAACCCGCCAGGCTCGCCAGCGCGGGATTGTACCCGATATCGAGCCTGCCCGCGATATATTCGATCTGGCTCAGGTCGTTCAACTGGCTTAAACCGGTGGAAGAGAGGCTAAGCCCGCCCGCTCCGATACTGTCCAGGTGTTGCAAACCTTGTAAACTGGTCAGCGAAACGCCGCCGATGTTCAGGCCGAAGAGGTTGTGCGGGAGGTTGCCAAGAGCGCTCAGGTCTGTCAGGGAGTCGTTGAAACTGACGTCGACAAATTTTACTTTCCGAAGGCTGTCCAGCCCATGCAGGCTTTTTAACCCGTGGCAGCCCTGAATAAGCAGCATACTGTCAATGGACTGCAATTTTTCCAGACCGCTCAAATCCGTCAGTAGCGGCAGGTTTCCGATACCCAACCCCTGCCCGATGCTGCGCAGATTGTTCAACCCGTTGAGGGATTGGAGCGCCTCGCAATTGGAAATTCTGAGCGAGCCGCCAACCGATCGCAACTGACTGAATCCGTTCAGGTTGGTGATGTCGTTTTGAAATTCTCCGATGATCAGATCTCCCTCTATTTCGGTGCAGCCCGGATAATTGACGGGGAAATTGTCAATATGTTCCTGGGTATAAAAGCCAAATCCCGGGATCGTGGGCAGGCATTTCTGGCTGTTTGCGCCGGTTTTGCTGATGGTGTGCCAAGCCGTGTCGCGGCTGGGGAAAAAGTTTCCGAAAAAGGTTTCCGAAACATTTTGAAGCACGGCGCCGTCCGGCAAATCGGGCTGTTGGTTTATTTCAAAAGTAAAAAAACCGTGCGCGGCCGCGGGGTCGCCCAGGGAGTCGCCCAACTGGATGGGGTCGAATTTAACCTGCAAAACATTTCCCTTGCGGATTTCCCAGGTGTAGGGGTGTGAGGCGGCGCCGGGGCGGATAGCATTGAGGTCGAGTTCCGGCGGCAGCATGTCGCGGATCGAAACCGAGTTGATTTCCTCCGCTTCACCATTGTGAAAATCGATGGTATAGCGCAACGGCCGGTTCGGCGAGAGCAAACGATCTGGCCCGACGCCTGCCGGGAAAGCGTTTTTCCCCGTGTGACTTTTCAGTGCCGCTACTTGCCGGCAGTCGAAATCAGCGGCAAGCGGACCGTTGTCCTGCCAGTAGGCCGTCGTCCAGCCGGGGGTGAGGCCACCACAACCCTCGTGCGAGACGGCAGTCAGGGCGCCGTCGGCAGATTTGGTGGCTTCCATGCGCCAGGTTGCGCCGTCGGCTGCCACTTCCACGGCGGTACTTTCGCCGGCGGCGAGGCTGAAGGGCATGGTGGTGGCGCCTGCCCCATTGCGGAAAATGGTATATTCATGGCCGGCCGGTGTAGCCGCGTTGCCGATGTTTTTCAACGTAAAACGGACCATGGCGCCCGTACATTCGGCCGTCAGTTTTATCGCTGAAGCCGGCGAAGGGTTGACCGGACAGCCGTTTGCCAACGTCGCGAAAGCCGACCAGCACAAGGCTTTGCCCACCGGAACGCCGCTGCATTTGGTTTTAACGGTCAGCCGTATTTCGGCGCCGGTGAGCGGCATCAGGTCGGCGGTTTGGAACAAGAGGGTGTCGCCAATTTGCCCGGAGGGCGCGGGTATGGCGGAAATCAGGTCAAATTCCGGCGGCATAACGACGGCCACTTGTATGCCTTGCGCGGGCGCCGCGCCGGAATTTTTTACAAAAACCAAAACGGGCGAAGCCACCGAACAATCCGAAAAAACGGAGGGCAGGCCGAGATTCACCGTTAATTCCGGACATTGGTTTTTAGGTATTAACAAAAAGAAGGTGGTGTCGGGCGAAACCCCGGGTACGAATTCGAGGGTATCCGCCCCGCAAACGTCCCAGTTGGCGTCGGGGAATTGGGCGGGCATGACAAAGACCGGGCCGTTGTTGAAATACCGGAAGGCAGAAATCCCTGCAGCGTCGGTCGGGCGCAGCGTCGCCTGCCCCGGCGCGGAAAGCCAAACCGCTCCGCCTTTAACGGGCAAGTTGGCGGCATCGGGCAGGCAGTCGCCGTCGGCATCCGTTTTTACGGACACGAATACGGGCGTTGTGCCGCATTGGTCTTCCACCTCTTCCGGGGTTTCGCAGCCGGTAGCGTTAAACTGGATAATTATCGAAGCCGGATCGTTGAAAAGTCGCTGACAAATCGGTGGAATGGAGCACTCGGCCAGGTTGTAATTATTCCTGATTTCTACCGGCCCTTCGAGGGCTGACAGGTTTTTTAAACCAGTGATGTTTAACAAGCCGAAGTTGGCATTTATGCTCAACCCTCCACCCACGGTATTCAGCAAGTGCAGGCTATCGAGGTTTAGCAACGCGTCGTTTGACTGGAATTCGAATTGGCCGCCAACATAGGTTAGGTGGTTCAACCCGTTTATATCCGCCAGCACGGGGTTTGCCAAAACAGCCAGCCGCCCGCCGACGGAACCTAATTTTTCCAGCCCCTTGAGTGAAATCAGGCTCTCATTTTGCTGGATAAGCAGGTAATCGCCAATGCTCGACAACCCACCCAGGCCGGTTAAATCCGGCAGTTTGGTGTTGCGTGTGAAATAAACCCATGATCCCACGGTTTCGAGGTTTTGTACCCCGGAAAGGCTCGTCAGTTCAGGATTGTACGTCACTACGAAGGCGCCGTTTATTTGCTGGAGCCCATCCAGGCCGTTTAAATTCTGGAGTATATCGTTTTGGGAAACAAAAACTTCGCCGCCTGCGGTGCTGATATTTTGCAAACCGTCGAGCGATAATAACCCGTCGTTGTTGTGGATCAGGATGCCGCCGCCCACGGTGCTCAGGTTACCGAAGCCGTGCAGGTTTGGCAGGATATAATTGCTGTTCAGATCGAGGTTGCCGCCGAGTACGACCAGGTTTTGCAGGGCGCTCAAATCGGTCAGCAGGGGGTTGGCCTGTATTTTCAGGTTGCCGCCAATGGATTGGAGGCCGTTCAGTCCGGTTAAATTGCCCATCGACTGGTTGGCGTTTATTTCCAGATCCCCGCCGATGGATTGCAGGTTGTTCAAGCCGGTGAGCGTGAGTAAACTGTCGTTGGATTTGACTTCCACGCTGCCGCCAACCGAAACGAGGTTTGACAGCGCGTTCAGGCTGGTCAGATTTTTATGTCCCGACACGGTGAGTTTTCCACCTACGGTAGCCAAGCCTTCCAGCCCGGTTAGACTGCTCAGTTTTTCATTGAACAAAATAAATACCGGCCCGTCGACTTGGGTGATCTGTTGCAACCCGTTCAGGCTTAACAGGTTGGGGTTGCCCCAAATTGCAATGCTGTCGAGCGGCTGGGCGATATTTTGCAGCCCGGAAATGTCGGTCAGGGCGTCGTTCCAGCTGAAGCTGATGCTGCCCACGGACTGGAGATTGCTCAGGGCGTTCAGGTTCGGAATCCCAGTGGCAAAGTTGAGCCCGAGTTCGCCGCCGACGGTCGTGAGTCCGTTTAGGGCGGAGATGTCGGTCAGTGCGGGGGAATAGTGAATCCAGCAATCGCCGCCCACGGTATGCAGGTTTTGTAGTCCGTTGAGGTTGCTCAGTGCGGCGTTTTCCTGTATGAAGAAAAATCCGTTAACGGCCGTGAGGTTGGCCAGGGCGGAAATATTGGTCAGTGCGCTATTGCCGGCAAGGTAAAAATGTGTGGCGGTTTCAAGGTTTTGCAGGCCGTTGAGGTTGGTCAGAGCGTCGCATCCTTCAATGGCCAGTATGCCCTGGACGTCGGTAATATTGCTCAGGCCGTTGAGGTTGGTGGCATCGGGTGCGGCAATGTTCAGGTCGCCTTCGATGACCGTGCAGTTGGGGTAGAAGATTTTAAACTCGTCAATTTCCTGCTGGGAAAACAACCAAAGTCCGTTGGGAAAGCAGGATTGGGCCTGGCTGGAAATGGCCGCGCACAGCAGCAGGGCGAAAAGCCCGCCGATGACTTTACTTTTTTGTTTCATTAATTCGGAGTGATTGAACGGTTCGGTTTAATTCGAAAAAAGAAGCCGGGCCACGTAACAGGAAGACGTCTTACCTATATATGGAGCCCGGCGAGGAAATACGGATTATCGTATCAGATGTATTATGCTATAAAATATGCTGATCGGCCCGCTGCCGGCCGGGGTGGCCTGGCTAGTGCCGCGTCCGGCACTTGAAGGATTAAAATTAGAGCCAAAATTTTAAATAAACAAAGCGCGAGGAGGGCGTAATACGGGATAATTTAAACC
>CAUJEY010000073.1 GCA_963169325.1 Bacteroidota bacterium
TACGGTTTCCCCTACGTTTTTCATTCCTCAGTACCCTGCCGGCTCTACGTACGATATAGCGGGCAGCTCGTGACGGCCCCCTTAGTGCGGAGGGTTCTTTACAAGATGACAAACGTAGATCAAAACGTAGATCAAAACGTAGATTACCCCGTAGAGCGGACAGGTCTTTACGAGATGACAAGCGTAGATCAAAACGTGGCGTACACTGTAGAGCGAACAGGTCTTTACAAAAGAAGGGTAAGGTTCCTTCAGACAAAAGGTTAATTTGTTCTGGCAAGGCGCAGGCCCGTGTCGATGTAGCGATGATTAGGAAAGACGAAGTCGCGAATCGCCACACGGCAACTATGCTGCCAGTCGCTGCCCCACGCCCCGCCGCGCCGGACACGTTCGAAGCCCGACTTCGGCCCTTTGGGATTCGTCAGCGCGGCTGCCGGGTAATGGCCGAACCAGTCGGAGCACCACTCGTACACATTCCCGCTCATGTCATACAGCCCCAAGGCGTTGGGCGTTTTTTTGCCGACTGGGTGTGTTTTTTGGCTGGAGTTGCCGTCATGCCAAGCCAGCTTCCCAATGTCGTTGTCACCCGAGTAGGCGGTCATCAGGGACAAGTCGTTCGGCATTTTATGCCCGCCTCGGGCGGCATATTCCCACTCAGCCTCGGTAGGCAAGCGGTAGTTTTTGCCCGGGTATTTAGCGTTCAGTTTTTTCAGAAACGCTTGCACGTCATTCCAGGATACACGTTCCACCGGACAGTCGTCGCAGCCCGGAAAAGCCAGTTTCGGCGGGTCACTGCCCAGCACCGCGCGCCAGTCGGCCTGCGTGACCTCGTATTTGCCAATCTCAAAGCCGGAGAGCGTGACCGGGTGCGCGGGTTTTTCATCGCCGGAACAATTCTCATCGCGACCGTCCTGGCAGCCCATGATGAAGACGCCGCCTTTTACGGGTACCATGGTGAGTCCGGAACGATTCGAGGATTTAGCAGGTTCCGGGGTAAAGGTTTCGGGTGGCTCTTCGCTCTTGGGCTGTTTAGGAGTTTCGGCCTTATGCGCTTTGCGTTGGGTTTCCATTTTTTGAAGCGCTTTTTCGCGGAGGGCGGGGTCGCCTTCCGGGTACCGGTTGAGGTAGTCCTGCAGGTCGGTGGGGCTTTCCGTTTTGTCGGCGATTTTAAAATACGCTTTTTCCACGCGCCGCCGGGTAGCGGGATCGGGGTTGTTTTTATAGTCGGCGATATATTTTGCGTACGCCTCCGCAGTGTTGCGCAGGCCGACCCACCACCACTCGCGCAGCGGTTCGGGTACCGCCCATGCCGCGCTGCTGCCCGCGAGCAGAAAAATAAGAAAAAGGGGTACGACGAAGCTGAGGCCCTTGCCGCGACGAAGCGCGGGCTGGGGCGCCGGTACAGGCGCGGGAACGGGTAACTGACCTTTCTCTTTCAAGCGCATAAATATACACTTTTTAATTGTTTACCTTGCTGGAGTGTCAAAAGGGGATGTTAAATTTTCCCACCGTAGATTAGTTCACTACGGAGACACGGAGGCACGGAGACTTGTCCTGTAAGGAACTACTCCGTGCCTCCGTGTCTCGGTGGTGAAAAATTTGTCGCGGTTTTTACCGTGCTGTCGAGCGTCTTCAGACGCGATGATGAATATTTTATTTTGGCGGACTTTGTCCGCTTTCACATTCAAATGCGGACAAAGTCCGCTAAATATTCGTCATCGCGTCTGAATACGCTCGACAGCAAGGTAGAATAATTGGAGAAAAGACTTACAAACCATGCGCCAGCCGAAACCCCGTCCTGTTGTTCCTCATTTCCGGCCGTTCATTGTTACGCGTTGTCACGCGATGGTACCCCGTATCGTCTTTCCAGGAGCCACCGCGCAGTACCCGGAAAGTGCGGTCGCCGTCTTTGATCCAAGCCGAGCCGTCAGTCGGAGCATTGTCGTAGTTGTAATGCCAATAATCGTCGCACCATTCCCACACATTGCCGTTCATGTCGTAAATCATCAGTTCATTGGCTTTGCGCTGGCCAACTTTCTGCGTTTTGTTGCCCGAATTGCCGTACCACCAGGCGACCATGCCGACGGAATTGTGCCCGGCGTAGTCGTATCCTTTTGAGGCTTGTCCGCCCCGGGCGGCGTATTCCCATTCTGCTTCAGAGGGTAAGCGGAAACTTTTACCCGTTCGGGTATTCAGTTTTTGGATAAAGTCCTGCGCATCATCCCAGGAAACGTTCTCGACGGGGCATTGATCGCAGTTTTTAAACCCGGCGGGGTTATTGCCCATCACCGCGCGCCATTCCGCCTGCGTTACTTCGTATTTGCCGAGGAAAAAATCGGGCAGGTTGACGCGGTGAACCGGTTTTTCACTGTTATTGCCGCCCACACCGTCGAAACCCATGTCGAAGGCGCCGCCTTTTACGAATACCATTGCGGGGCAACCTTCACATCGGTCCTGGGAGAAAGTACCGGCCGTTGCGGGTGGCGCGGTGATCGGTTTATCGGTCTGCCGGGGTTCTTCCCGGCGGGCGGGCGTCGTTGTCGTCCCGCGTTCCCGCAGCCACTCATCGCGTTTTTTCCAGCCCCCGGCGATTGCCTCGCGCCGGGCGGTTTTGGAGGGATGGGTATTCGATTCGCCCTGCAGGCCGAAAGTTTCGATGCCGGCTTGCGATTCAGGGAGGGTGGCGCCCAGCATACGCAGTACACTGCCGGAAAACTGGTCGGCCTCCATTTCAAGAAGTTTGCGTTTGCGCGAATCCGTTTCGGAAAAATCGTGCCCGTTCAGGTGGTGGCCGATCTCGTGCGCCAACACGGAGTATGCCGCCCAGCGGGTGTTGGCATCGGCTTTGAATTTTTCCAGAAAAGTGGTGGAATACAAAATATAACGTTGGCCGCCGTCGGTGGTGGCCAGCGCGTTGGGCACGTTGGAGGATTTGACAATAAAGTTTTTTTGTAAACCCAAGGCATCCACGATCTCGAGCACGATGCGGTCGGCTTCGCTGGAGGCATCGAAGACGTACACGTCGCTTTCCAGTTGCGCTTCGTCGTAGGAGCAGCCGTGGGCGATGTGGAAGGGTTGGGTTTGGGTAAAACCCAATAGCGGGGCAAGCAGGCTGAAAAGCAGATAAATGTATTTCATTCGAAGTTGGCAAAGTTCAGGCGCCACGCCTCATTTCATCCAATGGCAATTCAAACCCCGGCAGCACGTCTTCTCCGGATAGGTTTTTTCTGGCAAAGCCCTCCTTTATTTCTACTTCCAGGCCGGGTCGGTAGATATAAACTTTCTCTTCGTAAGGATCGATCAGCCACGCCAGGCGAACGCCATTGGCTATCCAAACGTCAGTCATTTTGGTTTGGAGTTTTTTGACACGATCGCTGCCGGAGCGTATTTCTGCGACAAAATCGGGAACGACAGTGATGAATGACTCATCAGAGTCCTTAGATTTTGCTAACCGGTCTTTGGAAATCCAAGCGGCATCCGGTTGTCTGAAAGCGCCGTCGGGTAAGTCGAAGCCACTGGAAGGGCCATATAGTTCACCCGATTGGCTATGATAATTCCACATGAATAGAAAGCCATTGAGTGCCGACTCCCTTTTACCTGATCCTTTTTTAACTGGAGACATAATGGTGGTTATTCCGTTTTTATCCCGCTCCATCGGCAAATCCGGGTATCGTTCAGCAAAGTCAAGAAAGGATTCCCGGCTCAGTGGGTTTTGAAATTCCACGGCGCCGAACTGCCGCACCAAGTCTTCCAGGGTGAGCGTCTTTTTGCGAGAAAGCGTAGCAGTCATAAAAATTTCTATTTCGAATGACAAAAATAACCTTTTCAGCCTGAAAACAAAAACGCCGCCGTCCCGGAAACCCGAAACGGCGGCGTTGTATTTGTCATTGTGTCATTATAGTCATTGCGTCATTATTGTCTTTGCGTAATTATTGAAACGCAGGTCGCAAGTCAAAAGTCGCAAGTCGTAAGTCCTAATCTTCATCTTCCACCAGCACATCATCTCCCGGTTGATCGCGGAAGGGTCGGCCGGAGCCGGTGACTTGCAGGCGGTCGTACTGGCGCATACCGGTACCGGCCGGGATTTTCTTACCCACGATGACGTTCTCTTTCAAGCCCATCAGGTAGTCTTTCTTCGCAGCGATGGCGGCGGTGCTAAGCACTTTGGTCGTCTCCTGGAAGGAAGCCGCAGAAATCCACGATTCGGTGCCGAGCGAAGCCTTGGTGATACCGAGCAACATGTTCACAGCCGTGGCCGGGAGGGCGTCGCGATATTCTACCAGTTTCTTGTCGTTGCGTTTGAGGAACGAGTTTTCTTCGCGCACCTGACGAAGCGAGACCAGCGAACCGGCGCGCAGTTTGGCGCTATCGCCCGGATCGGTGACAAATTTTTTGTCAAAAATCCAGTCGTTGTAGTCGATAAACTCGTTGCGTTCAACGGGTTCGCCTTCGAGGAAGTGGGTATCGCCCGGGTCAACGATTTCGAGGCGGCGCAGCATTTGGCGAACGATTACCTCGATGTGTTTGTCGTTGATGTTGATACCCTGCGAACGGTATACCTCCTGTACGCCGTTCACCAGGAACGAAGATGCTGCAAACGGACCGGCGATAGCCAGGATGTCCTTCACCGAGATGGTTCCTTCCGTGAGTGCCGTACCGGCCCGCACAAAGTCGCCTTCCTGCATCAGGATGTGCTTGGTGAGGGGGATCAGGTATTTGCGTTTTTGTCCGTCTTTGGCTTCGATCATACACTCGCGGTTGCCGCGCTTGATGGAACCGAAGGTGATAATACCGTCGATTTCAGCCACCGTGGCCGGGTTGGACGGGTTACGGGCTTCAAACAGCTCGGTTACGCGCGGCAGACCGCCCGTGATGTCGGCGATTTTACCCAGTTTACGCGGTATTTTTACGATCTGTTGGCCCGTTTTCACTTCGTCGCCGTCGTCCACCGAAATATAAGCGCCGATCGGCATCGAGTAGTTCTTCAACTCCTCGCCGGTTTTGGCATCTACGATAGCGATAGACGGTATTTTGCGTTTGTTTTTACTTTCAATTACGACTTTCTCCGAGAAGCCCGTCTGGTCGTCGCGTTCCATGCGGTAGCTTCCGCCTTCCTCCAGGTTGTGGTATTTGACGATACCGGCAAATTCGCTCACAATCACGGCGTTGAACGGGTCCCATTCGCAAATTTTGATGCCCTTTTCTACTTCCTGGCCGTCTTTAACAAACAAGATAGCGCCGTAAGGAATATGGCTTTGGGAGAACATCCGGCCGGTTTTAGAATCTACGATACGCAATTCGCCCGTACGCGATACGACTACCTGGACCGTTTTGCCTTCGGCATTGAGTCCGGCGACCGTTTTGATCGAGTCGAATTCAATTCTACCGGCGTTCCGGGTGGTGATTTCGTTTTCCGTTTGACCGATCATAGCGGTACCACCCGTGTGGAAGGTACGCAGCGTGAGCTGAGTGCCCGGCTCGCCGATGGATTGCGCAGCGATGATACCCGAGGCGTCGCCCATTTCGGCGATGCGGCCGGTAGCCAGGTTCTTGCCATAACATTTGGCACAAACACCGTGACGGCTTTCGCAGGTCAGCACGGAACGAATATTTACCGATTCCACCCCACCGGTTTCGATGTCGCGGGCAATTTGTTCGGTTATATACTCGCCGGCTGCTACGAGCAGCACTTCCGTTTCCGGATGGTAAATATCGTACAGGCTGTAACGGCCTTTGATCCGGTCTGCCAGGGGCTGAATGACTTTTTCGCCCTCTTTCAACGCCAGGGTTTCAATGCCACGCAGGGTGTTGCAGTCCGTTTCGCGAATGACCACGTCCTGCGCCACGTCTACCAGACGGCGGGTCAGGTAACCGGCATCAGCCGTTTTCAAGGCGGTGTCGGCGAGACCCTTACGGGCGCCGTGCGTAGAGATGAAGTATTCCTGTACGGACAGACCTTCGAGGAAGTTCGACAGAATCGGGTTTTCGATAATGGCGCCGCCGGTATCGCCTGATTTCCGCGGTTTGGCCATCAGACCACGCAAGCCGCAAAGCTGCTTGATCTGTTGTTTGGAACCACGCGCACCGGAGTCGAGCATCATAAACACGGAGTTGAATCCTTGTTTGTGCTGACTAATCTCGTGCATGAGGCGATCGGTGATGCGGTTATCCGCGTATGTCCATTTATCGATGATCTGGTTATAACGCTCGTTGTAGGTGATCAGACCCATGTTGTAGTTGTCCCACACCTCGTCTACCTCTACCTGTGCTGCTGCGAGCGCCGTTTTTTTCATTTCCGGAATAATCAGGTCGCCCAAGTTGAACGACAGACCACCTTTGAACGCCCATCCGAAGCCCATTTCCTTAATGGCATCGAGAAATTCGGCGGTTACTTTAAAGCTGGTGTACTGAATGATTTCCCCGATAATGATTTTCAGGTTCCGTTTCGTCAGCAGGTCATTGATATACGGTACATCCGCTGGCACGGCCTGGTTGAAGAGCACCCGGCCCACCGTGGTTTTGAGGCGCTTGGTGACCATTTCGCCCTTCTCCAGTTTGGTGATCCGGCATTCGATCGCGGCATGGAGGTCAACCTGACCTTCGTTGTAGGCGATCTGCACTTCTTCTGGAGAGTAGAACCGGCGGCCTTCACCTTTTACCGGGTTTTCCGGGATGGATTTGCGCTCTTTGGTCAGATAGTACAAGCCCAATACCATGTCCTGCGACGGCAGGGTGATCGGCGAGCCGTCCTGTGGGTTAAGCATGTTATGGCTCGACAACATCAGTACCTGGGCTTCCAGGATAGCGGCGTGGCTGAGCGGCACGTGTACGGCCATCTGGTCACCGTCGAAGTCAGCGTTGAAAGCCGTACAAACGAGCGGGTGCAGTTGAATGGCTTTACCCTCGATCAGGCGCGGCTGGAAGGCCTGAATAGACAGCCTGTGCAGCGTCGGGGCGCGGTTAAGCATCACGGGGTGGCCGCGCAGGATATTTTCGAGAATTTCCCAGATGACCTGGTCTTTACGATCGACTAATTTTTTGGCCGATTTAACCGTTTTCACGATACCGCGCTCGATGAGTTTGCGGATGATAAACGGTTTGAACAACTCGGCAGCCATAGCCTTCGGCAAACCACACTCGTGCAGTTTGAGCGTCGGGCCTACCACGATGACCGAACGTCCGGAATAGTCTACCCGTTTACCGAGCAGGTTCTGACGGAAACGGCCTTGTTTGCCTTTCAGGATATCGGACAGCGATTTCAGGGCGCGGCCACCTTCGGCTTTCACGGCGTTGGATTTACGCGAGTTGTCGAAGAGCGAGTCCACGGCTTCCTGAAGCATCCGTTTTTCATTCCGCAGGATGACCTCCGGCGCCTTGATTTCGAGCAGGCGCTTGAGGCGGTTGTTGCGGATGATGACGCGGCGGTACAGGTCGTTCAAGTCGGACGACGCGAAACGGCCGCCATCGAGCGGCACCAGGGGGCGCAGTTCCGGCGGCACTACCGGCAGGTAGTGAATAACAGACCACTCGGGGCGCTGGCCGGCGCTTTCCAAACCGGAACGGAAAGCTTCCACCACGCGCAGGCGTTTGTTGGCTTCGGCTTTTTTCTGCTGGCTGGATTCGGTGTGGGCTTCATGGCGCAATTGCGCGGCCAGATCATCCAGATTGAGCGTGCTCAACAAGTGATGTACGGCTTCAGCGCCCATTTTAGCGATAAACTTGTCCGGGTTCGAATCGTCGAGCAGCTGATTGTCTTTCGGCAGGGTATCGAGGATTTCGAGGTATTCCTCCTCGGTCAGCAAATCCATTTTGCTGATCCCCGCTTCTCCTTTTATACCGGCATTGATGACGACGTAGCGCTCATAATATACGATGGCCTCCAATTTTTTGGAAGATACACCGAGGATATAGCCGATTTTGTTCGGCAGGCTTTTGAAAAACCAAATATGCACCACCGGCACCACGAGCCTGATGTGGCCCATGCGTTCGCGGCGCACTTTTTTCTCCGTGACCTCCACCCCGCAACGGTCGCACACGATGCCTTTGTAGCGAATACGTTTGTATTTGCCGCAGTAGCATTCGTAGTCCTTTACCGGACCGAAAATACGTTCGCAGAACAAACCGTCGCGTTCGGGTTTGTAGGAACGGTAGTTGATCGTCTCCGGTTTCAGCACTTCACCGTAGCTGCGCTCCAGAATTTCATCCGGGCTGGCAAGGCTAATGGTTATGCTTTCGAAGTTTTGGTCGGTTTTGTTGCTTTTCTTTTTGAAAGGCATATTCTAAATTTTATCTTTTCTGAAGAACATAAAACACCGATGTAGGTGCAATCCGTTGTATCATTTTTTCCGGATGATATTTCAGATTAAAAGTGGTCAGTTTGGAAAGTAGCCGGTCCAGATACAAGTAAACTTTATACTCATATATGGGCCGTTTGAACCATTTTCCCAGTTTTCGTTCCAGGAAGGAGGTCATGGCGAAACAAAAACTTTCTTTGACCACCGTAAACCCAAGTTCCTGAATCTGTGCCCTCAATATTTCCACCGGGATGCCTCTTTCTCTTTTGGTGAGGCCGTGCCGGGGATTGCGCCAGTCGCCCATCGAGTTAATCGGTTCCCGGATGAGGAGATAACCGCCGGGAGCCAGGCAACGGTGTAATTCACGCAACACGAACGAAACATTCGGAATGTGGTGAAGTACGCCAAAACTGGTTTCCAGTTGAAAATAGTTATCCGGAAAATCAATTTTCCCGTCAACGGAAGGTTTTTTGTACTGTAACGTAACGCCCTTTAACTGATCTGCGACAAATTGGTCGGAGGGTTCCAGTATGTAAATGGATTTGATTTGGGGGATGACCGGTAAAAATTCATCCCCCAAAGCCGAACCCAATCCTAATGCCCGTTCAAAAACAACATCTTTCGGTAAATAACGGTATCCGTGCAGGATGTTTAAATGATGATAACCATACCCGCCATACGATTCTGCCCAGCCGTGTTCGGATACTAAATTAGCGTATCCTTCCTTCTCGTCTTCATACCATTGCAAAATCTGGTCGTAGGTGAAATCGTCTCCGTACAGTTTCTTTCCCGAAAAATATTCTTCCATGAAAGGCAGTCCTTATTAATCCAGTTATTCAAATTTCACGTCCAGCGCCAATCCGCGAAGTTCATGCACCAACACGTTGAACGATTCCGGGATATTCGCATCCGGCAGGTTATCGCCTTTTACGATAGCCTCGTACGCTTTAGCGCGGCCCTGAATATCGTCCGACTTGAAGGTCAGCAATTCTTGCAGGATGTTGGATGCGCCGTAGGCTTCCAGTGCCCAAACTTCCATCTCCCCGAAACGCTGGCCGCCGAACTGGGCTTTACCGCCGAGCGGCTGCTGGGTGATGAGCGAGTATGGTCCGATAGAACGCGCGTGCATCTTGTCGTCCACCATGTGGCTGAGTTTGAGCATATAAATAATGCCCACCGTTGCTTTTTGGTGGAAACGGTCGCCTGTTTCGCCGTCGCTCAGGTAAGTTTGACCGAGTTCAGGCAGGCCGGCTTTTTCGATCCACGCTTCTACTTCATCGGTTTTAGCGCCGTCGAAGATCGGGGTGGCGAATTTCAGGCCGAGGCGTTCGCCCGACCAGCCGAGTACCGTTTCGAAAATCTGTCCCAAGTTCATCCGTGATGGTACGCCCAGTGGGTTGAGCACCACGTCGACCGGTGTGCCGTCCTCGAGGAAAGGCATATCCTCGATCCGCACGATGCGGCTCACGATACCCTTGTTCCCGTGGCGACCGGCGAGTTTGTCCCCCACCTTCAGTTTCCGTTTTTTAGCCAGATACACTTTAGCCAGTTT
Source organism: Bacteroidota bacterium (assembly GCA_963169325.1). Lineage (GTDB taxonomy): Bacteria > Bacteroidota > Bacteroidia > Chitinophagales > Saprospiraceae > M3007. The sequence goes on from CAUJEY010000073.1 coordinate 9,844, forward strand.
CAACACGCCGGCAGGCAATTCGTCGCCGATGCTGATGTTGAATTTTTCGCGCTTATAACGACCCACTTCTTCATTCACCTTAATGCTGTAATTGTGCAGCAAGCGGGCGATGAGTTGGTTGGTGTTTTTCTCGGAAGTCCAGTTGGTGTAATCCACCTGGATATAGTCGATCTGATCACGCAGTGCCTGAATGCTGAGTTTGGTACCTTTCGGCAACATTTCCTCCCCATAGATACTCCGAATGCCGTTGGTGATTTTGTCTTTCACCAGCACTTGCAGTTTATCTACCAGGATTGTTTTCAGATTGCTCAGTTCTACAGCGTGATCGTCGTCCAATTTGTCGAGCAGCGCTTTTTCCTGTTCCTTTTGAATTTTATCCTTTTTGGCGCGGGCAAACAATTGCTTGTCGATCACTACGCCGTTGATGCTCGGCGGCACTTTGAGCGATGCGTCTTTCACGTCGCCTGCCTTGTCGCCGAAGATAGCGCGCAGGAGTTTTTCTTCCGGCGTCGGGTCCGTTTCGCCTTTGGGCGTAATTTTACCGATCAGGATATCGCCTTCTTTCGCCCAGGCGCCGATACGAATGATCCCGTTTTCGTCCAGGTCCTTCGTGGCTTCTTCACTGACGTTCGGAATATCGGCGGTGAGTTCTTCTTCGCCCAGTTTGGTATCGCGCACATCCATCTCGAAGTGTTCGATGTGGATGGAGGTAAATACGTCTTCCTGCACTACACGCTCCGACAACACGATGGCATCCTCGAAGTTGTAACCTTTCCAGGGCATGAATGCCACTTTCAGGTTTTGGCCGAGGGCCAGCTCGCCGTTTTCGGTGGCATAACCTTCGCAAAGAATATCGCCTTCTTCCACACGCTGACCGCGACGCACAATGGGCTTCAGGTTGATGCAGGTACCTTGGTTGGTCCGCATAAACTTGGTCAGGTTGTAGGATTTACGCGCATCTTCGAAAGAAACCAACTGGTCTTCTTCGGTGCGGTCGTAGTGGATTACAATTTCATTGGCATCCACGTATTCCACCACGCCGCTGCCTTCGGCATTGATCAGCATGCGGCTGTCGCGGGCCACTTTCGCTTCCAGACCCGTACCCACGATAGGCGAGGTCGGGCGAATCAGCGGAACGGCCTGCCGTTGCATGTTTGATCCCATCAGTGCCCGGTTGGCGTCGTCGTTTTCCAGGAAGGGAATCAGCGAAGCGGAAACACCCACAATCTGGTTGGGCGCTACGTCGATGTATTCGACTTCGTCCGGTGTCAGGATGGGGAAGTCGCCGTGTTCCCGCGCTTTTACGCGGTCGTTCATCAGGGCGCCCGTCTCATTCAACACCGAGTTGGCCTGAGCGATCTTCATATAGTCTTCCGCTTCTGCAGACAGGTATTCCACGTCGCCGCTCATCACCACGTTGCCATTTTTTACGCGCCGGTAAGGCGTTTCCAAAAAGCCCATTTTGTTAATCTTCGCATGGGTGCAAAGCGTGGAGATCAGACCGATATTCGGTCCTTCAGGCGTTTCAATGGTGCAAAGGCGGCCATAGTGCGAATAGTGTACGTCACGCACCTCAAAGCCGGCGCGTTCGCGGCTCAGACCGCCTGGTCCGAGGGCCGAGATACGGCGTTTGTGCGTAATTTCGGACAATGGGTTCGTTTGGTCGAGGAACTGCGACAGTTGGCTGGTGCCAAAAAACGAGTTGATAACCGACGACAGTGTCCGGGCGTTGATCAGGTCCACCGGAGTGAACACCTCGTTATCACGCACGTTCATCCGTTCGCGAATCGTACGGGCCATACGGGCAAGACCGACGCCGAACTGGGCGTAGAGTTGCTCGCCAACCGTGCGGACCCGGCGATTCGACAAGTGGTCGATATCATCAATCTCCGCCTTGTTGTTAATAAGGCTCACGATGTAGCGCACGATAGCGATGATATCTTCCTTGGTCAGTACCAGGTTGTTGTCATCGATATCGAGCAACAGCTTGCGGTTGATCTTGAAACGGCCTACTTCTCCGAGGTTGTAACGCTTATCGGAGAAGAACAGTTTTTCGATGATGCCGCGCGCCGTTTCATCATCCGGGGGATCGGAACCGCGCAATTGGCGGTAGATATAAGTCACGGCTTCGAGTTCGCTCGAAGTCGGGTCTTTTTGCAGTGTATTGTAGATGATAGAGAAGTCCTCATCGATGTCCGTGCGCTGGAGGATAACCGTCGTAGCGCTGGCATCGAGGATGAGTTCGATGTTTTCTTCGTCGAGCGTGGTATCGCGTTCGAGGATAACCTCGTTACGCGGGATCGTGACCACCTCGCCGGTGTCTTCATCCACAAAGTCCTCCGTCCAGCTTTTCAGCACGCGGGCTGCGAGTTTGCGACCGACAGAGGCCTCCAGATTTTCGCGGGTGCAAGCAATTTCATCGGCCAGGTTGAACAGGTCGAGAATTGCTTTGTCCGTATCGAATCCGATGGCGCGCAGAAGCGTTGTGACGGGAAACTTCTTTTTCCGGTCGATGTAGGCATACATGACCAGGTTAATGTCCGTGGCGAACTCCATCCAAGCGCCTTTGAACGGGATAACCCGCGCGCTGTAGATTTTCGTTCCATTCGGATGGTAACTTTGGCCAAAAAATACGCCTGGCGACCGGTGGAGCTGCGATACGATCACGCGTTCGGCGCCATTGATCACGAAGGTTCCTTTCGGCGTCATATATGGTATGTTGCCAAGGAATACATCCTGCACGATCGTTTGGAAGTCGATATGCTCCTCATCGTTGCAGGACAGCCGTAATTTGGCTTTAAGCGGAACGGAATAGGTCAAACCCCGCTGCATACACTCATCAATAGAGTAGCGGGGTGGATCGACGAAGTAGTCGAGGAATTCCAGGTTGAAAATATTCCGCGCGTCCGTAATCGGGAAATTTTCCTTGAACACCTTGTAAAGACCTTCTGCTGCGCGGTTTTCCGGCGTCGTTTCCAATTGGAAAAATTCCTGGAACGATTTTAGCTGAATCTCAAGGAGATCGGGGTAGTGACCGACGAGGCGGATTTTGCCGAAATTAACGCGATCCTGGACGCCGGTTTTGGGTGTAACCCCAGTAGTGATGCCGTTATTGGTCATTTTACGCAAAATGTGCTGGTGTGCTGATTTGCAGATCAGCCAAGACTTTTTTGGCTGGAAGAGTGGTGGGCGGGAATAAAGCAACCCTTTAAACAGGGGGAGCAGGGAAAAGTTTATTCTTGCCGCACCGGTACAGACAACGATAGGCTTAACGCGATCCCGTGGTCGGGAGGCGCGTTAAGCCCAATCGTTTTATAAAAAAAGGATAAAAGTGGTGCCGTACATAGTTTCGAGTTAGTAAGTCAGTGGTATCGCCTGAAACAAATTCAGGCGTGATGAAATCCGTCAGAAACGGACTCTCGCCCCCCGGTCTTACTTCACCTCGATTACTGCACCTACACCTTCCAACGTTGTTTTGATGGATTCAGCTTCTGCTTTGCTTACAGCAGCTTTCAGCTGACTCGGTGCGCCGTCGACGAGGTCTTTAGCCTCTTTCAGACCCAGGCCCAAGAGGTTTTTCACCTCTTTAACGACGTTGAGTTTGTTGGCGCCTGCATCTTTCAGCACAACATCGAACTCGGTTTTTTCTGCGGGAGCGGCTTCGCCACCAGCTGCCGGTGCGGCAGCTATTGCAACTGCCGAAGCAGCCGGTTCGATTCCATAGTCATCCTTCAGAATATTAGCCAGTTCGTTGGCCTCTTTAATGGTCAGGCTTACCAGTTGTTCGGCAAGTGATTTCAAATCTGCCATCTTAATTGTCTTTTAAAAATTGTTTGCGAAAATGATGTGTGAAGGTTCAAAGGGGCTAAAGGTTTCTGGTTTGGGGGTAAGCGCATATATGGTGCGTACTTGGAAGCCTTATTTTTTTAGTTATGAGTTAAGAGTTATAAGATATACCGATTGTATAACTCATAACTAATAACTTATAACTCATTGCCGCTCTTCGAGCGTTTTGACGATACCGGCCAGTTTGCCGCCGGTTGCCTTGAGTTGGCTGGCGAGGCGACGGGCCGGGGACTGGAGCAAGCCGATGATTTCACCGACCATTTCGTCCTTGGTTTTCAGTTGCGTCAGCGTTTTCAATTGCTCGTCGCCGAGGAACACGGCCGTATCGATATACGCTGCTTTTAAGAGCGGGCGCGCTTCCGTTTTACGGAATTCGTCGATCAAAATGGCCGGTGCTTTCGGGTTGGACGAGATAAGGATCGTTGTCGGGCCGCTTAAGGCTTCGAACAGTCCTTTATAACCTTTCGATTCCGGTTCGTTTTCGAGGGCCTTTTGAATCAGGGTATTTTTAGCCACCTTGATTTTGATCCCTTTATCGAAGCACAGGCGGCGGAATTTGTTGATTTTGGCAACCGTCAGTGTGGAGGAATCGGCCAGGTAGAAAAACGGGCTGTTACCCAGTTCTTCTTTCAATTCCGCAATAGCCGCGGATTTATCTGCTCTGGTCATTTCTTGTATGTTGAAATGTTGAGTGTTGAATGGTTGATTGATTTGTTGATCTGTGGATTTGTTGATTTGACCTTCAGATCAACAAATCATCGAATCGCCGAATCAACAATTAGACTTTGATAGATTTCGGATCTACAGGAATACCCGGGCTCATTGTGCCGGCTACGGATACCGAGCGCATATACACGCCTTTTGCACTGGAGGGTTTCATCCGCACCAGTGTAGCGATCAATTCGTGCGCATTGTCGGTCAGTTGATCCGGTGTAAAGGACACCCGGCCAACGGAAGCGTGAACGATACCGAATTTATCTACCCGGAAAGCGATTTTGCCCTTTTTAACTTCCTGAACGGCAGAGGCAATATCGTTGGTTACCGTACCCGTTTTCGGGTTGGGCATCAGGCCGCGCGGACCAAGAATACGGGCAACTTTACCCAACTGGGCCATCACGTTCGGCGTGGCGATGATAACATCGATGTCCAGCCAACCTTCGGAAACTTTCTGAATGTAATCTTCCAAGCCTACGAAATCTGCACCTGCGGCCAGGGCGTCTGCTTGTTTGTCGGGTGTGCAGAATACCAGCACCCGTTTTGTTTTACCGGTACCATGCGGGAGGGATACGGTTCCGCGAAGGGCCTGATCGGCTTTACGCGGGTCGACACCCAAACGCACATGTACATCCACCGAAGCGTCGAATTTTGTCGTGTTGACTTCTTTCACCAAACCCATCGCTTCTGTCAGCGAATAAAGTTTGTCTTTGTCAACCTTCGAGTTAACGGCTTTGCGTTTTTTTGTTAATCGTGCCATTTAAAAAAAAATTTAAGGTTCAACGTTTCAGTTTGGGCCGAAACTCCCTTTTTACAGTTTTGAGTTTTGAGTTTTGAATGGTTCACCTACTTGAGATGTTGGATCACTCAAAACCCAAAACTCAAAACTCAAAACTTTAATTATTCCAAGGCGGCGTACCTTCGACGGTAATCCCCATGCTGCGTGCCGTACCCGCGATCATTTTCATGGCGGATTCGACGGTGAAGCAGTTGAGGTCGGGCATTTTGCTTTCAGCAATAGCCTTTACCTGATCCCAGGTGACGGTGCCTACTTTTTTACGATTCGGTTCGGCAGAGCCTTGTCCGACTTGTAATTTGGCGGCTTCGAACAGTTGGATTGCGGCCGGTGGGGTTTTGATGACAAAGTCAAAGGTTTTGTCTTTGTACACCTGAATAATCACCGGCAATATTTTGCCAACCAGTTCCTGCGTTTGCGCATTAAAACGCTTGCAGAACTCCATTATATTGACGCCTTTGGAACCAAGGGCGGGGCCGATAGGAGGCGCTGGGTTGGCGGCGCCGCCTTTTACCTGGAGTTTAATATAAATGTCTACTTCTTTTGCCATTAGGTCAGAATCTTAAAATAATCAGACTACTGATTATGAATGATTTATAGAAAATCGTCAAGTTATTTTCGATGGAAGCGTGTCCGGGAGAAGCGGACCTCGAAAACGGCTTTAACTGATTTTTTCCACTTGCATAAAATTGAGTTCCATTTCTGTGCCGCGGCCGAAAATTTTCACCACCACTTTCAATTTTTTCTTTTCTTCGTTCACCTCCTGAATATCGCCGATGAAATCGGCAAAGGCGCCATCGATAATTTTGACGGTTTCGCCGATCAGGAAGGGTTCTGCCATCGTTTCGCCGGCCTCGCTGCTGTCGTCCACCTTTCCCAATAGGCGATTGGCTTCGACCTGGGTCATTGGGATCGGGGTATCTTTGCCCAGAAAATGAATTACATTGGGAATATCGCTGATCATTTTAGACACATCACCGTTTAACTTGTGCCCATAGGCTTCGATCAGGATGTATCCCGGCAAAAGATTGCGTTCTTGCACTACCTTTTTGCCATTTCGTATTTTGTATACTTTTTCAGTCGGTACAATTACCTGAAAAATAAATTCCTTCCAATGGGAGCGCTCCACCTCCATGTCGATGCGTTCTTTGATCTTCTTTTCCTTGCCACTAATGACCCGGAGCGAATACCATTTTTTTTCTTCAACGCCCGCTGCTTTCGCTATTTCTTTCTCTTTATTCATGTCGGTTGGGAAGGAAGAAGTAATATTTGGACGGTAGTCCAAACAGATTTATAATACGTCATAGATACTCTTGAACGTCAGGCTGCACAGCACGTCCATAATAAAGACGATCAAGGCAAGCAGGCCGGATGTCACCAGTACTACGATAGTGCTTTCCTGCAGCTGAGCCAAGGTCGGCCAGGAAACGTTTTGTACCAGTTCCTGGTAGCTTTCTTTGAGATAAAGTGTCAACTTCTCCATGAAGTAATCATCGTTGTTAATTGCCTGCTTCTTTCGTGCAAAAAGTTCGTTGTGCGCTTAAAGCTTACAACGAACCTCCCTAACGGCAGACAGGCAATATTTTTGTGTTTGGCAGGGGCAGCAGGGCTCGAACCCGCAGCCTGCGGTTTTGGAGACCGCCACTCTACCAATTGAGCTATGCCCCTTTAATAAGTGTTGAGTTTTGAGTTTTGAGTTTTGAGTGTATTGCAACTCAAAACTCAAAACTCGAAACTCAAAACCGATATTATCCAATGATCTCCGTAACCTGACCGGCGCCGACCGTACGGCCACCTTCGCGAATAGCGAAGCGCAGACCTTTTTCGAGCGCGATCGTGTTGAGGAGTTTCACTTCGAGTTCGATGTTATCGCCCGGCATCACCATTTCTACGTTGACCGGAAGTTTCACGTCGCCGGTTACGTCGGTGGTACGGAAGTAGAATTGCGGACGGTAGCCGTTAAAGAACGGTGTGTGACGGCCGCCTTCTTCTTTGGACAGGATATAGACCGAACATTTGAAATGTTTGTGCGGTTTCACGCTGCCTGGTTTGCAGATAACCATCCCGCGCTTGATTTGCTCTTTGTCGATACCGCGGAGCAACAGACCGGCATTGTCGCCGGCTTCACCACGATCGAGCAGTTTGCGGAACATTTCCACACCGGTAATAACGGATTCCAGGGGTTTCTCCCCTTCTTTCATCATACCGATGATTTCTACCTTGTCGTTCACGTTGATCACGCCGCGCTCGATACGACCTGTGGCTACAGTACCGCGACCGGTGATCGTGAAGACGTCTTCCACCGGCATCAGGAACGGCTTGTCCGTTTCGCGGACCGGTTCCGGAATGTCGTTGTCGCAAGCATCCATCAGATCTTCGATCGATTTAACGCCGGCGGCGTCGCCTTCGAGGGCTTTGAGTGCGGAGCCTTTGATGACGAAAGCTTTATCGCCGTCGAAGCCATAGGAGGTCAGCAGTTCGCGTACTTCCATGTCGACGAGTTCCAGCATTTCCTCGTCGTCAACGAGGTCAACCTTGTTCATGTAAACAACGATCTGGGGAACGCCTACCTGACGAGCCAACAGGATGTGCTCACGGGTTTGCGGCATCGGACCGTCAGTAGCAGCAACCACGAGAATAGCGCCGTCCATCTGGGCAGCGCCCGTGATCATGTTTTTTACATAGTCGGCGTGACCCGGGCAGTCGACGTGTGCATAGTGACGCTTTTGCGTTTCGTATTCAACGTGAGCGGTATTAATGGTAATACCGCGCTCTTTTTCTTCCGGAGCGGCGTCAATGGAAGCGTAGTCCGTCTTCTTGGCCAAACCTTTGCTGGCCAAAACGTAGGTGATGGCAGCAGTCAAGGTAGTCTTACCGTGGTCTACGTGGCCGATCGTTCCGATATTTACGTGCGGTTTTGTGCGTGCAAATGTCTCTTTTGCCATTGGTTTAGACTAAAAATTTGTAGATGTGATAATAAATTATTGTGATGGTGTGATAATTAAAATAAATCGAACCGGCGTAGCGGTTAAAATATCGCAACTATCTCACGCTTTGAGCCGTTGATGAGATTTGAACTCACGACCTCTTCCTTACCAAGGAAGTGCTCTACCCCTGAGCTACAACGGCACTGATAAGTTTGAAGTTCAACGTTTGAAGTTCAAAGTTTCCGGAGCGGCGGACGAGATTCGAACTCGCGACATTCAGCTTGGAAGGCTGACGCTCTACCAACTGAGCTACCACCGCGTTAGCTAGTTATGAATTATAAGTTATGAGTTATTATCCTGGCAAAACGTTGCTTCAAAATAACTTATAACTCATAACTCATAACTAACAAAGAGTGGGGGTGGTGGGAATCGAACCTACTCAGCTGTGAAGCACCAGATTTACAGTCTGGCCCGGCTCTCCAACTCCGGGGCACCCCCTTGAAAAACTTTTACATTTTACATTTTGACTTTTAAATTTCACATTAAAGTCAAAATGTAAAAGTCAAAATGTAAAAGATATCTGAGCCAGTAGAGGGACTCGAACCCCCGACCAGCTGATTACAAATCAGCTGCTCTACCAACTGAGCTACACTGGCCGATCATTCTTACTCCACAGGCTTTTCAAGCGAAAAACAACCTTCAAAGAACGCACTTTTTGTCTGGAATTCAACCCCCTTCCGAAAAGCGTTCGCAAAGGTACGGCGTTTCACTAAAACTGAAAAAGTTTTTTTAAAAAAAACTGCAATTTGATCTGAAAAACCGTTTTTTGCAGTCAACATCCCACTAAAGTGCTTGAAAATGCCCGTTTTTTGATGATTATCGACGAAAAATTCCTTGCTTATTGCCTGCAACACAGTTCTGCGCAGGGCTCTGTGCTGGAGACATTGGAGCGCGAAACACATTTGCGCACACTTTATCCGCAAATGTTGTCCGGCCCGCTTCAGGGTGCGCTACTCCGGATGATCAGCCGGATGATTTGCCCGAGCCGGATTCTGGAGATCGGCGCCTTCACAGGTTACAGCGCTATATGCCTGGCACAAGGACTAACCAGCGACGGCATTTTGCACACCATCGAGGCAAACGACGAGTTTGCACCTATTATATATAGGCATGTACAACTGGCCGGGCTGGAAGGCCGGATCATTCTTCACCTTGGCGATGCATCTGCCGTCATCCCTACGCTGGAAGACACGTTCGACCTGGTTTTTCTCGATGCCGGCAAAATGGACTACGCGGCGCATTACGAACTGGCGTTGCCCAAAATCCGACCCGGCGGTTTCCTGCTTGCCGATAATGTGCTTTGGGATGGGAAAGTGCTCTTCGACGAAAAAGACGGCACGGCGCAGGCGCTTCGCACCTTTAATGATTTAGTGCAAGCCGATGAGCGCGTGGAAAATGTTCTGTTGCCGGTACGGGATGGGCTGATGATGGTGCGGAAGAAGGAGGATTAATGAATGACAAGACAGATTTTGCGCCGAAAGAATACTTGTTGCCTGTCAAAAAATTTTTGTTTTCAACCCGATACCAGTTTTTCCTCTCAACAAAAGCTCCATTCCACCAACAAGTGTTAAGTTTGCCCGCTACCGAAAACAACAACTTATCCGAACACGCAAATCCGATTTTCCCATGGCCGAGACAAAAGCACATCTTTTCTACGTCGAAGACGACGAAAGCCTGAGTTATGTCACGCGTGACAACCTCGAATTCAACGGCTACCAGGTAACTTACAGTGAGGATGGCCAAAAGGCGATGGATGTCATCCGCTCCGGTCAGAAATTCGACCTGTGTATCCTCGATGTGATGCTGCCCGAAGTGGACGGTTTTACGCTGGCACAGGAAATCCGGAAACGGGACGAACAGGTGCCCATCATTTTCCTGACGGCCAAAAGTATGAAACAGGACAAAATACACGGCCTGACCATCGGCGCCGACGATTACATGACCAAGCCGTTCAGTATTGAAGAACTGCTCCTCAAAATCGATATTTTCCTGCGTCGCTCAAAATATACGGGCATCCTGAAATCAAATACGCCCGTTACCATCGGCCACTACAATTTTGATTATAAAAATCTGAACTTAGCCTACAGCGAAGAAGAAGGTGAAACCCTCACCCAGAAAGAAGCCGATTTGCTGAAACTCCTGCATGAAAACCGAAACCAGGTGGTCAAACGCTCCTACATCCTCGAAACAATCTGGGGAAAAGACGACTATTTCCTGGGGCGCAGTCTCGATGTATTCATCTCCCGCCTGCGCAAATACCTGAGCCGGGACGAACGTATTAAGGTCGAAAATATTCACGGCGTCGGATTTAAGTTCAAAGTAGATGACTAGAGTTTGAAGTTTAAAGTTTGAAGTTTGGAGATCGGCGTTGGCAGATTACTTTTCGGACGGATGAGCCGAGTTAAATTATGCAAACTTTTTATCTGGATTACAAGGACGCCCGTGTGCATTGCCTGCGCTTTGGGCACGGAGAGCGACTTTTAGTAGCCCTGCACGGCTTTGGCGATCGGGCGCGGTTGTTTGCTATCCTGGAAAATGCGCTGGCCGACCGGTACACCGTCGTGGCATTCGATCTGCCGTTTCACGGACAAACAGAATGGGCACGGCGCACATTTTCCAAAACAGATTTGATGGGCATCATCCGACTGATCCTGGCCCGGGAAGAAAAAGAACGGTTTTGCCTGATGGGGTTCAGTTTCGGTGCGCGGCTGGCACAAGCCATGTTACCGGATTTTCTGCCGCAACTGGACAAACTCTACCTGCTTTCCCCCGACGGTATCCATACGAAAGGCATGTCGGCGGCCGTGCATACCCCGATGTGGGTGCGAAAATTTCTGAGCCGTATTCTAGTGAACCCACATTGGTTTCTGCACCTGCTGGACTTGGGCTGCCGGCTACGGGTGGTACCGGGACTTATTCTCCACTTTTTATCCTTCAACCTCACCCGTCCCGAGCGTTTCCGCCGCGCATTTGGTTGCTGGCTTGCACTCGACTCTTTTTACCTGCGCCGCCGTCAAATCAAAGCGATCTGGCGGGAATCCGGCTTGCCGGTCGATATTTATTTCGGTACCAAAGACGAGATGATCCAATACAAAACGGTAAAAAAAATGGTGGAAGGCGTCCGGAACGTGCGTATTTACCTGATGAATGCCGGGCACAGGCTGATTGGGGAGGAATTGCGGGACCGGATGCGGGAGCGGTGAGGTCTGTCATTATTGTCATTGGGTCATTATAGTCATTGGGTCATTATCGTCATTGGGTCATTGGGGCATTATCGTCATTGCGTCATTGGGCAAATTATGGTTGCGCATTGGTGCTCCTTCCTGTTCAAAAAAATGCAATTTCAAATCGCTCCCATCAAAAACGGCATACGAGCAGAACGACATCCAATCCCCCAGATTGATATACTGGCTTCGGCCGTTTTTGAGTTTCCATTCGATCGGCAGGTGCCGGTGCCCGAAGATGAAATAGTCCGGCTCCACCCCCTGATCGATCTTTCGATGGCAGTATTGCACCAGCCATTCGCGCTCCTCGCCGAGCCAGGAACGCTCTTCTTCCGGCATGGCGTCGCGGCTGGCCTGGGAGGAAAAACCCGCCAGACGCATGCCGAGATCGGGATGAAACCAGCGGAACAACCATTGGTTAAGACGGTTGGTAAACACCTTTTTCATCAGTTTGTAGCCCCGGTCGTTGGGGCCCAGGCCGTCGCCATGACCGATAAAAAACCGTTTACCGGACATTTCCACCTCAATCGGCCGGTGATAAACCGGAATACCAAACTCCTCCTCGAAATAACCGAACATCCACAAGTCGTGGTTGCCGGTAAAGATGTGAATGGGCAAGCCTCCATCGCGCAGTTCGGCCAGTTTGCCTAAAAAGCGGCTGTATCCTTTGGGGATAACCGTTTGGTATTCAAACCAAAACTCGAATAAATCGCCGACCAGGTACAGGGCGCCGGCTTCCGGTGCAATTTGATCGAGCCAACGCACAATTTTACGCTCGCGTTCGCGCGAAGTCAGGAGCCCGTTGGCCCCGAGGTGGAAATCGGATGCGAAATATGTCTTTTTCATTACCTGCTATGTGGGGCGTCCCGACCACTCGGGATTAATTCGCCTACTACGGGCGAATTAATCCCGAGCGGTCGGGACGCCCCACACCACAAAAGTAGAGCCTTCCCGTCGAAACTTGGGCTACGCTATGAGCGAATTAAAAATTCGCTCCACACCGAAACTTGGGCTACGGGAAGAGCCGCTGCACAGATAATCTTACTTTTGCTCCACTCTATCACTCCATTACTCTATCACTCCATGATTATAGTCACCGGCGCTGCCGGATTCATCGGTTCCTGTTTGGTACGCCGCCTCAACGAGGCCGGCTACACCGACATCCTTGTCGTGGACGATTTCAGCCGTCCGGATAAACAACGCAACCTCGAAGGCAAAAAAATTCGGGGCGAAGTACACCGCGACAACTTCGCACGCTGGCTGGAGCGCCATCATACCGACGTGGACGCTATTTTCCATATCGGCGCCCGCACCGATACCACGGAGATGGATACCGCGATTTTCGACAATCTAAATCTCGAATATTCCAAAGCCCTGTGGATGTTGTGCAGCGGTTTTCAAATTCCTTTCTTCTACGCCAGCAGCGCCGCCACTTACGGATTGGGCGAAAAAGGCTATTCCGACGATCATACGATTATCCCGGATTTGAAACCGCTTAATCCTTATGGCCAAAGCAAACAAGACTTCGACGTGTGGGTTTTACAGACGGTGGACGGTGGACGGTCGACGGTGGACGGTGGACGGTGGACGGTGGACGGTGGTGCGGCGCCGCCGGTGTGGGCCGGCTTCAAATTCTTTAATGTTTACGGCCCCAATGAGTACCACAAGGGGCGTATGGCCTCGGTAATTTTTCACACTGCCCGGCAAATTAAAGCCACGGGCGGCATGAAACTGTTCCGCTCGCACCGGCCCGACTTCAAGGACGGCGAGCAAAGCCGGGATTTCATTTACGTGAAAGATGTGATAGACGTATTGTTGTTTTTCCTCGAAAAACGCCCGCCCAACGCGATTTACAACCTCGGCACCGGCAAAGCCCGCACCTTCCTCGACCTGGCCACTGGCACTTTTCGGGCCATGGACCTGGAGCCTAAGATTACCTTTATCGATACGCCGGCCGACATCCGGGATACTTACCAGTATTTTACAGAGGCCGACATGCGCAAACTCCGCGACCTGGCAGGCTACCGCGAGCCGTTTTATGGGCTGGAAGCCGGAATTGATGATTATGTCAAGCGATATTTAAAGGAGGAACTGATTTGGTAAATTATGAAAATTGCATTTTTGATTGGCCTTGGCAGTTTTATCGGCGGAATATGCCGGTATTTATCCACGCAATTTATCCAAAACAAATTCCTGTCGACCTTTCCTTATGGCACCCTGTGGGTCAACATTACGGGCTGCTTCGTTATCGGTCTGGTATTCGGCCTGAGCGAAAAAACGAACCTGTCTCCCGAATGGCGCCTGTTTCTGGCTACGGGTTTTTGCGGCGGTTTTACTACTTTTTCCGCCTTTTCCAACGAAACACTGGGGCTGCTTCGCGACGGGCAGTTCTGGAATGCGGCCTGGTATGTGGGCGCAAGCGTTATGCTCGGACTAATAGCCACCTTCGCAGGCATTTCTATATTTAAACTCTTCTGATCATGGAAAAATATCTGAAGCAGGGAAGCAAGTTATTCGATGACCGTAAAAACCCTGTCGCCGACCTGACGCGTGGCCGAATCGCCAGGGCATTTGACCCTGACGTCCAACAGGTAAATTCGCCCTCCTGGCTCCACACGATTCAGGTTGGCCAGGATTTCCGGCGAAATCTTGTTTCCCTGAATGGAATATTCCACCATATCCGAATCTTTTGAAAAAAGACAAGCTACTCCAAACCGAACAACTGTGCACTCCGCATCAAAATCAAAATTCCACAGTATGGCCTTTAGTTCCTGCCTGAAAATATTGGATATATCCGCTTTATGGATGAAGGAGCTATTTTGGCCTTCAAATCCGGGCACCGGATCCGGGATACGTTTAGCGCGGAATACCTTGACGCCAAGTTGTTTTTCCTTCCCTTGGTCGGTTCCGTAAATTTCAATTCTCACCTCACCGGGGCTCTTGACCAGCACAGTATATTGGCAATCGCCCCTGGAGATTATTTCGCCGTTGCCCACTAAACGGACCTGAACCGCATTGCAATCATAACCCGGCACCGCTACTGTGATCGGATTGTCGACGCCGATGTAAAAAATATTCATTTTGCCGGCCTCTACGACGACGATCGAGGGGGAAATAGTATCGGGTATCACATCCGGGGAGATGGCAGCAACAGTTGGAGGGGCGGGCGGCAATAGCCGGGCAGCAGCAGCGCGATGGAAATCTGCTTTTGCGGGCAGGGCAATCAAAAATGTTTTCCGCTGCGGTTGTTCGGCGGAAGGGGTAAATGATGACCAAAGCACGCCGGTGGTGAGCAATAAGAATACGATTAAAAAAGGGAACCATTGCGCCTGGCGACCGGCAGTCGGATGTAATCCGGCTATGCGATAAATACGTTGTGCAAATGCACTGTTTCCGAGAGCATTCATGACGAAAGGATTTGGACGGTTAACAAATGTGAGTTGGAGGTTGGTCAGGGTTCGGGCGTATAACAGCGGGTCGGTAGTTTGTTGCACGACCTGGTCGTCGCAGGCAAATTCGCGCTGCCGGCGCACCTCTCGCGACAACAGCCAGAACAGCGGGTGGTAAAAGAAACAGACTTCTAAAATCAGTTGAAAGAGGTTGGCCAGGTAATCCAGGCGACGGATATGAGCCAATTCATGCAGCAGCAGCACTTCCACCTGTTTTGGCGGGAGCTGCAATAACAGCCCGGCGGGGAACAAAATCACGGGTTTCCAAAATCCCAGGGTAAGCGGCTCCGTGATACAAGCCGATTCCAGCCAGCATACCTGACGCAGGATACCCAACTGCCGGGCCCAGTCATTACAACGCCCCTGCCAGGCCTCAGATACCACAATTACGCCGCGGGTACGAAGCCGCCGGGATATCCAGTAACCACCTGAGAGCCGCAGGCTGAAGACGATTACCGCCAAACACCACAGCCAACCTACCACTCCGGCCCAGAAGTAATCGTACAATTGCACCAACTTTGTATACCAAGGCAGCGTTTCAACCACCCGGCCAGGGGCGTCTGCCAGGTTTTGAACAGCATCAGGGGTAAAAACCGACGGAGTATCCGGACCGGCTGCCAATCCACTTGCTCCCTGTAACAGTTGCCCCCAGGTGGTGGAAAAGGTGTAGAAGGCCCAGCCGGAAGCAAGCAGCAAACCAAATAGAGCAACCAGATACAACGCCTGCCCTTGCCTGCGCCAACACCAGGCGACCAGACGGTAACACAGATAAATAACCGTAATTTGCCAGAGCGAGTGCGCAACCATCCATCCCAATGCAATGGGAAGCGTTTGCCAGAGCGTTTGCCAGTCCATAGATTTAAAGTTGATTGTCCAGCCAGGTTTTAATAGCCTTTAATTCATCGGGAGAAACCTTGTCGCGGCCAAAGGCATACATGGCCATATCCAGGGCCGAGCCCCCGAAAGCGGTCTGCAATACTTTGTCCATCAATTGTTGTTTCACATCTGCGGCTTTTACCGTGCTTCGATACAGATGAACGCCGCCGTCTATCTGTTTTTCCAATACACCTTTCTCGGTCAGGCGCTGAATCTGTTTCAGGATAGTGGTGTAGCCAATATCGCGAACTACCGCGATACGCGCATGCACGTCGCGCACCGCCACCGGTTCCAGTTCCCAGATAATATTCAGTATTTCGAGTTCTGCCTCGCTGGGTCGGTATGTTTTTTCTGTCATAGTGGATATTTAACGGCAAAGTTGTACGACAATTGTCGTAGCAGCAAATTTTTTTACGACAATTGTCGTAGTAGCGGAAAAATTTAACATTTGCAGACTGAACAATGCACTTTAAGATTACCACCTTTGACATATTGCTCAACAAAAAATGCTTTCATGAAAAAACAGATATTCCTTTTTGTCACTGCCTTATTATCCTTTTTGCCGGCTTTCACTCAAAAAAACGCCGACCTGCGCCTGAAAGGCCTCGACACGATGATCAACCGGGTACTGTCCGACTGGCATGCTGCCGGTTGCGGCGTAGCCGTGGTGGAAAAAAACAAAGTACTGTTTGCCGGAGGTTTCGGCTTCAGCGACTACGAGGCTAAAAAACCGGCCACCGCAAACACCATTTTTCAAATCGGCTCCTGCACTAAAGCCTTCACCAGCGCCTTGCTCGGCGTGCTGGCTAACGAAGGCAAACTCGACTTCGACGAAAAAGTAACCGCTTACCTGCCGGATTTGCGCCTCTTTAACGACGAACTGAACACCCGCCTCACGGTACGCGACCTGACCAGCCACCGCAGCGGCCTGCCCCGACACGACCTGTCCTGGTACCTCAATCCCACCACCCGCGACAGTTTTGTGCATCGGATGCGTTATTTCGAACCTTCCGCCGGCCTGCGCGAGCAATGGCAGTACAACAACTTTGGGTTCCTGCTACAGGGGGCTATTGCCGAAAAACTAACCGGAAAATCCTGGGAAGACAACATCCGGCAGCGCTTTTTTCAGCCCCTGGGTATGAAAACGGCAATGTTCGACATCTGGAACGCTCCCGCGACAGCCGACGTGGCAAAGGGATATTTTGAAAAAGACGGCGCCGTCAAGTTTATGGACTACTACCGCATCGAAGGCATGGGCCCGGCAGGTAGTATCAACGCCAGCGCCTCGGAAATGGCCAACTGGGTGATCACCTGGATCAACGGCGGAAAATTCAACGGGCAGGAGGTCCTCCCAGGCACATATATGTCTCAGGCCGTTTCTGCGCAAATGGCCATGGGCGGCGGGATGCCCGGTGCAGAAAACCCGAATATCTTTTTTAGCAACTACGGCATGGGATGGATGCTCGCCTCCTATTACGGGCACTATCGCGTGGAGCACGGCGGCAATATCAATGGCTTTTCAGCCAGTGTTTGTTTTTTCCCCGCCGACAGTATCGGGGTAGTCGTGTTGGTGAACCAAAATGGTTCGCAGGCGACGTCGGCGATCCGAAACCTGATTATCGACCGCCTTCTGGGACTGAAATATCACGATTGGAATGCAGACTTGCTGGCACGCGCGGAAAAACAAAAAAACGCCGCTAAGGAAGCCGGAAAAGCGGAAGACCTTAGCCGCAAAACCGGTACCCGGCCCTCGCACTTGCCCGCAGAATTTGCCGGCAGCTACGAAAACCCCGGCTACGGCGCTTTGGTCGTGAGCACACGCAATGACTCCTTGTTTGCCCGATCGGCTTACGTGAATTTTTATCTCCAACATTACCATTACGATATTTTTCGCCCGGTTGCCCTGATGGAGGGTCTGGATATAGAAGAAGACAGCCCGATCCGGCTCCAATTTACCACCGACCTGAAAGGTGATATTGCCGAATTGCATGCAATCGGGTTGGAGCCGGGCGTTAAAGAAATTTTATTTACTAAAAAGGCGACTGCGATAAAGGTTTCCAAAGATGATTTGGAAAAATACTGCGGCGAGTATTCCCTGGGCGGTACCACCTGTAAAATTTACCTGCGCCCCGACAACACGCTGATGGTGTTTGTGCCCGGCCAGCCGGATTACGAAACTTTACCCATTGGAAATCATGAATTCAAACTTAAAATTCTCGACGGTTATAGTGTCCGTTTTGACGTGGATGAAAATAGTAAAACTACTGCCGTAAACTTTATCCAACCGAACGGGACTTTTAAAGCGACGCGAAAGTAGGTTATTTGGGGGCGGCGGCTCCAATTTGATGTACTTTTGAGTGCATTGAAACTCAATTTTTCCATTTAATCGGGTGTCACATGGTCATGCACAAGTTTGTTTCACACGAGACGCAAAGTAAGAGGGGCTCGTGTATTATTTCACGCAAAGGCGCTAAGACGCAAAGTAAGAGGGGCTAAACATTACCCATTTGCGAGAAAAAGCAGGTTTGAAAAAAAGACGCCTTTGCGTGAAACAAGCCCCTCTTACTTTGCGCCTTTGCGCCTTTGCGTGAAATAATACACGAGCATACGTCGTATGATAAAGAGACATCGTCTGATAGTAGAGCAGGTTTCATCGATAAATTTAGTTTATAAAATAAACCACTTTACATTTGCAACATATTTCACATTGTAAACTAAAACCTTTTATGGAAAACGAAGAAAAAGTATTGAACCCTGCGGAAAGCCTTCGCATCATTCGCGAAACAATTGATGTCGCCAAGAAGGGCGTCCAGGAAAACGGATTTCACTTTTTGCTCTGGGGCTGGCTGGTTGTTATTGCCGGTTTATCTGAGTATTATCTGCGGCAAATGCACCGGGGCCTTGAACCCTCGATGGTTTGGATGATCATGCCGGTGATCGGTGTGCCGACAGCGTTCATTTATGAATGGCGGCGCGACAAAAAGCAACAGGGTCAGAACATCGTCCGCGAATGGTACGGTATGCTATGGCTGGCATTCGGGATTTCTCTCATTCTGGCCATTGCGCTGACGGTACGGGCTCATGTTTCGCCTATTCCGGTGATTCTGATACTGGCGGCATTTGCCACCTTCATGTCCGGTATTCTACTGCGCTTTAAAGCCCTGGTTTTTGGTGCGATCGTTCTATGGGCCGGCGCAGCTATTTGTATGGTCGTACCTATCGGCGAACACGCCCTGGTGCAAGCGGGCGCTACCGTGCTCGGGTACTTAGTGCCGGGTTATATGTTAAACCAAAAAGCCCGCAGTCGCCATGTATAAAGAATTAGATCCCATGCTGTTGTCGCAATTGCGACTGGCGATAATGTCGTACCTGATGGTGGTGCGCGAAGCCGAATTTAATGCCCTGCGGGAGGAAACCGCGGCCAGCGCCGGCAACCTCAGCGCCCAGATCAGCAAACTACAGGAAGCCGGCTATATCGTAGTGGAAAAAACCTACAAAAACAACTACCCGCTTACGCTATGCAAACTCACCCCACGCGGTATCGAAGCTTTTGAAGCCTTCTATGTCGATTTGAAAACGTATTTCAATCAGGATCAAGTTTAGGAGGTTTGGGGTTTGGGGGGTTGCCGTCCGCCATAAAGTTTTAACGAAGGCTGACGGCAGAAAGATTTGCCAGATGTCTCGCTTCGCTCGACATGACAGCCATATGTTTTCAAGTTTCATCCAGATTTTTCGCTGCGCTCAAAATTTACCGGGAACGCTTTGAATATTTCGAGCGCAGCGAGGAATCTGATGAGTAGTTAAATAAAGTGGATCTGTCATGTCGAGCGAAGCGAGACAACCGGATCCAAACCTCCAAACCTCCAAACCCCCAAGCCCCCCAACCACCACACCGCCCAAGCCCCACACCTCCCAACCCCCAAACCCCCACGCCACCAAAACGCCCAAGCGGCGAAAGCCCAAAGGGA
>CAUJEY010000074.1 GCA_963169325.1 Bacteroidota bacterium
CACCGGTTTGGTCGGGGCCTGCGTTGGCCGTTGTCGGGTTGCGGTTGAAGGTGATCACCACGTTGTCGGTGGAGGCGGTGCAGGGGCTGCTGGAAATGGTCCAGCGCAGGGTGTAGGTGTTGCCCGCCGTGCCGCTGAATGTCGAAGTCGGGCTGGCCGTGTTGCCGAAACTGCCGCCTGTACCGCTGACAATGCTCCACTGGCCGGTGCCGACGCTTGGCGCGTTGGCCGCGAGGGTTACCTGGGTGAGGCCGCAGGTGGCGACGCCGGTTTGGTCGGGGCCCGCGTTGGCCGTTGTCGGGTTGCGGTTGAAGGTGATCACCACGTTGTCGGAGGAGGCGGTGCAGGGGCTGCTGGAAATGGTCCAGCGCAGGGTGTAGGTGTTGCCCGCCGTGCCACTGAAGGTCGAAGTGGGGCTGGCCGTGTTAGCGAACGATCCGCCTGTGCCGCTGACAATGCTCCATGCGCCGGTGCCGACGGTGGGTGCGTTGGCTGCCAGGGTGACCTGGGTGAGGCCGCAGGTGGCGGCACCGGTTTGATCCGGGCCTGCGTTGGCAGCTGTCGGGTTGCGGTTGAAGGTGATCACCACGTTGTCGGTCGAGGCCGTGCAAGGGCTGTTTGAAATGGTCCAGCGCAGGGTGTAAGTCGTACCGGCTGTTCCATTAAAGGTCGAAGTCGGGCTGGCCGTGTTAGCGAACGATCCGCCTGTGCCGCTGACAATGCTCCACTGGCCGGTGCCGACACTTGGCGCGTTGGCCGCGAGGGTTACCTGTGTGAGGCCGCAGGTGGCGACGCCGGTTTGATCCGGGCCGGCGTTGGCGGTAGTGGGCGGCGTATGAACGGTTAGTGTAGCGGCATTAGTTGCCACACAATTTACCCCATTCACAGCACACCTGTACTGGCTACCATTTAATCCCGCCACATCGCTGATGTTTAGCGTGGGAGTTGTTACATTGGAAATCACGCCCGAATCCCACAAATTAAACCAACCGAAACCCTGGTTTATCTGCCACCTGTAGGCGACGGCATTTGTTGCCGATGCGCTAAAGGAAACCCCGGTTCCCGGGCAAGCACTTTGGCTGACAGGGTTTCCGGTAATAGTCGCCTGCAAAACAAAGGTAGCGGTATAGTTTCCCCCTGAATAAAAATCCATAACCAGTGGGTTCTGCTCGCCTGAAGCACTACCCGACCACCCTAAAAAGCACCAGCCGGGAGCAGGCGTTGCAAATAGTTGGGCAAACCCGGGCGTTTGTCCGGAACAATCCGAAGGGCAGTTAATATGATCATCCCAGGCCGCTCCGGATGTAACGGTGCCGTTCCCAACCACCGTAATAAACACCGTGCCTACCGACATGTCGATACGATGCGGATCGCCGGGGGGAGTCAAGTTTTTGTTTGCTGCTAAAACTTGCTGACCTAATAATAAAAGGAAAAAGAGATTGCGTAGTGATTTCATAGCAGGATGTTTAAAAAGTGTTACGGGCATTAAAATTGGAACCTTTCCAAAAATTTGCCCATGTACCTTCCTTGTACAACCTGCCGGAAAAGCATAACCCCGGTTTTGAGTTTTTTTTAAAAAAAAATGAGGGCTTAACGTCGCGCGACGCTAAGCCCTCAAAACCAAGTTGCCGGCATTTGACTTTCCAGGTTTTTAAAACCTGGAAAGTCTAAGTCTCACTCCACCAGCACAAACCCCGCCCAGAAGTACGGATGCTCGTACTTTGCCCGCATCTGCTGCTGCGCCGCCTGAAAGGCATCGGGAATGGTCATTTTATCCGTGAGCCATTTTTGGTAAAAAACCGTCATCAGTTCCTGGGTCTGGAAATCGGGCACCTGCCACAGCGACATGATGAGGTATTTCGCCCCGGCGATTTTGAAGGCCCGCTGCAAACCGTACACGCCTTCATTGCCCTGAATGTCGCCCAGGCCGGTTTCGCAGGCCGACAGCACCACCAGTTCGGTATTCGACAAATCCATCTGACTGATCTCGTAGGCGGTCAGGATGCCGTCTTCCATACCCGGTTTGATGGGCTTGCCGGTTTCCCAGGCGTGGTTGGCGCCGGCCAGCAGGAGGCCGGAACGGATCATCGGATGTTCAGACATTTTATAAACCGGTTCTTTACCGTCCACCGTCAACCGTCCACCGTCCACCGTTTGCCGTCCACCGTCCACCGTTTGTTTCGGGTCGGGGAAAAAATAGCCGTGCGTGGCGATATGTAAAATCCGGGGGGATGGGGCGCCGACTGTTTTGAAAAATTCCTCGGTGGCGGCGAACCCGCTTCGCACCGAGGGTTGCAAGCCGGCTGCCCTCAGCATCGGCGCGATGGAGTTGACCTCTTTTTCCGTCCAGGGCAAAAAGGTCCAGCTGCCGCCCCGGTCGGTCGAGTCGGTATTTTCAAAACCCGGCGCTCTGCGACTGGCCGTTGCTGTATTCTGGAAATCAATTTTCGCCGCGATGGCGCTGGAATCAGACTCATATCGAACTGCGCCGAATAGCAGGGCAGCCGTGTGGGAAGGGTAGGGGGCCGGCGAACCGATGCCGGGCAGCAGGAAGCGCGTACTGCCCAGCGTGATGAGATGGAGCCGGTCGGCCAACGTTTCGGCGGTGGCCGTTTTTGCTGCGGGAGCCGGTACTGGGATGGCGCCTAAGTTGAGCCGGTGCAGTAAGCCGGTGGGCGCAACGTACACCGTTTTGGTTCCGGCCAATATTGCTTCGAGCGGTTGCCAAACCATTTCATATAGGGCGGGCGCCTGTTTTGCCGCCGCAGCCGGGCCTGTTTTAGCGCGGTTGTAGAGGCGGTTGACGTAGTCCGACTTGCGGGCTTTAGCGGTGGAAAGCAGCGAATCCAAGGTTTTTTCTTCAAAAAGCGGCACAAAAGCGGGCTGCCCCGCGGGCAAAACGATGAGCGCGGCGTACATGACACTGTCTGTCTGTTCTTTTTTCCAAAAGCGGTAGTGGACAAATTCGATTGCCGCTTCGCCAGGTTTTAATGCAGCCTGAACGTCCTGCCAACCGACTTGCCGTGCAGCCTCAACGGTACGGGCAAGGTCTTTTTCTAAGTTACCGGCTTCGGTTTCCAGTTCGGCCACGCCTTCACGTTCTGCGGGTGGCAGGGCGTATTGGGCGGCGAGGCGGCTTTCACAGGTTTTAAGGCGGTTGAATGTTTCCGTTGACGCCGGATTTGTAAGGGCGAGCCGCTTAAGCCTGCCGGCGGCATTAAGGAGAAAACCTTTGTAAAAAAGGGCGTTGTCGTAGCAAGCCGGCACGGATTTTTTGCCGCCGGTCATTTGTGTAAAAGACAAATTTTGCTCCTGAATTTCGGAAAATTTAAGCAGGTAATTGCTCAATTCCCGCTCTGAAAGGTGATGTGCGCCCCTTGAAATCCTTGTCCGGTTTACGTGGACTAATTCCTCGAAAAATGGAGCTGCTTTTTCAAATTCGTTCGTGGTTTTATACAGTTTCGCCAGGTTGTACAGGCAATTATGGTAAAACGGGTGTCTGCGATTGTTGAGTCGGATTTCATAGATATCTTTTGCTTCGAGATAGAGATGTTCGGCTTTTTCATAATCCCCCATAAGCGCGTACATATAAGCCAGGTTATTCAGGCCGGTAGCATAGTCGGGAGATGTTTTTCCCTGTTTTGATTCGTAGTTTGCCAGCGCTTCGACGAGGAGCGGCTCGGCTTTGGCGTAATTACCCATTTTTACATACAGATTAGCCATGTCGTTCCGTGTTACGATATAGTAGGGGTGTTCTTCCCCTATCGTTTTTTTTAATACAGATATGGCTTCGAGGTATAATTGTTCCGATTTGTCATAATCGCCGGTGATTTTATACAGCGTCGCCAGCGTCGTCAGGCTTCTGGCATATTCCGGGTGTTGATTTCCGAGTGCCTGCTCCGCAGTTGCCTTCCCTTCGAGAAACAGCGATTCGGCTTTTGTATAATTCCCCAGCCGGGTATAGGTAATGCCTAAGCCCGCCAGGCTTTCGATATAAGAAGGGTGTTGCTTGCCCACGGTTTTTTCCCGGGCGCTTATCGTTTCGAGGAAGAACGACTCGGCTTTTTCAAAATCGCCGAGATTCGAATACAGGTGCGCCAGGTTGTTCAGGCAAAACAGATAAAACGGGTGGGTACGGTTGTTCAGCCCGTTTTCAAAAATGGATTTCGCTTCGAGGTAGAGCGGTTCGGCTTTTTCAGGATGTCCCGCTTTCTCATACATCGTTCCGAGGTTGATGATATTCCTGCAATAATCAGGGTCGTTTTTTCCCGACACTTTTGATTTGATGGCAATGGCTTCTAAGTAAAGCGGTTCGGCTTTTTCATAATTACCTGTCATTGAATACAACGTAGCCAGTTCTGTGAGACTTGCGGCATAGTCCGAATGACTTTCCCCCAACACGGTCTTCCGAATGGCCATTGCTTCGAGATACCATTTTTCCGCCGCTTTGAAATTGCCCATTCTGTTATGCACCATGCCCCGGTTCAAACAACAACTCCCGTAGGCCGCCGACTCCCGGCCGAGTTTGTCGAGGGCTGTTTTTTCGGCGGCGGCATTCACTTCCAGCGCCTTGTCGAAATCGCCCTGCTTTGCAAGCGTGCGGGAAACCAGAATCAAACTGTCTATCTGTTTAGCTACGACGATAGCATCTGCCGTTGTTTGGCTAAAAACAGCAGCACTGTGATAAAAAAACAGCAAAAAAATGGCGCTTCGCATGGGTTATAAAAATTGATTTAAGAAATCATGAATCCGGACCGGGGGACAAATTAAAGGATTTTACCCCACGAGTCACACTGAAAACTTGGCGGCTCGAGGTATATTTCACTTACCTTTACTTGGCAATCACGGGAAAATCCGGAGTTTCGCAGCACCTGCTTTTATACACTTATGAAAAAAATTGCCTTCCACAACGATTCCGATTTGCTTGCCGCCTTGCAGGGTAACGAATCGGAACGCGGGCAAGCGCTTGATTTTTTTTTCAATAACCCGCGGCTGCTGAATTGGGTGCTCCGCCACGTCCGGATGCAGGGGGGCAGCGAGCAGGATGGAAAAGATGTGTTCGAAGAATCATTTCTGGTTTTTGAACGGCAGGTCCGGACCGGGCATTTCCGTGGTGAAAGTTCGCTGGAAACCTATTTTCATGGCATCGCCCGCTGGCAATGGCTGACTTCCCGCAGAAAAAACAAGCCGGCAGCTGACCTTAAAGACCAACCCGATATTCCGAGCGAACAACATTCGCCGGAAAAAATTTTAATTTCTGAAGAAAGACGGGTTATCCTTTCCGGTTTGATCGCACAAGTAGGGGAGCGTTGCCAAAAGTTGCTTGGGCTGTTCCAGTTGAATTATTCGATGCGCGAAATCAGCGAATTGTCCGGATACTCCAGCGAACAGGTAGCGGCCAACGAAGTACACGGTTGTCGAGAAAAATTGAAAAAAATTATCCACCAGCATCCTGAAACGTTGGATGCGCTTAAGTACCGGACATGAATACCTCGGAATATAATTGGTACGAAAACATTGAGCAGTACAATCTCGGTCATTTGTCCGCGGAGCAGGCGGC
Source organism: Bacteroidota bacterium (assembly GCA_963169325.1). GTDB lineage: Bacteria > Bacteroidota > Bacteroidia > Chitinophagales > Saprospiraceae > M3007. Next base: position 5,561 of record CAUJEY010000074.1, read on the forward strand.
TCAGTTTGAAGCGGCCATGCAAGCCGACGAAGGCCTGGCAGCGGCCGTTCGCGCCCACCGGACGCAGTGGGAAATGCAGGAATTGCTGGCCGAAAACCTGCTGCGTGCCGAAATCCGGCAACGAATGGCCGGACAAACCAACCTACCCAAAGCCACGACCGGTTGGACTAAATACTGGAAATACGGCCTGCCGGCGCTCCTGTTGCTGGGCGCATTGGCTTTTTTCATTTTCAAAAAATCGGGAGAACAAATTCCGCCGGTACAACAGCAGCCGGAACCGGAAATACAGGCTCCGAAAACGGAGCCGGCCCCTGTCCCTGAAAACACCGTTCCCAAAACCCAAACGCCGGTTGCCGGCGCCAAAAAACAGCCCGACCCGCGGCAATTAGCCATGGCCAATTACCGTGTTCCGGAAGGACTGACCGGTATCCGCGGCCCCGCGGATAATGATACGTTGACGTTGGCCGCACAGGCGTTTACGGCCAAAAACTACGGCCGCACCCTGCTTTTGCTGTCCGAATTGCCCGAAAACGACCAACAGGAAGCACTTTCCCTGCGGGCGCACGCACATTTCGGCGCGAAAAATTATGTCGCCGCCGGCCGCGATTTTTCGGCGCTGGAAGCGGGCGGTATTTACCGCCGGGAAGCGCAGTGGTTCGGGCTGCTGTCGCGTATGGCTGCCCCGGGGGCGGACAAAGCCGCGCTGAAAAAAGAACTGGAAGTTATTCGACAAACAGCTAATCACCCTTATAGGGAAGCGGCTGAAAGGTTGATGCAATCGGCTTTTTGAAACCAGGTCGGGCGTTAATCGTTTTGCAAAAGGGGGGACGCCGGCTGATGTTCGGCCAATCCTGTAACTGGTGGATGTAGTGTATTTGCCACAAATTTTTCGGGGAATATACGGGTTATTCGCCGCAAAAGGGAGATTTGCCGCCGTACGAAAGGTTACGTCTGAAGTCAACAAACACGTAATGTAACAGAATATTGTTTTATAGAATATTTTGATCTTTGAATAGATATTCTCGTAATCCTATCTAACCATCCAGCAAATATTTAACGCCAGGCTCCCCATTATAATTGGACTTTCGAATGCTGTCTGCACCCGCCCCTCCAGTTCCAGCGTTGTATACCGGCTCAGCACCCATCGTCCGCCTGCCGTGCCGTACAGGCTCCATTGGTGTTTCCCGTCTATCAGATTCCCCAGGGAGGCGCCACCGTAAATACTTTTTCCCCAAACAGTGCGGCTATACTGAAGGCCTGCACCGGCAAACCATGGTAGCCATTGATGTATACTTTGCCGGCGCACCGAGAGATCTTGGCTCCATACAGTAAAAGGTGTTGTAATCCGGGTGGAACCTGGTGATTTCAGGTAATGCCATTGCTCGCCGGATAACTCGCGGGCTTCCCATTGGCCGAAAAAGGCGCCGCCCAGCGGCAACGCCAGTGCGGCAGAAAACGGCAGGCGGGTCAGATGCACCCGGCTCGTTTCCAATGCCGCATGGGGATGCTCCGGAATGGCCGCGGCCAGACGACCCGGTATGTCGGGTGCATTCAGCATGTTTTTCAGCACCGGGTTCATAAATAGCCCCGGGGCTATTCCTGCTATGTTCCATTGCAAACCCGGCAGCAGGCCCGGCGGCTCCGACGCCTTCAGCACGACGGACAGAGGGGCGGAAGGGCAGCCGGCCCCGCCGGACTCAATCGCCCGAAAGGTGTACACACCGGTGCCCAACTGCGTGACGGTAAATTGGTACATGCCGATCTGCGCATAAAAGCTGCCGTTGATATAAACATGCAGCGGCAACACAGCATTATTGGGGGGCGTTACCGACACCGTAATTTGCCCGTCGGATGCGGAAGGCGAGGAAGGGTGCTTGATGTCCGTGGCGTTGAGGAAGAACGCAGGCTGGTAGGGAATAGTCACCTGGAAGACTTTGGTGCAACCGGAAGCCGGGCTCGAAACGGTGGCCGTATAGGCGCCCTGTGTCAGCATGGTGATAGTGGCGCTGGTGGCGCCGTTGGACCAATGGATGGCATAACTGCCCGCCGGCGACAACGTGATGGTCGCCGCGCCGTTATTGTACTGGTGGGTATTCGGGATGCATACGGAAGGCGTCACCTGAAAGGTAGCGCTGAAGTCGCAGTCGCGGGTGATCTGCTGGAGGCAGGTGGCCGAGTTGCCGGCAGGGTCGGCGGCGACCCAGCGGCGCTGTATGACAGGCAGGCATGGCGTGCCGCCAGTATGATCTGTAAAGGCTATCATAATTTCTGTGGGGGCCGCGCAGGCGTCGGTAGCAACGGGCGTTCCGATGCTGACCGGGTCCACGTTGCTACCGCAGGCTACCGCCACATTGGCCGGGCAACTCAAGAGGGGTGCTTGGTTGTCCTGCACCGTCACCGACACGGTACTGCTTGCAGTTTGCTGATGTTTGTCGATGATCGTATAACTGAAGGAGAAGGCGCCCTGGAAGCCGGCCGTCGTCACCTGGACGGTGCCGCCCACGGTGTGGGTGGTGGTCACGCCTGCCGGGACGCTGCCCAAAGCAGTGACTAACAGGCTCTCCCCGCTGTCGTTGGCCAGGATGTTGACGCTGCCGCTGCCGGGGCAGGAAACGGTCAGGTTGTCGGGCAGGGCTTGTGGTTTGGGCGGCGGCGAGGGCTCGCCCTTCCGGTTCCGGACGATCAGTACGCCGGCGCCAATCCCGACGCCGATGCCTGCGCCGATCAGCCATTTTTGGGCGGTGTTTTTTTGCTCTTGTATGGCCGGCGGCGGGTTAAAGGTGCGTTTCCACTGGGCCCCCGTGGCTTGCAGCGACTGGTTGAGCAGCATGCCCGGCTGCACTACTCCCGTTTGCCGGCCGGTAAAGTCTGCCAGCAGTTTGTTCATCTGCGTTTCCATCCGTTGGCGGAATTCCGCGCCCAGGTTGGCGTGATACCAGGGCGCCGATTGGTAGTCGGCCAGTGTACGCCAGGTGGACAGGAAGGTAGTATCGGCGGGTTGCAGCCGCTCCACCTGTCCCTGGAACCAGCTCCGGAGTTTGTGGGTTACCTGGGCCTGGTGGGCCGGATCGTCTTCGCCCAGGCGCTCCGGCCAGCCGCTGTGGAGCAGTTCGAGGGTGGAAAGCACCGTCCGGATGGCCGATTGGGTGTTGGGGTCAATGCGCCGGATCGTGCTGTCGAGCCAGACGATCCATTTGGACTCCAGCCGCAGCCTCCAGGTTTCGAGCGAGTCGAGGGGCAGGGTGCGTCCTGATTCCGACTGCAGCAGGGTGTTCAGCGCCATGATCCGGCGGAGGGCCGTGGAGTCGGTCGCATTGATGCGGCCCAGCACAACCGACAGGTATTCCAGTTTTTTTTGTTCCAGCGTCTGACGCAATTCCGTCACTTTTTTTACCGGAAGTCCCTGGATAAAATCGCTTTGCTGCAGTGCATCGAGCAGGCGAAAGATCGTTTCACCAGCCGCTTCGTTGGTCGCGTTGATAGCGTTGACGTCGCGTTCCAGAATGGGGCGTATTTTTTCCCGGATCTTGCTCAGGGTTTTGTTCCGGATTTCGTTGGGTAGAAATATACGCACCCGTTCGTTGAACAGGCCGAAACTGGCCAGCACGATCGGCGTGGCCTGCGGATCGGCGCGGTCAATCAGGTCAAGGGCGCGGCCGTAGTGCTCTCCGAGGGCCGCTTTGAGTTTGTCCTGCCACTGTGCGACCCATTGTTTGGGCAGGTCGTTAAGCGCCGGCGACTGGACAAATTCCAGGGCGTCCAGGGCATCATTCACTGATTTTTCCGGCTTCTGGAGTTTCAAATTGGCCAGGAACTTGTCGGCCAGGGCCGGGAATTTGCCGTTAAGTTCGGTGCGCAGCGAGTCGAATTTTGACGTATCGAGCGCCATTTGCACGCGCAACAGGGTATCTTTCAGTACGGCCCATTGTGCTACAAGTCCTTGGGTGGGGTCTATGCGGCGAATCTGCTCGTCCAGCCAGGTCTGGAAAGGCATTATCATGTCTTCATCCACCTCCTGCGGGGTGAATACCTTGGCTTCCAGGCCGACGATTTGCACCCCGCGCCAGATATCTTCGGCCTGGAGCGCCACCTGTTGCCGGGCTGCCGGGCTGAAGATGTTGCGCAAGTGGTTGAAGCGCTGCTCGGCCTCCTCCAGGTATTGCAGGGCGAAATCGGCCTCGGAGTAATACTTGCCGCCCAGTTGCGCGGCAAAAACCCAGAGGCCCTGCTGGACGAAGGTTTGCATTTTTTGCTCGCTCGTCATGCCTTGTAAAGACGGCAGTTTTGCCATGGCCTCGAGTCTGTAGTAGCCGTCTTCCAGCCGGCGCACGGCATCGATCAGCAGGTTGGCGGACTCCTTCGGGAAGAGGTGGACGTCAATCCGTAAGGGGAACCTTTTCCGGGTGCCGGGGAAACTGAGGTTGAGGGCCGTGGGCGGCGCTTCTACGGCTGCCTGGTAGGCGGAATCGGGCGACCAGCCCGGCCCGGGAATCAACCCGCCCTCGCCGGCAGATACCCAGTTTCGGAAATTGGGCCCCCATTCGCCGTTGGGTAGCGCCTGCTTGAACACATCGGTACAGTAACCGTTGAGCGATAAGGTGACGCTGCCCAGGGGCGGAATGAGGGCCTGGTATGCGGCAGGGATTACATAACCCTGATAATTCCCTTTTTCCGGGATCAACCACGGGCCCAGGTTGACCTTCACCGATACCCCGCCTGGGTTCGTGATGGTCAGGTCCATAACATGGCCTGTGGTCCGGCCGGTGCCGACGGGTAGGTAGAGGAGGGTGTCGGAAAAAGATGAGGCAGAAGCGCTGACCGGCTCGCTAAGCGCACAGATTCCGATGATACCGGCAATGATAAAACTCCTCAGTTTTTGCATGCGATTGTTTTGTTTATGATAGGCATAAACGACTTGGAAGTATTTACTAAACATGGAGTTCAGGAATCCCCCTTATTTTTTCTCAGGTTTTGGCGGCCAGTGGTCGTCAATCCAGTCAATAAACTTTCTCAGCCAGTTAAACCACCATGGACCTCGCCCTCCTTTTGAATTATCAATAGCTTCCAAACCCACAACGCGCTTGAATTCCGCTTTCGTCATTTGCGACTTATGAAGACTTACAAAATCATTATACACGGCGACAAATGCGCGCTCGTCTGCTTTTAGATAGACATCATCGGGGGTCAGGTTTTGTTTATGATAGCCATAAACGACTTGGAAGTATTTTCTAAGGGCCGGTTCAGACTGGGCATGAAAGCCGGCAAACATGGAGTTCAGGAATTCTTCCTGGCTCATTCCGTCCTTATAAATGGGTTTCGTTTCCAAATAGGCAATTACCATGTATAGTTTTGCCACGGTAGATACCTTAGGACTCATTTGAGAGGTGGCGGTTATTTTTTGCGGTCCGGTTACCTTCGCTTTCTGTGAAAAAGATGGGTTAATCACTCCTGCAAATAAAAATATGAATAGGAGCGCTCGAGTAATCAAATTAATATGTCTCATATTACTAAATTTTTTTGATTATAAAAAAGGTTTTCCCAAACCGGGCTTCCCATCGTAGTATCCCGTGATGGGCTTTGGATGCGCAGATATAATTATAAGAATATACAAAGCATCCCCCTTTCCATTTTCTTTCCAATGATCCGCATCATAAAGCACCAGTCCTTTGGTCATGCTGCCACTTTCCGTTGTCATAGCTGTCAGCCGGTCGGGGCGATTGGTGTCGCCATAACCGTAGGTCAGGTTATCGATAACGCCGCCCGGCTCGCCCATCGACGGCCTTTTACTTTCCGAATTGCCCGAAAACGACCAACAGGAAGCACTTTCCCTGCGGGCGCACGAGTAGTCTTTTGAAACATTTACATCCCGGTTACATTCTTTTACAATTGAAACAGCCCGAAAAAAGGACTTCATGGTACCTTTGAAAAAAAAGGTTAACAAATGAAGAACGTTTATTTTTACCGGCATACCTGCCCATTATTTCTCATCCTGGCTCTTATCACTTCCTGCTGCGGACAATCGAACTCAAACGTCCGGAAAAGCAACAATGCTGAATTGGATGTATTTCCAAAAACCAACACCCAGATAGACGAATATGTAGTCGAAGTATTTGAGGACAAAAAAGGGAACCTGTGGTTTGGAACCATGTCAAAAGGTGCGGCTCGTTTTGATGGAAAAATGCTTACCTATTTTTCTACAAAAGACGGACTATGCGATAATACCGTTGTGAGCATTACGGAAGACCGGGAAGGAAATATTTGGTTTGGCACACATTCCGGTCTTTCCAAATACGATGGAAAAACATTTACGAATTTCACCAGTAAAGAAGGCCTGTGCAATGACCGTGTTTCCCAAATCCTGTTCGATAGAGCCGGTAACCTTTGGGTGGGTACATGGGGAAGCGTTTGCCGGTTTAACGGCACTAATTTCTCCAGTTTTCCCCTTCCCATACCGGATGTTGAAGCGCCCGTTTATCAAGCCACTACGAATTGGGTTACCGCAATCATAGAAGACAAGCAAGGGAATATCTGGTTTGGCAGAAGTGGCTATGGCGCCTGCAAATATGATGGACACACCTTTGCATTATTTACTAAAAAGGATGGCCTCCCCTCCAATTGTGTTCAGGCGATTCTGGAAGACAAGCAGGGCAATATTTGGTTCGGAACGAGAGTCGCTGAAAGAGACCATCCCGATGTCGATAAAAGAACCGGTGCAGGAGGCCTTAGCCGATACGATGGCAAAACATTTATTCAATATCCGGGATATGAAGGCCTGAGTAAAAATGACATTTATTCTATTCATGAAGATAAAAAAGGGAACATCTGGATCGGTGCAACCGGTGTCGGGGTTTATCGGTACGATGGGGAATCATTCAAAATTTACAAAGGGACGGATCGCATGGACCTGACTTATGGTTTTGGCGTTCAAAGCATTTTGGAAGATAGGAATGGCACGCTCTGGTTGGGGTTTTCCGGTGGGCTTTTTCGTTTAAAGGGAACTTCAATTATCAATGTTACTACAAATGGCCCATGGCAGTAAGGTTGAACCAAAGAAGAACTGCAGCATTTCTGCGCGTACTAAATAATATCAGATTGAAATTAACGCATGGTAACTTTCTACCCCCGCTTTCAGCCACATTTCCCGGAACGGCTGGGGATCTATGGCGGACAAATCGACATGTTCAAAAAAACGATGATCGTACGCCTGCACCGTGCCCGTGCCTTCCTCGTGCTCGCTGAGTTGGCCCCGCATGTCCATGATACCCATGTACGACCCGCTGTCGTCGCCCTGAAAGGACTGGTATAGTTGGTACATGGGATTCCATTTGCCCGTTTGGCTGACACTTAGTTCCACGATAGGCCGGCCTTTATGGCAACACACTTTTCCGGTGATCGAACGCCCGTCGGGAGTGGTGGAAAATTCCAGCGAAATGTCTTCCATAAAATGCGGCAGATGCCAGAGGTCGATGGCGTGCTCCCTGGCTTCCCGGCTGCTGGAGGCCACTACGATGGGGTACACCGCGGCATGCGGATGTTGTTCCATAATGCCCAACCGGGGTACGGCATACAGGGAGACGACCAATTCCTGGTACGGGCCGACGGGGCTTTCCGAAAACTCGAACATAGTGATCCCCATCAGACTGACGCCGTGATTGGCCTCTACCGGCTCGATGCCAGCCGGCAGGTATTGACGGGCCGTCTCGGTCGGTATTTCAAAAATGCAGTTGATTCCGTTGGAAATGTGATATTGGACTACTTGCATGGGATACCTGCTTCTTTTAGTACGCCGGCGATAGTTTGCGCGGCGTATTCCAGTTGATCAATCGTGTGCGCGGCGGAAACGGAAAGCCGGAACCGGGCCTTCCCCTTGGATACGGCCGGATAGGTCACCGGCTGCAAAAAAATGCCCTGATCCCGCAGGTTTTGGGCAATGCCGAACACCTTGGCATCGTCGTACACCATGACGGGCATGACCTGCGAGTTGGATTGGCCGGTGTCTATGCCTGCTTCCTGCAAAAGTTTTTGCAAATAGGCCACATTGCGCCACAGGTGGAGTCTGATTTCCGGGTTTGCCTCAATGTGATTCAGCGCGGCCAACACCCCGGCGGATACTGCGGGCGGCAGGGTGCAGGAAAAGAACCGGGAGCGGGCATAGGCTTCGAGGTACTGGATGAATCCGCGGTCGCCGCAGGCGTAGCCGCCGATGCCGCCCAGGGCTTTTGAAAAGGTGCCCATGTGAAAATCCACGGCATCTTCGAGGCCGAAATGTTCGGCAACGCCCCTGCCGTTTTCCCCGCAGACAAACGCGGAGTGCGCCTCGTCGATCATTATGCGGGCGCCGTGTTTTTTGGAGACATCTACGATTTCCGGCAGTTTGCAAAAATCGCCGTCCATGGAATACACACCTTCCACGATCACTAATTTGCGGCCGGTAACGCCGGCGAGCTTGCGGTCGAGGTCGGCTGCGTTGTTGTGGCGGAAAAAAATGGTTTTGGCTTTCGACAAAATCGCCCCGTCGATGATGGAAGCGTGGGAATATTGATCGAGAAAAATGGTATCGCCCGATCGCATAATGCCGGAGATGATGCCAAGGTTGGCCGCGTAACCGGAGTTGAACGTAGTGCAGGCTTCTTTCTTCTTAAAAGCCGCCACCGCGGCTTCCAACTCGCGGTGGATGTCGAACATGCCGCTCAGGTTGGGGCCGCCCGAGGCGCCCAGGCCGTATTGGTTGATCGCCCGGATGGCCGCTTCTTTCACTACGGGCGCATTGGCCATGCCGAGGTAGTTGTAGGAAGAGAAATTGAGCAGCCCGTCGAGGCGTTTGCCCTGGTTGCTGTGGATGGAAATAATAGCGCCCGGCGCTGTGGTTAACGGTTCCCGGTAAATATGGTAGCCGCCCGTGTACGCCGCTTCAAACCATTGGTTGTAGGTGTGGATCGTGTCGTACACATCGTCGCCGGAGCCGAAATAAAAATTGCTGAAATCGTAATTGGTGAAGGGGTGGAAGGCGCTTACAGCGGTTTCGGGTAGCATAGCACAGTCAGATAGAGCGTGAAAAAATCGGGAACGGGAAGTTTTAATTCCGTTTCCGCAGGACATGATATTTACTCTATTTCGCGAGGCGGGAATTGTGACAGGCGGGGCGGCTGTTTTTTTAAAAACCATCAACCATAAAAAAAGCCCCCGGAGCATTGCGCACTCCGGGGGTCGGCAAGCAGATGCTTATACCGCGCTATTTCTTTATTTTAAAACAGGTTGCCACTTACGCAAATCAACCTCTGCGCGCACCCATCCGGATACCACTCGTCAGCAGGGTAAACACCCCCCACACGCACCAGGCGCACCAGAGCACCGCCGGCACGATCAGCAGGATGACATGTAACGAATTGCGGACGAAGGAAAAAAGTTGT
>CAUJEY010000075.1 GCA_963169325.1 Bacteroidota bacterium
CCTTTTTCGGCCTGTTGAACGCGGTGCAGCCGCAGCCCTTTTTCAAAAAACTGGTGGCTCGACGACTGCGCGCCCGCCGGAAATTCGGCCACCAAATACGGCGACAACACCAAATACTCCACACCCGTTTTCGGCTCCAAAATCCAGTTTCCGTCCAAATCGAGCACCCCGCAAGCCGCACCGGGCATCGGCTCGGTTTTCTGCGCCGGCATACCCATGCCGCGGCCTTCGCCGATGGGGTATTCCTGAACGGGAGCATCGGAAGTTACCACTTCCGGCGCTCCGGCGGTTCGTTCAACCGGCTTTGGTTTTGGGCGTGGCGCCGGCATTGCAACAGGTTTTACGTCGGGCAGTTTTTGGACCACCAAAAGCCCAAATTGCTGGAACCGCTCCAAAACCGTCTCGTTTGCTGTACGTTCGGGGACGCCGAAGCCCGCCGGCAAAAGGTTGCGAAAACGATGATCGAGCACCGTCGTGATACGTTTGGGATCAAAACCAACAGCGACCGCGCCGCCCGTTTGGCTTCGGAAAGCGGCCCAAACGCGTTGGTTTTGGAGCGAATCGGGCCATTTTAACTGCGTCCCGTCAAACATCGTGGCCATGTGGCCGCCGCCTGGCAGGGCTTGCATTTTGGCGATGACCCCAAACGCCGACTCCCGGCGCGGCTCCGGGGCGTTGTCTATGTCGGCACATCTTATTCCCCTTTTGTCGAAGGCCATAAAAAGCGCGTCGCCCTTCTTTTTTGCCCAAATAAACGTATCGCGGCGCCCTTCCTCCAGGAAAATTTCTTCATAAACCGGTGGTAAAATCTCGTTGAACCGGCGGTCGGCGATACCTTTCAGGTTGTTCAAATAAATGAAACGTAGTCCGTCGGGCCAGCCTGCCGACCAAACGTGGTCAAATTTTTCCTCCACCAGCGTCCGGCCCGCTGCATCGCGAACGCTGACTAAACGGCTTTGGCTCCCGTTTTTCCGAACCATAAAAAGCGGCGGATCGGCCTCCACCAAGTCCAGATTTTCCACAGAATCCCGCACCAACACGGTCATCGAAGTATCCAAAACGGATGTCCAGCCGCCTGTTTTCACCTTAAAAAAAAGTTTGTTGGAAAACTTAACGGACGTGACCTCGGCTGCATTTTGCTCCAAAAGTCGTTTGCCGTGCCGGTCGAAAAGGTTGGCGCCGCCGCCGTTCGGCCATTTAAATATCGAAAACCCGAAGTCTTGTTTGTATCCGTATTCGGCTTCGATGGGTACGATCTCACGGCCTTCGAAGTCGAAAAGGCCCGTTTTGCCCACATTTCTGACAATCAAAAGATCGGCGCCGTCCACTTTTTCGATGTCTGAATAAACGGTATCGAGCACTATTTTCCCGTCTGCCCGCACGAGACCACAGTGCCATTTTTCGCCGGTGGAACCGTCGCGTTGTTTGTTGGCGAGGAAAAACCCTGTTTTTCCGCTCGGCTCAAGGCTTCGAAAAACGGGCGCGACGACCGTTTTTCCATTCCTGTTTGCGACGCCGAAGCGGCCTTCGCTTTCGGCAAAAATGAGGTGCTGCGCATCGGCGACAACCCCGGCAGCCACGTCTTTGGGCAACATTGCGCGGAGATTTTCGTCCAGAAAATTGACGCTGCCGTCGGCACGAAAAATCCGTAGCACGCTGTGTTGGAACCGAAAATCAGCGCCGTTCGTCAGCGAAGGCCCGCGCATTTGGGCCCATTTGGGCAACTTGAGATAGTCTTCCTGATGTGTTTCGGCGATTTTACCGCCCGCCCGGATGTCAATGATTTGCCAATTTTGACCCACCTGAAAGGCCAAAAGATGGCCGATAGAGTCAATGCGCTCCCCATTTTCATCATAATCGAGAACAGGCAAAGTACGGTGCATCATCAACCGCGGGTTCGGCACGACAAGGCCCGAGCGAAAAAGGCGCACCGTTTCGCCGTTTTTTTGGCAATCAATGGCGAGCATTTTTTCAAAAAATGGCTCGATATGGCCCTCAAATTCGGGCGCGATGACCATTTTTCCACTCTCGTCCGCGAAGCCGTATTTGCCGTTTTGGGCTAAAAAGGGAATCAGGGTTTGCGCCGGCAATACTTGGCTAAAGAGGGCAAAAAGCAGTAAAATATAGCCGCATTTCATGTGTACTCATTTTTATTTTTGATACAAAAACCATCCTCCAAACGCGCCCAAACCGGATTCCCTGAAATGCTTGTCAATTTTGCAATTCCTGTCAGAGCAGCATTGCCTACTTCTTCATTCGATTCTGTGCTGCGGCTGCATGCGATTTCAAAATTCTTGAAACCCTCCAACGAAGCGGTATATGCGCCGTCGCAGCGGAAAATATGCGGCCAATCGGCGGTCAAGATTTCGTGGTCGTTGGAAAAATTGCCCGCGCTGTCGTTTTCATACCCAATGAGGCTGACCAAGTGCGCGCCCAGTACAAGGGTTTGCAAGCACACTACTGGACTTTTTTTAACACATAGGCACATAGGTCACATAGGCTTTAAATCTTTGAAAATCAAAAAACTATGTGTCCTATGTGCCTATGTGTTGAAAAAAGTCCAGTAGTGTAGTTTGCAAGATTCAGCGTTTTTTTGGCATTTAATTACAAGATGGGTGGTTTTTTGGGCAGCCGCCGTTTTCTGGCGAAAGACTTTTGACATAACCCCGGCAGCAAGACGCAGCGGCAAAAAAAAGAGCGGGGGCGACCAACGTCACCACCGCTCTTGCAATCAGGTTGACAAAAAAAAGCCTTTACATCTTTTGCCACCGGGCCAACAGTTCGGCCTTGACCATTTTACTGATCGGGATGACCTGGTTGTTGATCGTAAGGAACGAATCGCCGACTTCGTCAATGTGTTTCAAATTGACCAGAAAAGATCGGTGCACCCGCATCATCTCCGGCGTGCCGGTCAGCACTTCGTCAAAACGTTTCAGCGTTTGGGTCACGAGCAGTTCCCGTTGCCGGGTGACGATTTTGCTGTAATAGTCGTATGCTTCCACCCACAGCACGTCGTGCAGGAGCAGGCGCACCGTCCTGTCTTGTACTTTGACGAACAGTCGGTCCCGGAACAGACAGGCTTTGTTTTGGGCTATATGAGTATGGATAATGGGTGCTCGCTCTGCAAGCAATATGTTGGTGCCATTCATGTTGCGAAGTTAGGTTGGTGAAAGTAGTTTGTGGGGGGCATCCGCGCTACGTCGGGCCACCACACTTGGTTTGTTATTTTGTAAAAACCGTCCACTCTACGTCGGGCACTACGTTCGTCATTCCGAAGGAACCGGTCGCGCTACGGTGTACGCTACGTTTGTCATTCCGAAGGAACCTGTCCGATCTACGGCGGGCCACAACGCTCGGTTTGTCCTTCGAAACGCCCGCGTAGATTTCCCTTGTAGAGCGGACGGGTTCCTACGGAATGACAAACGTAGCGTACACCGTAGAGCGGACAGATTCCTTCGGAAGGATAAATAAAGTACGCTTGTCAACCAATCAACCAGTCAACCAATCAACCAATCAACCAGTCAACCAATCAACCAATAAACCAATAAACCAAACTACGGCAACCTTTGCAACACCACCTTCCGGCTCACGCTCCCCGCTTCCGTCTGCAAGCGCACCAGATACACGCCCGAACTGAGCCACGACCCCGCATCGGAGCGGCCGTTCCAGATCGTCGTGTTGGGCCCGGCGTGGGCGGATATTTTGCGGCGCACCACCTCGCGGCCCTGCGCGTCGGTGATGGACAGCGTCACCTCTTCCGCCTTCGGCAAAACAAAGCGCAGCGTCGTTTCGCGGCTGAACGGGTTGGGCTGCACCTCGAATACCCGCGCATCCTCCAGGCCCGCTTCCGTGCCCGAGGTCAGCCATTCGAACGGCACCGGATTTTCGATACTGCCCTGGTGCAGGTCGGGCGAGAAGAACATCGTTTCCGTCAGGTCATGTACCGTGCCGCTCTCGTCGTCGTAGAATTTGAAACGCAACAGTTCGCCCGCCGTATTCGCGTAGGTAGTCAGGAAAAACAGGTGCGCGTCCAGTGGTTCGATGTAGATCGCCTGCGCGGAACCCCGCACCTCGGCGCCGGCGAAGGCGCCAAGTTCCATATTGCTCGTGGTGGCGTTGGCGCCGTTGGCGCGCAACATACCGATGAGCGTGCTGCTGTGCTCATACTGCGTCGGATTCACCGTCCAGTAAGCGGCAGGCGGCGCTTCCCCGCGGGCCTGCACCGGGTTTTTCCCGCCGAAAGGACTGGGCGGCGGCGGGTAGGTCAGCGTACCGGGATTGGCTAATTTGACCTGGTAGCCGTTGGGCGACGACAGGTATTTCAGGCTGCCCACCCAACCGAAAGCCGGGTTGATATACTGCGCAAAAGCGTACTGGCTCTTGGCGATGTCGCCGAGCTGCGCGGGCAGGGACGACAACGCATCATTGATCGGCAGCGCGTAGTCGGGGATGTAGCCGATCCAGTTCCAGCCGGCCACGAGCGGGATGTTAGTGGTAAGCGGATCTATCGACGTGCCCTGCATGCGCAGGGTGTCGGCTACATCGGCGCGATAGACGTACATGGTGGTGTTGTTCAGGCTGGTCAGCGAACCGATCCAGCCGCCGCTGTACTGCGAAAACGCCGTCTGGCTTTTCATCAGGTCGTTGGCCGGGTGCTTGAGCGAGGCCAGGGCTGCGTTCAGGCTGTTGTCGGGGAAAGCCAGGTTGAACGACAACCAGTTCCAACCGTAACCGACCGGCACTTCGCGCAGCAACAAGCCGGCGGTATGCACCACCTGCGGGTTGTTGGGTATGCCGATCACGTTGTCAGGCTGGAAGGTGAACGGCTCCTTCACAGAACCGTAGCGCTGGCACGCTGAGGCATCCCACACTTCAATCCGCACGGGTTTGAGTATATCGCTGGGGTCGCCGTGAACATTCAGGTAGGCCAACCAGGCGTTTACCTGCGGCACATACTGCACGTTGGCCAGGCCCCGTAACTCGTCGTCGATAAACGCCGCGACGATATCTTCCGCATCGGCGGAAAACACACTGTCGATATCAACCTTCAGCACCATGCCCATCGTATTCTCGAACTGGGCCAGGTTGACGGTACCGTAGGGCGGGTGGCACACCACGCGTACGCCGAGGGGCAAACCTTCGTCGCCGCCCATGAAGAAGGGGTTTGGGTTTGTTTCGGTGTGCAGTACGATGGAATCGGTCCAGTGGCCGAAAGCCAGATTCGGGTCGATGGTAAAACTGACCGGCCGGATTTCGTTGGGCGCCAGGGTACCCTGGTTGGGCGTCACGTGCACCCAATCGGGCGCGTTCAGAATAGTGAACGGCACGGGGTAGCCGCCGCGGTTGTGGATATTGGCGATGCCAGTTTTGGACTCGTTCTCAAACTTGGTAATGCCCAGGCTATCGGTCAGCCAGGCGAGTTCGTTGCGATCGACGTAGAATTCCCAGATGAACGCCGTGCTCTTGTTGCCCACCAGGTCTTCGATATCATGGAGCTCGGCGCGCAGTATCTTATTCTCAATAAACTCGTTGTTATCGAATCTCGGATTGAGGATAATCTTATTGTCCTTGCAGGTAATGTCCACCTTGATCGTTTTCCCCGTGGTGGTATTGAACAACAGGGCATCATCCACCGGATTGATATTATTGCAGTTAATGTCTTTATCGAACGTAAAGGATATCTCGTCGCCGACTTGGTACACCCCATCCGAAGGCTCGGGTGTGCCGAGCAACGTTGGCGGCGTGCGTTCTATCTTGCCTTTGATAATATGCGAGATACCAGGGTTGCTTTCCGGGCCGCCGCCGCATACCGTGATGGCCCGGATTTCATACGGCCCATCCGATAAAGGCGGGAATCCGCCGGTATTCCACTTATATACTTCAAACACCTCGCCCAGTTCCGCCTTTGGAATAATGCCCATATTGGCGCCAATCATGTTGAACCAGGCACCGTCGCCTCCTTCGCGGCGGTATTGCGGGCGGATGCCGATTAAATCTGCGTCATTCTTGTCGTAGCCGCCGATGGTGATATCCAGGATGTCCTGTATGGTCGCGTTTTGGGGGTCGGGCTTGACCACCCAGCCGTTCTGCGGGAAACTGATGTCCACTTCGCTGCAGGGCTCTTCAAAATGTACAGTGAGGTACACGGCCGAATACAGGTACGGTTCGAGGTCGGGCAGAAACCCCAGCGTATTGCAGCGGCGGTCGTGGCACTCCGAGAGCAGGACCAACTCGAAGAGATCGTATTTGTATTCCGTAGGCCCACGTTCTACAGTGACGGTGACAGGTATGGTAGTTCCCCATGGAATGGCGTAATAGACATAGTGATCCAGCGGGGCGCCGTTGAGGAATATTTTGGCGCCGTGGGGGTTGCTCTCCGGACCCGTCGTCAGGGCGTAGGTAAAGGTCTCCCCTGATTGGGAATTGTTGGCGAGCAGGAACTTGAACGAAGCGGCCTCGTTCGACTGGACGTGATAACGCTCGTTGCCGACCACTGAGGTGAGTTTGACGCCCTCCCGGTGGGCCGTGCCCACTTCCCAGGGGCAAGATGTCTGACCGGCCACGACCTCAAATACCGGCGTTCGGAACAAGGGATCATCCTTGACGTTCATCGTCCAGTTGTCGGCCGGATCGTCGTCCTTGAGGACGTAGCCGACGGTAGTTCCCCTGGAAGTGAATTCGCCTGTTGCTTGTGTAAAAGTGCCTTCAAAATTGGCGCCTACTTTCAAGTCTGAGACAAATGAAAAAGAGGGAATCTCACTTTCAGCAAAAAGCCATGCCCCTAGTGACCCTTCAAATTTTTCTATTGTTTCTGAATCTACCTGCTCCGTTGTGTCGCGCATCTCAGAAAATTCATATTGAACTCCAGCGTCCCAGGAAATATTCCGTTTAAATTTTGCTTTTCGCTTGGTCTCATCGTTCATCTCGATAAACGCCAACCAACGCGCTTTGGATCGCGTAAAAATACTGTCCGGGCCGTCCTGCCCATCCAGAATCAGGCTATCCAGGTAACGGATCACGTTGTTCTCGATATTCCATTCGGAATACATATAAGTGGTGGCGAAAGAATCCGGCTCCGCGCTGGTGACTACATCCAGTTTGACGCTGCACGCCATTTCATCAAATGTCAGGTATTTTGACTCCGAGATGATGAAATTAAAGGCGGTACCGACGTACACATCATTGCCGCCAATAACGGTTTTGCCGCCATCGAAGCTGGTCTTGCCGCCCACGACCAGGTCGCCGTCATCCGTTGATATCCGTTCAGTGGCGGTAAGGCAAAAATCCATGGACGTCGTGGACGTTTTGATAAAGCGGGCATCCAATGAGGAGGTAACCCCTCCAATCACCTCTGTCATATAACCACCGCTAAAGGGGATAGTTATGTCAAGTCCAGTACCTACTGCTCCGTCCAAGGTAAAAAATACACCGGCGCCTCCGCTATTTGTAGTTTTCATGGTATTACAAATCGTCTCCCCCTTTTCCAGATATGCATAGCTCCCATCCCCCGGCGGGTCGCGCAACACGAAATTGGGCATCATCGGCGTGACGGTGGTGAATCTTTTCTCGCCCTTGATGACCCCGGTGATCAGGGCCCTGCGGATAAAGGTGCCCGTCTTGCCGTTTACATCGGCTGTAATCTGCATGATCTGCAGGTAAGGCGGATCGGGGTTGGGGTTCGCGGCAAAAAAGTCGTAGTCGTATTTCATATTGCGCATCGTATCCTGCTTGGGCTCCAGGAAGTCGTACGCCTTGTCGAAGGTATTGTCAATACTCAGGAGGGCGGAATCCAGCAGGCAGCGCTCGGCGGGGTCTTGCCCCTGGCCATATTGTTCATATACCAGGATATCCAGCCGCACGGGGTTGTCCTGCTCCAACCTGACCAGGGGGTTGCCATCATCGTCGGGGAGTGGCTGGAGCGGGTTGTCGGGGTCTTTACAGGTCGTGTAATGCATATCGAAGCCCTCCACGCCCACCGTAGGCGGCGCGATATAAAGAAAGTCCACGCCAATGGAATCTTTCTGGGTCAGGTCAATTTCGCGCCCGCCCTGAAATTGAAAGTCGTCGTAAATGCGCATGACGTTGTGCTTGGTAATAGCGATCGTCACTTCCAGGGGGGGCAGCGAATCGAACACAAAATTGCCACCAGGGTCCGCGATCACTTGCTCCCATATAAAACATTCGTCGCGGGTGGCCACTTTTATCCTGCAGTCGGTACTCGAGTCGGCAATAATAGACTTCCGGCAAAGGCCGCCGGCGATCTGGCCTGTGATTTTCCGGATGGTGGTGTCGTTGAAAACGATGCCCGCGATCGGGCTGGTCACGTTGATCACCTGTACAGAGGCAGGGCTGAACCCGTGGTTTTTGTATTTGGGCGTCAGCGTTCTGGTCACCCCCGGCTCGAAATCAATAATAAACTGGCCCGTAGAATCGGTAATCACCGGCGGGTCATACGGTTTGCCGTTGACCAGAATTTCCACATCCCGGGCAAAGCAGTCAGTGTTTGGGTAGCGGACGAAGCCGGAGACCGACACGGTCGAGCGGTCGGTGAAATCCACCTGATCCACCGAGGTGACGCTTGGGTTGAGGGTCACCTGCCGGGTGTCGGGCGAAAAAACATGCGGCATGGTTTCCTGGTTGGGCGCCAGGGTGGTCCACTCCGCGCCGAAAACCGTACCGGCTTCATTCAGCAAAAGTGCGCCGGCGCTGGTCAGGTTCTCCCCTGTGCCCTCATCCATCGGGAAATACACACTCAGGCCTTTTTCCTGCAGGCTGCGCGAGTTCTGGGCATGCTGGAGTATTTCGTCGGCGCCAAGTATTTTGTTATACAGGGCTACCTCGTCTATCAGCCCGCCGAAATAGTCGGTATGGCTCATACCGCTGGGGCGGGCGCCCAGGCGCCAGGGGCTGACCGGGTCCGTCCAGTCGCCTGTAACGCCAGTGAAGGTATGATTGCCCAAAAGCACACCACCTTTATACGCCGTCACGAGCAGGCTGTTGCCGGTGGTCTCCAGGGTGAAGGCAAGGTGCTGGTAGCCCAGGCCGAGCGGACCGAAGTTATGCTCCTGACCGGTGAGATAGAAATAGATATCGCTGGTGTTGCCGTTGGGTTTGAGCAATAGCCGGAAGTCGTTGCCAGGCCAGGCTTTGGACAGCAGGCACTGGAAGCCGTCCGGCCCGCCACTGCTTGCCCACAACTCAAGGGTAGCCTTGGGCCCGACGGGAAAGTCCGTCAACAAAGCATAATCGCCCTCATTGCGTTCAAACTGAAGCGCCCGGTGTTTGAAAAAATCCTTCTTCGGTTTGGCCAGAAACGTGGTTCCCGTGCCATAATTGACGCCTTCTATCCGGTAATAGCCGCTGGAATTGGTTACGCCGGAGGTAGCAATCGGCGCGCGGTCCTCGTCCTTGTTGGAAGAAAAAACGGCCCCGCAGAAAAAAATCCGGCTGCGGCGCAGGACGTCGAACGTTTTGGTGCCCATGCCTTCGTCCATCTTCCAGTAATATTTCAGGTCCGGCGTAAGCGAGGAGGCTGTACCGCTCCGCACTTCCAGCAAATCCAGTTCTGTGAGGCGGCGGTGGTAAATCCGGAGCTCATCCAGAAAGCCGTCCCAACTGCCCGGGCTCGGGGCGCTTTCGCCGAAAGCCAGCTCAGGCGAAGTCGTAATGGATGGACCGGCTGCCAGGGCTACAATGGCGCCGTCCAAATACAGGCGGTACTGTCCCGCGCCACAGGTCAGCGCCACATGGTGCCAGTCGTTCAGGCTTCCGCCGGGAAAATCGCCGGCCAGGGTCATCCCGCCAACGACCATGGTGATCCCGGTGCTCGTAGGCCGCACATCCAGATTAGGGTCCATCTGCAGGATACTGGCCACGCCATTGATGCTCTCTGTCCTGACCCAGAAGGTCAGGGACCATGCGCTGTTTATGACGGTCGGTAAAAAATGCGATCCGGTGGCTGCATCTGCTACTGCTGTTGCTCCGTCGAACTGACCGAACCGCACGGAATACCCCTGCATGGGGCTCAGGGCTACCAGGGCGCCGGGTACCGGGTTGCCGTTCAGGGTGCGCACCCAGCCCGTTGCCACGCCGTTCGGCACCTGAAAACCGAGTGCCGTGCCCGCCGGGCCATCGCCAAAATTATTGACGCCGCGCACGGAGTAGGTATAATTGGTCCCGGCAATCACATTGAAATCATTGTAGTTCCGGGTATTTTTATCCACTTGGGCCAGGAAAATACCGTCGCGGTAAATTTTAAAACCGCCGATCGGATACGAACCGAGCGGGTTGATTTCCCAGGTAATCTGAATGCGGTCGGCCTGTTCGCCCTGGCCGGCTTTGACGACGGGCGGCTGCGGGGCCACCAGCAAAGAACTCCAAAAACCAAAATTGGAGTTGGTGTCGCCCGTTGCCGGCTGGGTGACCATTTGCCCGACGGTCAGCTTCATGCGGCGGGTAGCGCTTTTCATTTTGGCACTGTTGCCATAGTTGAAAAAGGCTGCGGTCGGAATGATCGTTACGCCGCCATTGGCGGGCGAACAGTTGGGGTCGGAGGCCTGGCTTTGCCCAAAAAGAGCGGGTAGTACCGCGAGGGCTAAAAAGGCCGCGATGAGAAGCCTGAAGTATATTGTCTTTTTCATTTTTCAAAAAGGATACTTGAAGAATAAAGTGTCGTTTGAATATCCCGGCATTCCGCCTGGCTACGCTATTTCTCCACGCTGTTTGCGCCCGGGGCTTCGAGTAATTTCAGGCTGCCGAATAATTCGCGGAGCTGGTTGTCGAGCGCTTTTTGCGCGGTTTCCAAGCTGCCGTTTTCGGCGCGAAGCGCCGCATTGCGCGCCTGTATTTCGGATAGTTCCTTTTCCAGGACTTCAGCCCGGCGGGCGAGCTCCTGCGTGGCTGCAATGTTCACCGTGAAGAGATAGTCGTAGTTTACCTCCTTGAAGTCAGCGACCTCCTTGCCGAAAACAAAGGCGTTTGCCGGCACGGCCCCGTTCCACATCGCCACGGAGAACGCTGTCTCGGTTGCTTCCCCGACGGTCATATCGTGCCGGACTGCGCCCTCGAAAATACGCACGCGATCGCCCTTTTGCAGGCCGTGCGGCCTGGCCATGGAAAAAACGAACTGCCGGTCGGACGCCCGGACGTGTTCAGCGGGCGCATATACGCTGGGAATAAAGCCGGTGCTCTGCATAACCGCAGCAGGTTCCACCGCCTCCACTTCCTGGGCGATGAAGCCCTTTTTCTGCCCCCGTCCTTTGGCAATTTCATCTATGTAACGGTAGTCCGTCACCTGCAAGCGCAGCAATTGCGCAAGCGCTTCGGCGGCGTTCACCCGGGAAAAATCTTTTTTTACACGCTTATCCGAAATGGCATAATAGCCCTCTGCCACCACAGTGCCTGCCGCCCGCAAAGAGATGTTATCGAATGAAGCATTACCAAAACTGGATGAAACCTTTACTCCGGTATTGGTGTACTCATGATATTGCAGGCCAGTCAGAGGGTAATCAGTGTAGTCTATGTCCTGGGTAATTACAATTGGATCTATAAAATCAATATCAGCCTCGGTCGACGAAATAGTATCGAATCTGATTTCGCCGAAAAACTTGGTTATACCATGAAATTCATTGCCGCCACTTGTCAGATGAATCCGGTCGGTACCATATCCAGTGAGTTTTACTTCCGAACCGGAACCGGACAAACCGCTGTCGGGGTCGCCAAACCGATAGCCGTGGCCAACAGTGCCGCCAAAATTAGGCGCAAGCGATTTCTGCCTCAAGTCAATCCGGGGGCCCTCCACTTTGAGCCGTTCTGCTCCGTTGGTATAAATGGATATCACGCCGTCGGCTGTCGAAAACAAACCGCCGTCTGTATCGCCGCCGGCACCGAAGGCATAGCCTTTCCCGGCAAATGGCATATCGGGCGCTCCGCTGTTTGCCACAAACGCGCCGGCCTGGGCAATACCCGCTACCTGCAACGTATCGATGGTGACCGCATTGGTCACTTGCAGGGTTTCAATTGTAGCCATACCGGCCACCTTGATGGAATCGGCTAAAGCGAGGCCCGCCGGCGGAAACTTATTGCTCTTGCCCAGCAGCGAAAGGGTATAAGGCGCATGGGTCAGGGGCGGGCGCGTCAGCAGTTCGTTGCCATTGGCGCCTACCGTAACGCCGAGGTAATAAATCCGGTCGAAAGGCGCCGTAATAGGTGTGCCGTTTCGGCCGAGCACTACGCTGTAAACGCCGCCGACCGTTTTTACATTTGGGATAGTCTCCGTAAATACGGCCGTACCGCTATCGCCGCCCGGCTCCGTCCACAATTTAAACGTGACGGTATGTATAGTGTCATCCAGCGCGGTGCCGTCCGCTTGGGTCAGGGTACCCTGGACCAAAAGCGCAGGCAAGGCACCTTGGGCGAACAAGCCGCCAGTATAAACAAACCAGAGCAACAGGGTCGCCGACAACCGGCAACAGTGAGCATGCCGGGTGTAAAATTTCAGAAAAGGAATTATCTTTTTCATCGTAGTGATGATGCTTGAAAGAAATGGAAAAATAGCAGGTTCAGGATAGCAAGGGTCAATTCCGGGGCTGCTCCGCCCTGTTTTCGAGCAATTCCATACTTCTGACCAGTTGGCCGAGCAGAGCGCTGAACGCGCTTTTTCTGTCTTCCAGCGCAGCATTTTGAACCTGGAGGGTGCGGTATTCTGCCTGGGCGGTCGCCAGCGCGCTTCCCAGCGCTTCAATACGCCGGGCAAGTTCCTGTGTAGCGGCGACGTTCAGTGTAAAGAGGTGGTCATAGTTGACTTCCTTAAAATCCGGTACTTCTTTTCCAAAGACAAAGGCGCCTGCCGGTGCGGCGCGCCCCCACATGGCCACGGTAAACTCCGTGTCGGTGGCCGCCTCGATGGTCAGGTCGTTCCGAACCGAGCCCTCGAAAATGCGTATCCGGTCACCTTTTTGCAGGCCGTGCGGCGCGGTCATCGAAAAAACAAGTTGCCGGCCGGCCTCCCGGATTTTTGCGGCAGGTGCATACACATTGGGAATAAATCCGGTGCTTTTCACGATGGCCGCCGGCTCTACCGCCTCCACTTCCTGTGCAATGACTCCCTTGCGCAGTGCCCGGCCTTTAGCAATTTCATCCACGTAACGATAATCCGTCACCTGCAGGCGGAGCAGTTTGGCCAGGGATTCGGCGGTATTGGCTCGGGTAAAATCCTTTTTTATGCGCCGGTCAGAAACGGCATAGAAGCCATCTGCAAGCACGTTGTAAGATACTTTGATACTGATTTGTGAGAAGTCAACAGTCCCCGATTCTTCGTAATTGTCTTCGCCAACATCAAAATATCTAAAATATTTGTTAGGAGAAGGATTCTCTGAAAAGGTCCTGGTAGCATCCACCTGAACCGGCTTGCTCATTGTAATTTTGTCCTGATTGGAAGAAACATCCCCATTGAAGTACGTATTATCATGAAATATAGCGGGGCTGCTGAAATAGGTACCGTCTTCCAGCAAGCTGATCCTGTTGGCGCCATTGCTCCGGAGGTAAACGTTTCCGTCCGAACCGAACATACCGCTTGTTTCACCATTGTCAAAGGCATATCCGCCACCTGCCGCATCACTGGCGGCAACCACCTTGCCCAAAACATAGATAAGGTTTGTGGTCTGTGTCGTATTCACCCATATCCGTTCGGCTGAATTGGAAAAGATGGACACCGTCCCGTCGGCGGTCGAAAACAAACCGCCGTCCAGATCGCCCCCCGTCCCAAAAGCAAAACCTTTTCCACCGGTTAATGGTGCGGGTGCGCCACTGGCGCCCACAAAGGCATTTGCAGAAATGTGTCCAGTGACATTAATATTCGGCAAAGTAGCCGTTCCGGTTACATTCAAAGCATTGATCGTAGCGGCGCCGGCAACCTGGAGTGCATCGGCTTTGACCGTGCCGATGCTGGGAAACTGGTTGGTTTGGCCCAATAAGGAAAGTGCGTAGGGGGCATGCGGCAAAAGCGGGCGCGGCGACAGCTCAGGCCCGTCGACGAGGCTCGCTCCAAGGTAATAAACGACGTCAAACGGCGCCGTAACAGGGGTGCCGTTACGGCCAAGAACGACGCTGTAAACGCCGCCGATGGTTTCGACGGTCTGGATCGTCTCCGTATGCACCGCGGTACCGCCGGTGGAATCCGTCCACAATTTGAAAATCATGGGATAGTTGCCGTCGTCCACTGCCGTGCCGTCGGATTTGGTCAGCACGCCTTGCACCGATAGCGAGGCCTGGCCTGGCAGGGCGCACGTAAAGGCTCCAAAAAGCAACATAGTCGCCAGCTGCCGCTTGACGGCCAACCATCCGGACGGGCAGCTGCGCCATTTCGATCCGCTGGGGAAAAGCAGAAATATCTTTTTCATATTGAAAAGATGCTTGATAACAGTGAAAAAATTGGGGAGAACACCGGGGAATGGCTCTTAACGGGGGGGCAACGCCCTGTTTTCGAGCCGCTTCAGCCGTTTGCCCAGTTCGTCGAGTTGTTTGCCGAAGCCGGCTTGTTGTATTGCAAAAGCGGCATTTTTTTCGCGAAGCGCCTGATAATCCGGAGCTGGGTATACCGGTATGCCGTTTTCCAGCGCTTGCACGCGGCGGGCGAGTTCCTGCGTAGCGGCAATATTCATGGTGAAGAGGAAGTCGTAATCCACACTTTTAAAATCGGCCACTTCCTTTCCGTATACAAAGGCCTTCCCAGGCGCCGTTTGGCCCCATGGGGCCACTGCGAACCCGGTTTCCGTAACGGCATCCACCGTTGGTTCGTGCCAACCCGCGTCATCGAGGATACGCACTTTGTCGCCTTTTTGAAGGCCGTGCGGCGCGGCCAATGAAAAGACAAATTGCTGGTCAACAGTTTCGATGTTCGAGGCCGGCGCGTATACATTTGGGATAAAGCCAGCGCCTTTCGTGATGGCGGCAGGTGCTATTGCCTCGACTTCCTGTGCTATAAAGCCCTTGTGCAGCCCCCGTCCTTTTTCAATTTCATCCATGTAGCGGTAGTCCGTCACCTGCAATCGGCATAATTGGGCCAGAGATTCCGCCTGGTTCACGCGGGAAAAATCCTTTTTGATACGGCGGTCAGAAACCGCATAAAAACCGTCATCTTCGGAAAGTATAGCCCCGTTAACGATGAGACTGACGTCATCGAAGGTCTGATCGCCATCAGACACGTCATAATGATTTTCCCCATTATCAAAATACTTTCTGTAAACATCATTATCCAGGTCAACATTAGAATAAGTTCTCCCTTCGGAAATAATATCAACCGGTTTATTTATCTCAATATAGTCGTTGCTAGACTCAATGTCGCCATCAAAATTCGCAGTACCCTGGAATACCGAGAGGCCGTTATATTCAGTGGCAGTGCTTAATAAACCTATTCTATCGGCACCCTTGTATCGAAGATAAATCTCATAGTTGTTGAGAAAGTCAAACAGACCACTCGTAAACAGGCCATCATCAAAAGCAAATCCAGTGATAGTCTGCACCGCTCCGCCAAATTTGATGTGGCTATCCGTTACCCTTATACATTCGTTGGCATTGGCATAAATCGAAACCGTGCCGTCGGCCGTTGAAAACAAGCCGCCGTCCTGGTCGCCGCCTGCGCCAAAAGAGTAGCCTTTCCCGGCGGTCACCAGGGCCGGCGCGCCGCTGGTACCGACGAAGGCAGCGGCCGATAGCTTGCCTGTTAAGTTCAAAACCGGGAGCTTGGCTATTCCGGTCACGTCCAGGGTTTGGGCGGTGGCAGTTCCGGGAGTATTAATAGCCTCGACCTGTACCAGACCCGTACTGGGAAACCGGTTTCTCTCCCCCAACAGCGAAAGCGCGTACGGCGCGTGCGTCAAAAGCGGGCGTGGCAGAAGTTCCTGCCCGCCGCCCACGCTCACACCCAGGTAATACAACTGGTCGAAAGGGGCGGTGAGGGGCGTGCCGTTGCGGCCAAGCACCACGCTGTACACCCCCCCGATGGTTTCGACCTCCTGGATGCTTTCGGTATGCACCGCCGTGCCGCCGGTTTGGGTCGTCCATAATTTAAAGGTCATGGAATAATCGCCATCATCCACGGCGGTGCCGTCGGATTTGCTCAAAACGCCTTGTAC
>CAUJEY010000076.1 GCA_963169325.1 Bacteroidota bacterium
TCGGTCGACATGACAATCTGTTGATAATCAAATTTATACCCAGATTTCTCGCTGCGCTCGAAATTTCCCGGATACGTCTGGCATTCCTAACGCAGTGAGGCCATGTGTTCCCGTGTTAATTTCGAGCGCAGCGAGAAATCTGGATAAACAGTTCATATTCAATTGTTTGTCATGTCGAGCGCAGCGAGACATCTGCTAAAAAATGTTGGATTTATGGGTAATTGATAACCCTCAAACCCTCAAACCATCAAACCAGAAACCTTCAAACCCAGAAACCCTCCAACCCTGAAAATCAAAGCATCATCACCAAATCTGCCAAACGAGCCGAGTAGCCGGCCTCGTTGTCGTACCAGCCAACGATGCGGCAGGTATTGCCATTCACCTGGGTGAGGCCGGAGTCGAAGATACAGGAGTGTGTGTTGCGTACGATGTCACTGCTGACGATCGGGTCTTCGGTATATTCCATGATGCCTTTAAGATGGGCGTCGGCCGCGGCTTTAAAAGCTGCGTTGATCTGTTCGACCGTAGCGGCGGTTTTGATCGTGGCCACTACGTCGGTTACAGAGCCGGTTGCCACCGGTACGCGCAGGGAGTGCGCAGCGATTTTTCCTTTCAAGTGTGGTGCCACGAGCACGACGGCTTTAGCGGCGCCGGTGCTGGTGGGCACGATGTTTTGAGCCGCCGCACGGGCACGGCGCAGATCGCGGTGTGGAGCGTCCTGCAGGTTTTGGTCGGCCGTATAGGCATGAATGGTGTTCATAAACAACTGTTCCACGCCGAAGGCTTTGTCTAAGGTCATAACCATCGGCACTAAGCAGTTGGTCGTACAGGAGGCGTTGGACAGGATGAGGTCCGTATCTTTGATTTGTTCGTGGTTGGCGCCGATTACGAACGTCGGTACGTCATCGGTTTTAGGCGGCGCTGAAAGTACGACGCGTTTGGCGCCCGCCTGCAAGTGCAGACCTGCTTTTTCACGGTCGAGAAATATGCCGGTGCATTCCAGTACGACGTCTACGCCCAGGTCTTTCCAGGGAAGTTCTGCCGGATTTTTGATGGCGCAGCAAACTATTTTTTGACCGTTGACGTACAGGTATTCTTCGTCGGCTGTTACAGTACCTTCGAAGCGGCCGTGCATGGTATCGTATTTCAGCAGGTGCGCGAGGGTGTGGTTATCGGTGAGGTCGTTGATAGCCACGACTTCAACATTGTCATTTTTAACAAGGTCGCGAAAGGTCAGACGACCAATACGGCCGAAGCCGTTGATAGCAATACGTTTTTTTGACATACTTTTTTCTGGTTATGATAACGAGATGAGTTCACTTGATTTGAAACCGGCATTAAAGGAATGCAGGTCGCTCAAAGCGCCGCAAAAATAGGTATTTCGCAGGAAAATATCTATAAATTGTATAAAAAGGATATGTATTTCTGGCGGAAAGTGGTTTGCGAAAACTTTCGGCTGCTTGCGCTGAATCAACCTACTGCAACTGCACTTCCATCCAAACCGGCTGATGGTCGGAAAACTGGAAATTCTGAGGGATACCTTTCACACTCCGGATCCGGACATTGGGCGACACCAGAAAAAAGTCGATCAGGGTTTCAAAGGTTTTGCCTTTTTGGTACGGATCGCGGCATTTCCGGTTAGTCGGGTTGGAGGGATCGTAGGCAAAATGCCAGTCTTCCGGGAAAAAATCATCCGGGATATTACCCTGAAGATACCCTTGCGTGTTTCCGGGCATAAAATGGTCAAAGCGAAAAAAAGGTGGGCATTGGTTCCAGTCGCCACCGATCACGACGTAATTGCCTTTCGTATATTCCGTTTGGGCCAGGTCGCGCAAGTATGGCAACTGAATGGCCTTTATTTTGTCGCCGGGGTCGTATGCGGAATTATGGATATTGATCACGACCAAATCCCTCCCCAAGGTTGTCGGAATCCGGTGCAACGCGATGCAACGGTCAAGTTGAAACATCCGGTCGGGCATCGGATAATGCCCCGGCAATTGGTCGCGAACAGCCTCCGCCGGCTGGTACCGGCAAAAAGTGCCCAGACCAGATTCTACAGCGCCATAGGCATTCCAGGGTTCCAGCAAAGGAATGGGGACACGGTCGCAGCGGTAATTGGTAGCCATGGTGGCTGCAAAGCCTGTCAAGGCCCGGCAATACGCCTCAAATTGTGGAATCCGGTAACTTCGGTCTGAGAGGACGTCCACTTCTTGCAACAGAAAAAAATCGGCCTTCGTTTGTTGTAAAAATTCGACGGCGCCACGCAGGTTTTTTTCTACCATGGATTTCGATGCGCGCACCATGCTGTTGCCCGAAAACCACATCCCTTCGTCATCGTAAAAAAAATCGGACTCGGCGCCCAGGCCGCCAAAGCCGACGTTCCAGATCACAAAGGATAAAACACTGTCGGCTAAAGCTTTTGTTTGTGCCTTCTGAATCACCGGAAGATCGGTTCGTCCTTCCGGTTGCCAGTCGGTGTACCAACCGTGAACAAACAAAATCAGAAAATAGAGCGCAATCAAGGCTGTTGCGCCGAGCGCTATTCTGCGGAGTAATTGTTTACGAGACACTTTTAATAAGTTTTGAGTTTCGAGTTTCGAGTTATGCCGAGCAAGATAACTCAAAACTCAAAACTCAAAACTCAAAACTCAAAACTCAAAACTCAAAACTCAAAACTCATTTAGGTAACACCGTGCCGACCATCGACAAACCTACGCCTACTTCAGGGTCAAAATTCGTGTTGACCGAAACAATTTTGTAGAACTGCCCTTCTTTGAGGGCGTCGTAGGTAATTTTGATACTGGCGGACTGGCCGGGCTTCAACGGCTCTTTGGGCCAATCAACGACCGTGCAGTGGCAGCCGCTTTTTACGTCCAGAATGATCAGGTCTTCATCACTCACATTTTTAACGCTGTAAGCGCGTTCGATCGGAACGCCGTAAGGGATTTCGCCGGTTTCGATTTGCATCGGTTCAAATTCCACTTTTCCGTTGTTTTTTGTGGGATCACCAATTTTCATTTTTTGGGCGACAACGGGAGTCGCCAATGCCGCGAATAACAAGACCGCCAAAATAACCTGGATACTTTTCATAAGAAATTTAATTTAGGGGGGCAAAATTAGTGCCGGACTTGGTTTAAAACGATGCACAGGCTTTTGGTTTTCAATTTGTTAACTTTTCCCGCAGATTTTTTTGTCTCCCGCAGATTTTCTGTCTCCCGCAGATTTCGCAGATTTCCGCAGATTATTCTTTCCATAATTTTTAAAAAAAATCTGCGGAAATCTGCGAAATCTGTGGGAGACAAAAAACCTACGGGAGGCAAAAAACCTGCGGGAGACGCCCCGCTTACCGCTGAATCACCACCTTAACCTGCATGGCCGATGCGCCGGACCGAATTTGCAGCGTGTACATACCTGCAGGCAGTTGCGAAAAGTCGAAGTTGCGTTTCAGTTCGCCGGTGCCGAAATCAGCTATTTCGCGTTTCTGCAATTGGCCGATCGCATTGTAAAGCACAAACTCCAGTTCGTCCCGGGCGTCTCCGTTCATTTCAACGGTAAAAATACCGCCGGTCGGGTTCGGGTACAGGCGGAAATGCTCCAGCCACGTAACTTCTCCGATTCCGGAAGATAGCGTGATCATTTGCTGCAAAGTGGCGGCGCCACAGGCATTCGACACCGTCAGTTCCGCCGTGTACGTGCCGGGCGCCGGGTAGATATGTAAAGGATTGGCCTCTGTGCTGGTGCTGCCGTCGCCGAAATTCCAGGAATAATTGTCGGCATTCAACGAGAGATTGTTGAACTGAACAGTCAGTTGACTGGTTTGGTAGGAAAATCCGGCTTGTGGCGCATCGATCACCGAGATGTAGTTGGCCTGGGTGGTCGTATTGTTTCCAAAAGCATTCGTTACAACCAAAGTCACGGAATAATTGCCGGTTCCGGAGTAGGTGACCGACGGATTTTGTGCCGTGGAAGTAGTCGGCGTTCCCCCCGGGAACGTCCATTCCCAGGACGTCGGATTGCCGGCCGATTGATCGCTAAACTGAACCGAAAAGGGCACGCAACCTTTTAATTCACTGGCCGAGAATGCTGCGATCGGCGCAGATCCGACAATCTCAATGGTCTGGCTGAACTCCGTCGAACCGCAGGCATTTTCGGCGCGTAATTTCACCGTGTACATGCCCGGGAAGGTATAATCGTGTGTTGGATTAGCCTGCGTGCTATTGCTGCCGTCGCCAAAGTCCCAGAAATACGTATCGGCATTCCCGGAGGTATTGGTCAGGATGATGGAAAGGCCTGCGGTTTGGGAGGTAAATCCGGCGGACGGCAAACCATTTACCGTGATGGATGAAGTGGCGGTGGCGGTACCGGCCGTATTGCTGACCGTGAGCGTAACCTGATAAACGCCGGGTTGGTTGAACGTGACCGAAGGATTCGCTTCTGTGGATGTTTCGGGAGTCCCTCCTTCAAAGTTCCATGAAAAAGCGGTTGTATTCGCGCTGGATTGGTTGCTGAATTGCACCGCGAGCGGGAAACAACCGGCAGTTACACTGGGCGTAAAGGCTGCCTGCGGAATGGTCACTGCCGTCACCGTTTGGGTGAAGGTCATCGAGCCACAATTGTTTGTTGCCGTCAGGGTCACGGTGTAAGTTCCGTCGGCGGTGTAGGTATGCGTCGGATTGGCGGTATTACCGGTGCTGCCGTCGCCAAAGTCCCACAGGTATGAAGCAGCATTTTGTGAAGTATTGGTAAACGTTACTGTCGGGCCGCCGTTGGTGCCGGCGGTAAATCCCGCTATCGGAAGCGGCTGTACGACAATAAAGTTTTGCTGGGTAAAGGTGTTGCTGCCGGCTGCCGTGGAGGCTACCAATGTTACCGTGTAGGTGCCCGGTGTGTTGTATGTCACCACAGGGTTTTGCACCGTGGAGGAGGTGGGGGAGCCGCCCGGGAACGACCATTCCCAGCCGGTGGTATTGCCGGACGACAAATCCTGAAACTGCACCGTCAAGGGGCCGCAACCGATCGTGGTGTTCGCCGTAAACCCTGCGTTGGGCGAGGTGATGATCACCACGGTTTGCGTAAAGGTGGCTATACCGCAAGGGCCTGTTGCCGTGAGCGTTACGGTGTAGGTTCCGTCGTTGGCGTACGTGTGGGCCGGATTTTGCGTGGTGCTGCTGCTGTTGTCTCCAAAATCCCAGCTGTACGTGGCTGCATTAACGGAAGTATTGGTAAACGTGGCGGTTGCTCCGCTGGTCGAACTGGTAAACCCGGCAGTAGGGCCGGGATTTACGGTGATATAGTTCGTTTGGGTCGATGTGTTGCTACCTGCGCCGTTACTCACGGTCAGCGTAACCGAATAATTACCCGGAGTTGCGTAAGTCACCGACGGGTTTTGTGCGGTCGATGATGCCGGTGTTCCACCCGGGAAGGACCAGCTGTAGGAAGTCGCGTTAGCAGAGGAACCGTTGGTAAATTGTACCGTCAGCGGGCCGCAGCCGGAAATCGGCGAAGCGCTAAACCCGGCCGTGGGCGGCGTCAGAATAGTAACCGTTTGAGTAAATGTATTCGTTCCACAGGCATTGGTGGCCGTGAGGGTTACGGTGTACGTACCGTCGCTGCCGTATGTATGCGTCGGGTTTTGCGTGGTACTGGTTTGCCCGTCGCCGAAATTCCAACTGTAAGTATTGGAGTTGATTGAAGTGTTTGTAAACGTGGCAGTTGCGCCGTTAGTTGAACTGGTAAATCCGGCAGTGGGACCCGGGTTTACGGTGATATAATTGGCTAATATCGTCGTATCGCTGCCGGCGGCATTACCCACGATTAGCGTCACGGCGTAAGTGCCCGGCGTGTTGTACACCACCGTTGGATTCTGGACGCTGGAATTCGCCGGATTTCCACCCGGGAACGACCAGTTATAGGTTACGGTATTGGCCGACGAATTGCTCGTAAACTGTACTGTCAGCGGACCACATCCGCTGGTGGGGGTTGCGATGAACGCTGCCGTTGGCGGCGTAACGATCACGACTGTTTGGGTAAAGGTAGCTGCGCCGCAGGGGTTGGTGGCGGTAAGTGTTACCGTGAAGGTACCGTCGGCGGCGTATGTATGTGTCGGGTTCTGGGCCGTACTCGTTTGCCCGTCGCCAAAGGCCCAACTGTATGAAACGGCATTTCCGGAGGTATTGGTAAACGAAACCGTAGCGCCGTTGACGGAACTGGTGAATCCTGCCGTCGGGCCGGGGTTAACCGTGATATAACTCTGTTGCGCCGCGGTATTGCTTCCGGCGCCGTTAGAGACGGTTAACGTGACGGTGTAAGTGCCCGGGGTATTGTAAACCACCGTTGGGTTTTGCGCGCTGGAACTCGCCGGGTTTCCGCCCGGGAACAACCAGTTATAAGTCACTGCGTTGGCCGACGAATTACTGGTAAACTGTACCGTCAGCGGCCCGCAACCGCTGAGCGGCGTTGCCGTGAAAGCAGCCGTGGGCGGTGTCAGGATCGTTACGTTTTGGGTAAAGGTGTTCGTGCCGCAAGGATTTGTGGCGGTGAGTGTTACGGTATACGTGCCATCGGCGGCGTAGGTGTGCGTCGGGTTTTGTGTCGTAGCATTTTGGCCGTCGCCAAAATTCCAGGTATAGGATACCGCGTTCCCCGAAGTATTGGTAAACGAAGCGGTTGCACCGTTGGTGGAACTGGTGAATCCGGCCGTCGGCCCGGCGTTTACGGTAATAAAGCCGGGTTGGGTAGCCGTATTTGACCCAAGGGTATTACTTACCGTCAGTGATACGGTGTAAGTACCGGGTGTATTATACACAACGGTTGGGTTAGCGGCAGCCGACGAGTCGGGGGTTCCGCCGGGGAACGACCAGTCGTACGTAGTGGGACTTCCCCCCGAAGTGCTGGTGAATTGTACCGTGAGCGGACCGCAACCGCTTGTCGGAGTGGCGGTGAAACTTGCCGTTGGCGGCGCCAGCAGAGAGATGGTTTGGGTAGAAGTAGTGGTTCCGCAATCGTTGGTGGAACTCAGGGTGACGGTGTACACACCCCCTGTGGCGTAGGTGTGTGACGGGCTGGCCAGCGTACTGGTTTGGCCGTCGCCGAAGTTCCATAAATAGGATGTGGCGCCAACGGAGGTATTGGTAAAACTGACGGTTTGACCGTTAATAGTGTAGGTAAAACCGGAAGTAGCTATAATTTGAACTGTGATATAACCGGTTTTGGTAATGCTGTTTGAACCGGAGCCGTTCACAGCGGTCAACGTAACGGGGTAGGTTCCCGATGTGCTATACTGCACGACAGGGTTCGTGAGGTTGGAAGTAGCCGGTTGTCCGCCCGGAAACTGCCAGGAGAAAGTGCCGGCGTTGCTGGACGATTCGTTGGTAAATGCAACTGTGAGTGTGGCGCAACCTGAGGTGGGGGATGCGGAAAACTCGGCTGTGGGTACCGTATTGACCAGGACGGTTTTGGTAGAGGTGCCGCAGCTATTTTCAACCGTTAAGGTTATGGTATAAATACCGGCCTGTGGGTAGGTGTACACCGGGTTTGGATCGAGACTGCTGCCCAGGCCGTCGCCGAAATCCCAGAAGTAAGTGGAAGCGTTTGTAGAAGAACTGGTAAACGTGTACGTCAGTCCGCTATAAGAATAGGTAAAGTTAGCTGTTGGAACCGGGTTGACGATTACCTGTTTCATCGTCGATGCAGGCCCGCCTCCGCCGGTAAGCGTGAGGGTGACGTTTTTAGTGCCGGGAGTGCCCCAGGTAACAACCGGGTTAGTTTGTGTTGAACTAGGTGGGGAACCGCCAGGGAAACTCCAGCTGCGCCCGGTCACGTTACCCGATGAAGCGTCGGTGAATTGAACCGATTGCCCTACGCAGGCGGGGTTGGGTTCCCAGGTAAAATCGGCCACCAACGGCGGTCCGGAACTGCATGGGCCCAGGCAGCCGTTGTTGATACGTGTCTGCATGTAACTGTTGATTACATTGGTGGATTGCGTACTCCACTCCGTGCTGCTGTTTACAAACGGACACATAATGAAGTTGGGCGGACATACGCCCGCGCCAAGGTCATGTCCGGAGTTGAAATTATGCCCCAATTCGTGTGAAGTCATGCACCGCAGCAAATTTGCATTGGAAGTATAGTCCTGCAAGCAATGGTATTTGTTTGTATTACAAATACCGCCAACATAGGCGATTCCGACCGTGGCACCGTCAAAATCGCGATCGGTCCACAATTCCCCATTATCAAAAGCAACACCGAAATTGCCGGCATTACCCCAGTTACGAAAAGAACCAAGCAATTGGCCGGCATCGGTAGAAGTCGTCCAGGGATCTGTTCCGGTTACGACAAATTGCGTCACGATGACGAATTCTATATCATGGTTAAAGTTACCCGTATAGTCGCCCTGTACATCGTTGATGACCGCGATGTTATGGAGTTCCACCGCGCTGACGGAACCGTATTTGTCGAACATGGAATTATCTGAAGCAATGGCTATTTCCAGTTCGTGACAGGCCAATAATTCCGGAGATGAAATATCCTTGGTTTTTCCGATTACATCCGGAACATGCCCACCTTCTTCCTCTGCGGCCAATTCGATACAGGTAGCCCCCTGATCGTAGATAACGTCCTTTTCGGAGTAAAACAAAAACAGGTTGCGATCGGCATCTTTTTGGTGGTACCAAAGCGGCTCCAGGTAGTATCGCTCTGTGCCGTCCATGATATACCCGTGAATAAAGTCCTGGTCTAAAGTGAGACGCACTGATCCGCCGTGATCCAGATTCGTCCCCCTGAATGCCCGGTAATCAGTTCGTGGCATTACAATGACGCCTTCATCGGTGGATATCTGGAGCGTGTAATGCTGTGATAATACTTTACTCGGTTCCAGGTACAGGCGCCAGTCGTGTTCGCCGATTTGCAGGTTTAACGACGCGCTGTTTCCATTTTCATTCAGGTATTTTTTAATCTGAAGAGGGTCTAAGCGGTATATTTCCCAGTGGGTGAGCACTTTGTTCAATTCGGCAGGGGCAATGATTTGTTTGCGTTCGCCAGAAAAATTTTGTGCATTTAACCCAAATGAAAGAAGCACCGGCAGTAAAAACATTAGCCGGGAAAACAAACGTAAATTGTACAGCATATTCAGGTTTGGTTTGAAAACAATAAAGGTATTAAGTACGAAAATGAACAACACAGGGTTGCTTGTTACCTTGCAAAATCGGCTTTTGAAAAAATGGAAATCAGTTTGGCTGGAAGGAATTTAATAAACACCGTTTCTTTGTGGCAAACGCGGGGTGCGATTTCAGCGGGCGAAATTAAACTATGTGCCGTGAAATGGGTTTCAGAACCTTGCTAAATTGATAATTTCGTCATAAACCTGACGATTTTTTTTGGCAATTACCATCAGGAGCGAAGATGCCTCATGCAACCATTGGCAGCACAAAAACGTCTTCCATCCGTTTTATCCAGACAATCATCTGTTCGAAAGATTCTAAAATGTTAATTATGAAGCAACTGCGCTTTTTTTCCGTTTTTATGCTCCTGATGCTTGGGCTTTCTTTCCTCCCCAAAGCCACCGCACAGGAATCATTTGTCATGAATACCCTGGACAACCCGAATGTCCTGAATTATCAAGACGACTATTCAGACTTTAAGAAGAAGAAGAAAAAGAAGAAAAAGAAGGGCGAATCAGATTACTCCCTGAAAGACCATCTCTGGTATGGCGGCGGTATCGGCCTTGGATTCGGCAGCGGCTTCGGGTATTCGCAATTCGGTTTTGCGCTTTCGCCAATGGTAGGTTATAAAATTATCGGCCCACTCTCCGCCGGCCCCCGGATTTCCATCGATTACACTTCCGTTAAATATCAGGGTCTCGGCACGTACAACCTGTTCGATGTCGAACTGAGTTTGTTTGCCCGGGTAAAGATATTTAAAGGGCTTTTTGTGCAGGGGGAACTGGGAACGGTTACGGATCAATACCTCTACGAAGAT
This sequence comes from Bacteroidota bacterium, assembly GCA_963169325.1. Taxonomy (GTDB): domain Bacteria; phylum Bacteroidota; class Bacteroidia; order Chitinophagales; family Saprospiraceae; genus M3007. Next base: position 9,976 of record CAUJEY010000076.1, read on the forward strand.
TTCAATGGCATTGATAAAGGCAAACGGACCCGGCCGGCGCAATACGTTGGCCTGGGCTACAACTTCTCCAACGGCGAAGGCGGGTTCGGTCAGGAAATTTCCATCATGTACGACTTCTATGTCGGCCAGGATATCAATGCCGTGGAAAATCCCTGGCAATATCGCTTCGGCATCACCTGGGGGTTCTAACGGGAAATCCGTTCCGGGTGGCTGTAAACATTAAACCGCTCTCCGCGCAGGAATCCCACTAATGTCATGCCTGAATTAGCGGCCAACTCAGCCGACAAGCTGGATGGCGCTCCGACGGCTGCCAGCAGGGGCAAACCTGCCATAGCGGCTTTTTGTACCAGTTCGAATCCCGCGCGCCCGCTGACCATCAGCAGGTTGTCCCGAAAGGGTAGGGGACTTCCGTCGCGCAAAGCGGCGCCGATCACTTTGTCCACGGCATTATGCCGGCCTACATCTTCGCGTAGCCATATTAACTTGCCGCCGGCATCAAACAAGCCGGCGGCATGTAGCCCGCCGGTGGTTTCAAATGTCGTTTGTGCCGCCCTCAACGTATCCGGCAAGGTAAAAAGCACTTCCCTTGTCACCCTCGGCCATCCGACACTCGGGAAATAACAGACGACCGTCTGCACGGCATCCAGCGATGCTTTACCACAAACCCCGCAACTGGAGGAAGTAAACAGGTGTCGCGTTAAACGCGCTTCATCCACCTGCAAACCGGGCTGAAGCTCGACGAGTATGGTGTTTTCTTCCAGCCATTTTATTGCCAGCACCTGCCGGGCATCCTGAATAATACCTTCGGTAAACAAAAAACCGGTGGCGAGGTCATCATCCTCACCCGGCGTTCGCATGGTAACGGCCACCGACAACCGCCTGCGTTGCGCGCCCGCTCCGTGACTGATCCGGATTTCGAGCGGCTCTTCAACGACCAACGCGTCTTCTCGAATCAGAATGCTGTCGGGGGTAATCGTTTGGGCTGATATGAATTGAATGTTTCTTTTCATAACGAGTTGCTTTTTAGCACTCCGTATTTTCCGCCCTGCTTGGTGTTTTCACCAAGCAGCCCACCGTAGAGTCGCTTGGTGAAAACACCAAGCGAGGCGGAAAAACCTTGGGAGCGCTATCCTTTTCCGCCCTGCTTGGTGTTTTCAACAAGCAGCCCAGCGTAAAGTCGCTTGGTGAAAACACCAAGCGAGGCGGAAACCACCTTCCGCCGGGTATAGTTACTGCAAACCTAATTCGTCACCCGCAGCACTCCACGCATAATCTGCGCATGCCCGGGCACCGTACACACAAAAGTATAATCGCCGGGCGCCGGCGCTACAAAGTAAATTGAATCGACAGCGCCTGGCGGTGTGAGCCGGGTGTGGTACAATACATCGGCGGATTTGGGTATATACGATAACTCCTGGCCTTTCAGCCCCAGATTCATCGCCGCGGCGCCGACGGCATCCGCCGTGCCGGGTTTTACGATAACCAGGTTGTGGGGCATATCGTCGTTGTTGCTCAAGGTCCACTTGACGCGGCTGCCCGTTTTCAACGTAATGAGGGTGCGGTTGTATTTGAGCCCCGGCAGGGTGCCAATGGTAATCATTTGATCCACAGCACTCCAATCGGCAGGTTTCCGGGTATTTCGTTTGCTTTGCGATTGGGCAGCAGGTTTGGCGGCTGTTTTGGGCGCATCCGGTGTACCCGCCGTCATATTCTTCATAGTATGCTGATGCGCCGCCGCGGGTTTCGTTTTTAGCCTGGGAACATCCAGTTTATCGCCATCGGGAATACGGTTCAGCGTGTAGTAAGCCGTGTTGTGCAACAAGGGGAATCCGTCCTGATAAGAACGCACCCCCTCCGCCTTGATTTCATGGATATAGTATTCCCGCAGACTGTCGGCCACAATACGAACACTCAGGCCGTCTTTTGAAACAACGGCTGCATGCACGAGGTGTTCCTTATCGTTCACCACCGGACTGCCGTACACCGGGTGGTATTTGTAAATGAATCCGGTAATCTGGTAACTATCCGGATTGCCGGCGCTTGTTTTATCCACCGGCTGGGTAAACGTGATCTCAAAACCGTCGGGCATAGCGCGCACGGTTTTCATTTCAAAGGGTGTTTTTCCGCTCCACACCATCCGTTGTAATCCCCAGGGGTCTTTGCCGGTGGAGCCCCAGCCGCGGTTGGTTTGACCCACATACATGGCTCCGTCGTTGCCCCAGCACATGCGCAGCACACCCGACTGAAATCCTTCGCGAAAGGCAAATGCAGCGCCCTGCCACACGCCTTTTACTTTTTCCAGAAACACGCGGTCAATTTTACTTTGTCCTTGATCGCCGACGAATATTTGTCCGGCAAACGGCCCAAACCCGCCGGCTGTGGTATCCGCTATAATCTCCGAGGTAGAAATACCGAGGATACCGTGTGGCAGCCAAACGGCAGGCGTTTTTATCCCCGGCACTTCCGCTGCCACGGCAAAGAGGGGCAGGGGTTTTTCATCCGGAATATTTTCCGGTTTAATGGCTTTTCCCGGCGGACTAAAGCGCGGGCCGGCGCGATAATAAATATCATCTTGCCGCACTTTAACGGGTGATTCCGGCCGGTCGGCCCAGCGCAACCCGGCGGGATGGCCGGCGAAGTCGCCCCGTTCCACGTGCACTACACCGCCGCTGCCCATCCAGTCGCCCTGGTTGTCGGCGTAGAAAAATTCGCCGTCGAGCATGCCGATGCCGCAAGGCGAACGCATGCCGGTCGCCCAGGGCTCCATGCGGCCGTCGGGGAAAATGTGAAGTGTCCAGCCGCGCCAGGGCACGAAGCTCTGGCCGCGCCACCACTCCGGACTACCAAAGCCGACGTTGCAGGTGACGAACATGCTACCGTCGGGGGCCACTTTGGGGCCGAAAGTGTACTCGTGGTAGTTGCCGCTGATTGGAATACTAAAAACGGCATCATACCTGTCAGCCCGGCCGTCGCCGTCTGCGTCCAGCAAACGGGTGAGTTCGCCGCGTTGCGCCGTGTATAGTGCACCGTCGAGGTATGCGAGGCCCAGGGCTTCGTGCAACCCCTGCGCAAAACGGGTGTATCGCGGTGTGGCGCCACCGGCCATCGAAGGGTTATCGATGATCCACACATCGCCCCGACGGGTGGCGGCGGCCAGGCTCCCGGTGGGCAAAGCCGTCAGGCCGCCGACCTCTAACTGAACGCCTTCCGGTACCGGCAAAGTGATGATTTTGTAATAATCGTTTTCCGTGGGAAGATTGCCGGTTGCGGCCGCAGTTTGGGCGCCCAGGGCATGGCCGAGCATAAGCAGGCTGAATACGTATATATTGCGGAGCATAGTCATTACCAGATGATATAATATTGAATGTTTTCCAATACCGGAAGCACCATTTCCTGGCCACCGGCCGTTTGGCGGATTTCGGGTTTTATTCCTGCGGGCAGTTGAATATAAAATTTGTAGTCGTCCACAGCCCAGGTGTCAGCCGAAACCGGGACGATTTTTTTGCCGGCAGCCAGCCGGAATTGCAATCCGGTTCTGTTTCCTTTAAAATTTAATTCGCGAGCGAGCCATTTTCCGTCTTCCTGTGGGCTGAAGCGGTCGGTCACCTCCAGCCCAAGCACCGAGTAATGGAAGGCTGGATAACCCTTTGCGTCCAGCTGATATCCTTTAAAGCGGTAGTTGGCGGAGACAGCAAGCGTATCGGGCCAGGTATTACCGGCCTGGCCTATTTGCGGGGCATCGCCAAACAACAATACGCTGCCAAGCGGATCAGCGTAGCCGTCGCCCCGGTCGTTCCACATGGGGGTGCAATCGAGAAATCCGCCTTTCCAAACCTGTACCAGGCCGCCGTTGTCGAGATCGTAGGAATAACTCAGATCATCGGGGAAACCGACGGATACGGCGTGAACAATTCGTTTGGTTTTTCCCCCTTGCGGGATATTGATAAAACTGCGCAACACCTCCGTTTCCCTACCTGGTTGGAGCAGGATAGGATTCGTCGGCCTGGACGCCGTGAAAGCGCTTGGCAGGTGTAACGGGTGCGGACGGAATTGTGCGCCTTCCACAAACAGGGCCAGCGCGGGCTCCACCCACGATACGTTTTTACAATAACTGAGTTCAAAAGGAACAGAACCGGCCGGTAATATTGCGCTTCCCGAGCGCGTCCACCAGGCTTGCCCAATGACGGTATCACCATTGATAATCAGCAGACTATTGCCGTTGGACGTAAGGTTGAAGGCGTATTTGCCACTTTCAGGTACCAGTAGATTACCGGTAAAGTTCAGGGCGAAATCGTTGTCGCCTTTGGCGTGTTCCCAGGTCAGTCCTTCCGCAGCGCCTGCGGCGTCAGCTTTGAGTTTGGAAAAATCGGGCAGTAAATCGTGTTCGCCGGCAAAATAGCGGTATTTCAAACTGGCAATCTGAACTGGCGAGCCGCCATAAGCGCGGTACTGGATGTTGCGAAACGCCACCGGGCCATGGTCGCCTTGGATCATGATAGCGCCCATGGCAACCTCGCCCTTGCCTGCAGGGCCGCGCGTGGGACCGGTCAGTTCCACATTTTCCTGGATGACTACATCGTTCAGCGTTACCCGGACCAGGCGGGCATTGGCCGTTTTTTTCCCGGAAGCGTCAAAACGCGGCGCCTGAAACTCGATGCGCAGGCGTTGCCACAAGCCGGGCGCGCGGGCGGCATTTAATTTTGGCGGGATACCCTGGAAACCTTTTTGCCCCTCGGGCTTGTTATCGTCCCAGCGCTCGTACACACCGCCGATGTCACCGAACGTGGGGTGTTTTTTGCCCCAACTGTCGAGCAATTGTACCTCGTAGCGACCTTGCAGGTAAATGCCGGAGTTGGAATGCCGGGCCATCATGACCTCCAGTTCCAGGTCGAGATCGCCGTGTTCGAAGCCAAAAAGCAGGTTGTCCCGGTTTTGTGCGTCGGGCAGGTTCACGAGGACACCGGCGCCGGGCGTGGCCGTCAACGTTTCGTCTTTATTCAGGTCGGCAGAAGCGCCACCGGCGATCCGCCAGTTGGATTTGGCCGGACGGAATGCAGAAAGATCGTCCAGGGAAATGGTTTGCATGGGGAATTCACCGGCCTGGGCAAAGAGGCCGAAAGGGAAGAGCAAGAACAGAAAGCGGAAAAAAAGGCGCATGTTTGGTAAAATGTTTTCAGCCTGCAAGGTAAGCGATACCTTTGCGCGCTCAAATTTTAAAATATGACAATTATCGAAACCCTCCAAAACGCCGTTGCCCTTGCTGTCGGGCAATTATACGGTGAAACAGTAGAGGCCGGCAAGGTTCAGGTAAACACCACACCCGGTGAATTTACCGGCGATTATACGGTCGTTATTTTTCCTTTTGTCAAAATAGCCAAAAAAGCCCCGGATGCTGCCGGCGCCGAGATTGGCGATTTTTTGCAAAAAAATGTGGCGGAAGTAGCCGGTTTTAACACCATTAAAGGATTTCTGAATCTCGAACTCAGTCCGGCATTTTGGCAAAACTTCCTGCAATCGGCGCTTACCGATCCGGATTTTGGCCGGCAACCCCGCAACGGTCGCAAAGTGATGGTAGAGTATTCCAGTCCGAATACGAACAAACCCCTTCACCTCGGGCACGTGCGCAATTGCCTGTTGGGCTGGACTTGCAGCCGCATTCTCGACGCCGTCGGCTACGATGTGGTCAAAACCCAAATCGTGAACGATCGCGGCGTGGCGATTTGTAAAAGTATGCTTGCCTGGCAAAAATTCGGAGAAGGCAAAACGCCGGAATCGGAAGGGGTCAAAGGAGACCATTTTGTCGGCGACTTCTACGTGATGTTTGAAAACAAGACCAAGGCGGAATACGAGATTTGGCAACAAACCGATGCGGCGCAGGGATTTTTTGCCGAAAAACACAAACCCGAACAGGCGGAGAAAGACTTTTTTAAAGAATATAAAAACAAGTGGTTCAATGAGCACTCCCAACTGGGCGCAGAGGTGCGGGAGATGTTGTTGAAATGGGAAGCCGGCGACCCCGACACCGTGGCGCTCTGGCGCCAAATGAACAACTGGGTGTATTCCGGCTTTGATGAAACCTACGGCAAACTCGGCGTCGCTTTTGACAAATTGTACTACGAAAGCGATACCTATCTGCTGGGCAAAGACATCGTGGAAGACGGCCTGAAAAAAGGCGTTTTTTTCCGCAAAGACGACGGTTCTGTTTGGGTGGACCTCACCGATGCCGGTTACGACCAAAAAGTAGTGCTGCGCGCCGACGGCACCTCGGTGTATATCACGCAGGATATTGGCACGGCTCGTATGCGGTACCACGATTTTGACTGCGAAAAAATGGTGTACGTGGTAGCCGATGAACAGAACTACCACTTCGTCGTCCTGTTTGAAGTGCTGAAACGCCTTGGCGAGCCCTATGCTGATGGGTTGCATCACCTTTCTTACGGATTGGTGGAACTGCCCACCGGCCGTATGAAAACACGGGAAGGCACTGTGGTAGATGCCGACGATTTGATGGAAGAAGTGGTCAGCCTTGCCTGGGAAAATGCGCGGGGAAGAGATTCCGAATTGACGGACACCGACCCGGCCGGCCGCTCGGAAGATATCCGCAAGATCGGTATGGGCGCCCTGAAGTTTTATATGACCAAGGTGAATCCCCGGAAAAAAATGATTTTCAACCCGGAGGAATCCGTCGACCTGCAAGGGCAAACCGGCCCGTATATTCAATATTCTTATGTGCGGATCAACGGTTTGATGCAACGGGTGGAAAAAGAAGGCGTTGACTTAACCCCGGCGAAAAATTATACTGATTTTCAAGCGGAGGAAAAAGAACTGCTGAAGGCGCTGCACGAATACCCGGAGGTTGTGTTGGCTGCGGCCCGGGAATATGATCCTTCGCACTTGGCCAACTTTTGCTACAACTTAGCCAAAAGTTACCACCGCTTCTGGCACGAACAATCCATCTTTAATGCAGACAGCCCCGAGGCGAAGGCTTTCCGCTTGCAATTGAGCAAGGCAGTGGGGCAGGTTTTGTTATCGGGCATGAGTTTATTGGGGATTGAAATGCCGGCGCGGATGTAATTTGAATAATTCATCTTTCTAATTTATATTTGCAAATCGTATGTATAAATCTTTTTAAGATGAAAACGACTACATCTTATACCAGCACACTGCCGGTTGAATTGATCAGGCAATTAAACGAATTATCGCTGCGGTTAAAAATTCCTAAAAACAAGATAATTGAGGTTTCATTACGGAAACATCTGGAAGAAATGAAGCGTCAGGAGTTTGCCAATGGTTTCAAACGCGCCGCAGCAGATGAAGAAATCGGCCAAATGGTGGAGGAAGGAATGTCCGAATACCTTGCCTTAATCGACCGGTTATGAAACAAAAAGAGGTTTGGCTGGTCGATTTGAATCCAGTGAAAGGCAGTGAGCAACGGGGAGTGCGTCCCGTTGTAGTGATTAGCGGCAACTCGATGAACAATCATTTGAATATGGGTATTGTGTGTCCGCTTTCCTCCAAAATTAAACATTATCCCGGCTGCATTACCTTAACTAAAAGCAAGACTAATGGCTTGAGCATTGACTCTGAAGTGATTGTATTTCAAATTCGGACGATTGATGCCTCCCGATTAGTTAAGAAATTAGGAGAAGTAGAGGAGGAGGATCTTCGAAAAATAAAACTTGGCTTGTTGGACGTATTAAAATATTAGTTTCTTCCCAACGATTCCAGGAGTGTAACGTATAGCGGTATTACAATCTCATCGCTAAATTCTTCTTTCACCTTCCGAATGCTTCTGGCACCCATTTCCAACCGTTCTTCCGGCATGAGTTGTAATACTCGCTGCATGACATCTGAGAGCGCATTTCCATCGCGTAGCGGCACAAGGAATCCGTTTTTCCCGTCGTCTACCGTATCCCGGCACCCAGGCGTGTCGGTGGTGATGATGATTTTACCCATCGCCATGGCTTCCAGTACGGAGCGGGGCACGCCTTCGCGGTAAAAAGAAGGGAGTACGAGCACATGGGCTTCCGCCAGGGCCGGCCGCACGTCGTCGGCGCTGCCCAGATACTCGAGGAAACCTTCCGCTGCCCAGCCAGCGACCTCGACCTTGTGGATGGATGCCGGATTGCCCGGGTCGGGCGCGCCCAAAATCCGGAAAATAGCCCGCACGTTTTCCCGGTGCAACAACTTTGCCGCTTCGGCAAATTCGCGGATACCCTTTTCTGACAACAGTCGTCCGGAAAATAAAAAGACGACCGGATCAGCCGGGGGATTCCCGGCAGGCTGAAAATGACTCAAATCAATTCCGGGGCCGGGAATGATTTGCGCTTGCGCCGGCCGGATCAAATGTTTGTTCAAAAATTCCCGGCAATCGTCCCGGTTGAGAAAAACGACTTTTTGCGTTTTGCGCAGCGCCAGCCGGTACAGCAGGGCCGCCAACCAGCGCCAGCGGGCCGCTGCGGAGCCGCTATAGCCCAGCCCTTCCACCACGGAAACGGTTTTGAAGTCGCCGGCAAGTTCAGCGGCAAAATTGCCCAGGATATTGGGTTTTACCGTGTATAACAGCGCAATATCCGGTTTCTCCTGCCGGAAAATCCGGGACAGTTCCAACAGTAGTTTTAAATTTTGCAGCGGCGACAAACCTTTGCGGGAAAGATGCCGCAAGGCGATAAAACGAACGCCCGGAATTTGAAGCAACAAATCCCGGAACCGGTCGTCGGGCGCCACCAAAACTACCGTGTATCCGGATTGTGTCAGGGCCCGGATAAGAGATTGCCGGTAGTTCCACAGATTCCAGGCGGTATTGGCTACGAGTAGGATTTTTTTAACCGGTTTCAATTTTTTGAAATTGTTATGCCTTACAGCATAGGGGTGTTTCAAAGACGGGGGTAAATGTGCCTCCCTTTTTAGTTTCTTGGCTACCGAAATCTACCCTAAACCGGGTGTCACGCTGTAAGCATCTGGCCAAGCGGTTATCACCATTTTGCGTTAAATCGGGACACATTTGTCCGTTTTTAATGGAAAATCCAGTTGCATATTTAAGCAGATGCTTACAGCATGACACCTGGATTTAAGAAGATTCCGTCAAAAATGGCGGCACACAAGCAAGCAAAAAAATCGCTAAAAAAAACTGCGCCATTAGCCGTGTCCGACTAATGGCGCAGTAATAGAAAGGGCATTAAATATTACCGATTCGTAGCATAAATTCGTGTGGACGAGGATTGACCATGGGCTACGGGCCCATCGGCGAGTGATTTGATCTGATCAAGACTATATTGATTCTTTACCAGATCATACACTTCCAACGCCTGATCACGGGTTATGGACGGGAATTCATCGAGAAACTCGTTTACGCTTACGCCAATACGCATAAAATCATAAAAGGTTTCAATTCGAACCCGGGTTCCACTAAATACCGGCGCTCCATCTTGGATCTCAGGGTGAACGGTGATTGATTGGTACTGTCTCACGGTGCTGCTGTTTATGTATGTTTGACGATAATACAGGCCCAGGACGGTACAAACACAGGTGTATAAGATTAGCGGATTAAAAATTACAGGGGCTAAAGTAGACAAACTCTTTTATGCGCCAAACGGAAACGAATTATTTTTTCTTTAAACTAAAGAAAAGTCTCCCCAAACCGCTCTTTGACGGCTATAGTGACCTGTTTGATCTCCTGTTCTTTCGATTTTGGGTAGATCAGCAGGGCATCCGGCTCGTCTACCACGATGTAATCGGAGAGGTCTTTGATGACGACCAATTTGCCGCTCGGCGCCCGCACTAAGGAGTCGCGCACGTTCAAAGCCAGGATATGATCGCCCTGGAGCACGTTGCCCTGTTCGTCTTTCGGGCATTCGAGGTGCAGGCTGGCCCAGGTACCCAGGTCCGACCAGCCGAATTCCGCCGGGATCGTGTATACATTCGGCGCTTGCTCCATGATGGCAAAATCGACGGAAATATTGGGCGTGGTTGGATATTGTTCGTTGATGAAAGCCTGTTCCCGTGGCGTATTGTACACGGATTCTCCTTTTTCCAGGATGTGAAAAATTTCCGGGGAATGGGTTTCAAAGGCCTTCAACACATTTTTAACATTCCAGATAAAAATGCCGGCATTCCAAACGTATTTGCCGGAGGCGACAAATGCCTCGGCGTCGGGCAATTTGGGTTTTTCGGTAAAACGCTCCACTTTGTAAATACCCGGCTCAGTGGCCGTTTCAAACTGGATATAACCATACCCGGTATCGGGGCGCGAAGGTTTGATGCCGAGTGTGACGAGCGCGTCGTGCCGGCTGGCAAAATCCAGCGCCTGGCTGATTTTTTCCCGGAAAACGTCTTCTTTCAATACGATATGATCGGAAGGCGCCACCACCATATTGGCATCCGGGTTTAATCCGGCCAGTTTAAAGGCAGTATAGGCGACGCAGGGGCCGGTGTTGTTGCGGCTGGGCTCGCCCAGAATTTGCTCGTCCGAGAGTTCGGGCAATTGTTGTTTAACCAGATCGCGGTAAGCGGCATTGGTGACGATATAAATATTGGAGACCGGGCACAGCGGCAGAAAACGCTCGAAGGTAAGGCGCAGCAGGCTTTTACCCACGCCCAGCATGTCGAGAAATTGTTTGGGCCGTGCCTCGCGGCTACCCGGCCAAAAGCGGCTTCCAACGCCGCCGGCCATGATGGCGATGTATGTGTTGTTGGAATGTTGCATATGTAGTTGAGTGTTTTGGTGTTTTCATGTTTGAGTGTTTTAGTGTTTTGGTGCCTCCCTGTTTTAGTGCTCTACGAGCGTACTTAAACACCAAAACACGAAAACACGAAAACACACAAACATGAAAACACTAAATTCTATTTAAAATATACGCTTCATAAACCCCCTTAACCCCTTCTTCCAAACCGATTTTAGCCTTCCAGCCTAATCCGGTCAATTTGCTCACATCCATCAGTTTTCTCGGCGTGCCGTCGGGTTTGCTCAAATCATGTCGAATTTCACCGGTATAACCGACAATCCGTTGCACCAACCGGGCCAGTTCCAGAATCGGCAAATCTTCGCCGATGCCGATATTGACAAAACCCGGTTCGTCGTAGTGCTGCATGAGGAAGAAACAGGCATCGGCCAGGTCGTCGACGTGCAGGAATTCGCGCAGGGGAGCGCCGGTTCCCCAAAGGGTAACGAAAGGCGCGCCGTCGCGCTTGGCTTCGTGAAACTTCCGGATCAACGCCGGCAATACATGGCTGTTTTCAGGGTGGTAATTGTCGTTCGGGCCGTAGAGGTTAGTCGGCATTACGGAGATAAAATTGCAGCCATATTGTGCGCGGTAGGCATCGCATAGTTTGATGCCCGCTATTTTGGCGATAGCGTAAGGTTCGTTGGTGGGTTCGAGCAGACCGGTGAGCAGGTATTCTTCCTTCAATGGTTGCGGCGCCAGTTTGGGATAAATACAGGAGGAACCGAGAAACAACAGTTTTTCCACGCTGTGCTGCCACGCCGAATGTATGACGTTGGATTCGATCATCAGGTTGTCGTACAAAAACTCGGCGCGGTAGGTGTTGTTGGCCACGATGCCGCCTACTTTGGCGGCCGCGAGAAACACGTAGTCCGGTTTTTCGCGGTGAAAAAAATCGTGGACTTCAGCCTGATTGCGCAGGTCAAGTTCGCGGGAACTGCGGAGGACAAAGTTTTCAAAGCCCGCCGCTTTTAGCCTGCGGAGGATAGCCGAGCCGACCATGCCGTTGTGACCGGCGATGTAGATTTTAGCGTTTTTATTCATTTACTCAAACCGCGATTTAACATTAAAACCCCCTTCTTTCAGAAATTTTTCCTGCTGAAAAACCCCCACGTCGCTGCGCACCATTTCTTGTACCAAATCCTGGAGCGAATGTGCCGGTGTCCAACCTAATTTTTCGCGGGCCTTGGTAGCGTCGCCGATCAGCAGGTCTACCTCGGCGGGCCGGAAATACCGGGGATCGACCACGATGACCTCCTGGCCGGGGCGCAAGGCGAATTCCGGGTTATGCACCGCAGCGACGATTCCTTTTTCTTCCGCTCCTTCGCCCGTGAATTCGAGTTCGGCGCCCAGTTCCCGGAAGGCCATGCGGCAAAAATCGCGCACGGAAGTGGTTTGTCCGGTGGCAATAACAAAATCTTCGGGTTCCGGTTGTTGCATCATCAGGTACATGGCCAGCACGTAGTCGCGGGCGTGTCCCCAGTCGCGTTTGGCGTCGAGGTTGCCGAGCCAGAGTTTGTCCTGAAGGCCCATCGCAATACGCGCTGCGGCCCGCGTGATCTTGCGCGTCACGAAGGTTTCGCCGCGAATGGGGCTTTCGTGGTTGAACAGGATGCCGTTGCAGGCATACATGCCGTACGCTTCCCGGTAATTGACCGTGATCCAATAGGCATACAATTTGGCTACGCCATACGGCGAACGCGGGTAAAACGGGGTTTTTTCCGTTTGCGGCACCTCCTGCACCAGGCCGTATAATTCGGAGGTGGATGCCTGGTAAAAACGTGTTTTTTCCGAAAGGCCCAGCAGCCGGATGGCTTCCAGCAAGCGCAGGGCGCCAATAGCGTCGGCATTGGCCGTGTATTCCGGCGTTTCAAAACTGACCTGTACGTGGCTTTGGGCCCCGAGGTTGTAAATTTCATCCGGCTGCACCTGCTGTACAATCCGGATGAGGTTGGTGGAGTCGGTCAGGTCGCCGTAGTGGAGGATGAAATTTTTGTGTTCCACGTGCGGGTCCTGATACAGGTGATCGATTCGTTCGGTGTTGAACAGCGAGGAACGGCGTTTGATACCGTGTACGATATAGCCTTTTTTCAACAGTAATTCGGCGAGATAAGCGCCGTCCTGCCCGGTTACCCCGGTGATTAGTGCAGTTTTGGGCATAAGATATAGTGAGTTTCTGGTTAGAAGGTTTCTGGTTAGAAGGTTTCTGGTTTGAGTGCTATCGATTACCCACAAATCCAACATTTTTTAGCAGATGTCTCGCTGCGCTCGACATGACAAACAATTGAATATGAACTATTTATCCAGATTTCTCGCTGCGCTCGAAATTAACACGGGAACACATGGCCTTACTGCGTTAGGAATGCCAGACGTATCCGGGTAATTTCGAGCGCAGCGAGAAATCTGGATAAATAGTTCATATTCAATTGTTTGTCATGTCGACCGAAGGGAGACATCTGATGGATCAATATGCGGATTTGTGGGTAATCGA
>CAUJEY010000077.1 GCA_963169325.1 Bacteroidota bacterium
CTTTTGATAAAAAAAATGACAAAATGGCAGTAAAATATCAGGAAGAAAGGATGTGTTGCGTCATATTGCCACCAGTGGTTTTAGGTGTTTTAGTATTTACGTGTTTTAGTGTTTACGTGCCAACCGCGAGCACAAAAACACAAAAACACGTAAACACCAAAACACTCTTTAAAGCAGAATTTGTCGTTACACGGAAGCAACGGCATTCAACCCCGTTTTTACCAGCAGTTTTACGACATCCTCGGTGACAAGATCGAACTTGGATTTGGACAGGGATACTTGTTCGAGCAGTTCAATTTTCAACTGCGCGTACCGGCCCCGAACCAGGAATTCGTAGTCCTCTTTGGAAATTTTACGGTCGTCCAGCATCTCGGTGTACCGAATGACATCGTCGCGCAGGTTATTTTTCAACTTAATGGCTGCTTTTTCGTACGCTTCTTTGCGACGTTTGACGAATTGGCCGACGATGTCCACGATTTGGTCATCTAATCCATCAAAAGCGCCTTCAACTTTTTTCTTTGGCATTGTTGCGATCATTATTAAAGGGTGAAAAGAAATTATTTCGGTTTGGCTTTTTCTGCGCGTGTAATAGAGGCTAACGCGTCTTTTACCTGATTGCTGGAAACATCTACGACGGCTTTACTCAGTTTGCCACTTTCTTTCCAACGGGTGATAAACGGCTGCACCAGGTCGTCGCGCAGGATCCGCCATTGCTCTGCCACGTCTTTATTTTTCTTGGTGGAAAGGGCGTGGTTGTAAGCGTCCGTAACTTTTGTCAGCAGCGATTGTGCTTCTGCTTCATGGGAGGCAAAGGCGCCGGTGGCTTTGCCCATCAATGCGGGTAACTGTGTGCTCAGAGCGGAGGTATTATCGAGTGCTACCTGATCGAAACGGGCGCCGACACAAGATGTTAAACCGGCGCTGACGCCGGCAAGCAATAAACCCCAGAAAAGAAAAGGCAGGAGTATTCCGGGTTTTCGGAGCATGGGAACAGTATTCATAAGCGTTGTGTTTTTGGTGAAAAAAAGGAAAGTAGTGAATCAGCAATAAAAGTACCGGATTTGGCTAAAACGTCATATTCCGCCGGCTATTTTTTCCAAAACCTGTTGAATTAAAATATCAACTGCGCGTGCCGGGTCGGTACTAAATTGTCCTAATGGCCGGTTGGCCAGAATGGTGCTGACAGAAAGCGCCCGGTGCCCCAGCAATCGGGCCAATCCGTACAGGGCCGCCGTTTCCATTTCAAGGTTTACAACACGTTGATTTTCAAACTCAAACTGCTGCAACAAATCGAGGTATTTCGGCAAGCGCACCGCAGCCCGTAGTTGCCGCCCCTGTGGCCCGTAAAAGCCGGGGTTGGTCGCCGTGATGCCGGTATAAAATCCTTGTTCAAAGGCGCCGGCCAGAACCGGATCGGCAGCTGCGAAATACGGTGCGACCGGAAATTCCCAAACCCCGGCGAAATGCTGGCGCAACGCTTCCAGCGCGGGATGTTGTTGTTGGGCGGGCGCCTGATAAAATTGCAAAAGGCCGTCCATGCCGATACCGGCCGACGACACGACGAACCCATCGACCGGGATTTCCGGCTGCAGGCTGCCGGCAGTGCCGATACGCACAAGTGTCAGGGCGGTATGTTGCTTTTTCACCTGCCGCGTTTCCAGGTCAATGTTGAACAGGGCGTCCAGTTCATTCATGACGATATCGATATTGTCGGGGCCGATCCCCGTCGAAATCACGCTGATGCGGGTGTTACCGATCCACCCGGTGTGGGTGACGAATTCGCGTTTTTGAGCGCGGTGTTCGATCCGGTCGAAATAACGGCTGACCAAAGGTACCCGGTCCTGATCGCCGACTGTGATGATTACAGGTGCTACCTCTTCGGGTCGGAGGTGCAAGTGATAAATGCTACCGTCCGGATTGAGAATGAGTTCTGACGCTTGAATATTCATTTTTAAGGTTGTTTGCATTCAAAGCCGTGAAATTACAATGCAATTCCCCTTTTCTTTGCGACATGTTTACGAAAGAACAAATTGCGGAACGGTTCAGGTTGTTGCAGGATGACATTTGCCGGCAGTTAGTAGCTGCCGACGGGGGCGGTGTGTTTCAGGAAGATTTGTGGCAACACCACGAGGGTGGCGGTGGTCGCTCCCGGGTAATTGCCGGAAAAACGATTGAAAAAGGCGGCGTGAATTTTTCAGCGGTAACCGGCATGTTGCCCGAAGTGATCGCCTCAAACATGGGAATCCCGCGCACAACATTTTTTGCTACGGGCGTTTCCATTGTTTTGCATCCACACAGCCCGATGGCGCCGATCATTCACATGAATGTCCGCTATTTTGAAGCAGGCGGAAATCGCTGGTGGTTTGGCGGGGGCATCGACCTGACGCCGCATTACGTGGTACCCGAAGACGCACACTACTTCCATTCGCAGTTGAAAACTGTTTGCGACGGATTCCACCCGGAGTTTTATGCTACTTTTAAAAAACAGGCCGACGATTATTTCTTTATCAAACACCGCGATGAAACCCGCGGCATAGGCGGCATTTTTTTTGATTATCAGGACGAATTAAAAACCGGGTTGCCGCACGAGCGTCTTTTCGAATTTGCCGTTGCCGTTGGAGAAACTTTTGCGCCGACGTATGTCGAATTGCTGCGCCGGGCAAAAGACCGGCCATGGGGCAAACGCGAGAAAAACTGGCAGATGCTGCGCCGGGGGCGTTATGTGGAGTTCAACCTGGTATGGGACCGGGGAACCAAATTCGGACTCGAAACCGGCGGACGCACCGAAAGTATCCTGATGAGTATGCCGCCCGTGGCACATTGGGCCTATAATTATCAACCGGAACCCGGAAGCCCGGAAGCAGTAACACTCCAATGGCTGCGGAAGGGGATAGATTTCCTGGCTATTTAATAGGTGTACGGGAATGCCTCAATTTTAATGTCAGGGTATCCTCCTATTATCAGTTTGATTATCGTACATTTCGCTTCGCTTGAAAAGCGCCCGAACGCACATGAAAAAGAAGAACGAACTCTCCCTGCAGGAAGCTATGACGGACATGCTCCGGGAATACAAACTTACCCCGCAACTCAACGAAGCGCGGGTTAAAACCCTGTGGGCAAAACTGATGGGGAAAACGATATCCACCTATACGTCCAATATTGCTGTGCGCAAAAACGTCCTGTACCTCACTATTTTATCGGCGCCACTTAAACACGAACTGTCTTATGGCAAAGACAAAATCAAAACCTTGTTGAACGAGGAGTTGGGAGAGGAGTACATAAAAGAGGTGGTGATTCGATAACGTTTTATTTGTCCGGTCGTTTTCCTGCATTCAAAAAGTCCTGATACGCTTTGAGGTTTTCCCATTCGCCATTGGCAGCCAGGAGAGCCTGTGCCGACCAGGTGCCGGGGTCGTGCATGGAAAATCGCGGTCCCGCCTCGGCTAAAATATCCTTCAATTGTTGGACGGAAGTGGCGGCCAGATGTCCGTACGTATTAACGCCGGCCTTGAAGAGCAATTCTTCAATTTTCGGACCGATGCCTTCCACAATTTTCAGGTCGTCGCGCGGGCCGGAAACGGCTGCTACATAGAGGGAATTCGTCTCCGGCTCCTCCGGGATTTCGATGACTGGCGTTGCTTCCAACTCCGAAATAGGTATCATGGTAAAACCGTCGTCTTTCTTTTCCAGCGGCGGCAGGTCGGGTATCCACTGTTCTGCTTCTTCTGTGGTGTACAGTGCTTCAGGTACGGACCTGTCATCTGAAATGGTATATTCCGGTTCGTCCAGGTAGCTCGGGTTTTCCGCTTCGATAAATTCTTCAGGAGCGTCTTCCTGGATAAAACTTTCCTGGGCGACGTATTCTTCCTCCTGCTCTAATAATACAGGTGTTTCAATTTCTAACTGAATGTCGTTGGTATCCTCGTCATCGGGCGGTTGCGACATGCCGAGTTCGCTTTCCAACTGCCGGTTGCGTTCCTGAATTTTGCCAAGATCGCTTTGCAGTACCAGTATTTGACTGCGGGCATGTTCGTTTTCCCAACTCAGGTTCTGCACCTGGGAGGCCAGGGTGGATCGTTCGGTTTCGGCTTCGGCCAGTTTTGCTTTGAGCCCATCCATTTCACCCCGCAAGGCGCCCAGCGAGGCGTTCAGGCTTTCATTGTCGAGGCGCAATCTTTCTGCTGCCTGCCGGTACCGGCTCCAAAGAAGCCAGCCAAACCAGAGTCCGAATAAAAATGCCCCTGCCAGCATCAACAGGATTTCAAAAGTATGGGTCGTAAATGTTCCGGTTCCCGGGCCTTGTAGTATATTTTGCTGAAACATGAAACTTGAGTTATAAGTTATGAGTTATAAGTTATGAGTTATAAGTTATGAGGTTCATCACTCATAACTATCACCCACTGCTGCATATTATTTTACTCTGATTTCCACTCGCCGGTTTTTATACCGTCCGCGGGGATTATCATTGCTCGCCACCGGTTTGCGTTCGCCATACGATTTGGTGGTAATCTGGCTTTTCTTCACACCTTTGGCGATGAGGATATCACGAATATTTTTGGCGCGCCGCATGGCAAATTTTTCATTCGTTTTGGAGTCCCCCACGACATCCGTATGGCCGGTCAGCGTAACGGAGCCTCCGTCGGATACGAGTTGCCGGGCAAGGCGCGACAAATAATCGTCGATAGCGGCGTTATCTTCTTTGCGGGTGGAATTGTACGGAAAATGAATAAGGACATGGTCTTTTAATTCTTCCACATACACTTTTTCGATATCCGGTTCGGTCTGCGCGGGCGTTGTGAAATTAGTTTGGCTGCCGTCGTCCGGTGTTGTAACTGGTTGAAAAGCAGTTGTATCCGGTTCAATAACGGATGTTTCCACTATCGGCGACGCGGTAGCCTCCACCGTTTCGCCGCACTGCTGTTTGATCCCGCAGACATACCACCGCCAACAGATCAGGCTGTATACGCCAAAGGCTAAAAGTGCCAGTGTTCTTGAACTCATAAGGTTTGGTTTTAGTCAAAAAAACATGCGTAAAAGGCTGTTTTTCAGACGTAACGTTATTTTTGCAAAAATAAGACTGCCAAAAATAGGGTTAATTTGCAGCATGGAAAAAATATCCTTCAATGATTTTTGGAAAGTCGATCTTCGGGTGGGCACCATCCTCGAAGTAAACCCGTTTCCAAACGCCCGAAAACCGGCCTATCAATTGCGTATCGACTTCGGTCCGGAGATGGGCATTAAACAAAGCAGCGCCCAACTTACGCACCTGTACCAACCGGAAGACCTGACCGGCCGGCAGGTAATTGCAGTGACCAATTTTCCGCCCAAACAAATTGCTAACTTCTTTTCCGAAGTGCTCGTACTCGGCCTTGAACAGGAGGGTGGGGTAGTGCTGCTCCAACCGGATCGGGCAGTGGAGAATGGGGTAAGGGTGAGTTGAGATTGGGTCATTACGTCATTGGGTCATTACGTCATTGGGTCATTACGTCATTGGGGTCATTACGTCATTGGGTCATTACGTCATTGGGTCATTACGTCATTGGGTCATTACGTCATTGGGTCATTACGTCATTGGGGTCATTACGTCATTGGGGTCATAAAGCCATTTGGTACATGTGGTAATTTTCTTGTTAGGGCAAATATAAACTTTTAATATTAAAAATAATAAAGA
>CAUJEY010000078.1 GCA_963169325.1 Bacteroidota bacterium
GCGGACGGTTCCCTTCGGGATGACAAGTGGCGGGGGAGAAAGAAAGGGGGTAGGGACGATACCGGGATTTGTACTTAGCCCACGCTCGGCGGTATCGGGAATTAAAATGAGATAAACCACACACTTTTTTAGCATGGCAAAGTAGTATCAAAGAAGGGACGGACGGGGTTGTTATCCCTTCATTTAGGTTTATTAGTGATCGAAAACTCTTAACCAAAGCATTATCGAAGTTCCCTTCCCCGGGCTACTATTCACTTCCAAACGCCCGCCCATCGCCGACGCCCTGCTCCGCATATTCCGCAAACCATTGCCGCCCAGAGACAGTTTCGAGTTTTGAGTTTTGAGTGTTGAGTTTGGGGCAGTCATGTTCGGCATTTCCGGTTCGGTATTTTGTATATTGAAACCGACGCCGTCGTCTTTTATACTCAAAATCAAAGTATTGTCTTCTCTTTTGATCACCACCTCCACTTGACTGGCGCGGGCGTATTTGGCGCAATTGTGGATCGCTTCTTTAAAAATCAAATAGAAATTCTTGCGCTTTTCCATCGGCAGGGTCAGGGTTTCCACACCCGGGCCTACTTCAAAACGCAATTCTGTCCCCACATTTTCGAGCATTTCAGCCGCATACGCGCTCATGCGGGCCAGCGCTTTTTCCATGGAGTCGTTTTCGGGGTTTACTGACCAAACGATGTCGCTGATACTGTCGAGCGCCGCGCGGGCCTTTTCGCCGATGTTGCCGAAGCGGGCGGCGTCCAGGTCTTTTTGGACACCGTGCAACGTAGAGGCGGAGAGGATGCTGATGGCACTGAGGGTGCTGCCTACTTCGTCGTGCAGGTCGCGGGCGATGCGGAGGCGGATGGCTTCTTTTTCCAGGCGCTGGCGCAGGTGGTACTGGAAAATCAGCCAGACGAGGCCAAAAAACACCGCAGCTGCCAGGCCGATGAACCACCATGTTTGGTAAAAAGGAGGCTGTACACGCAGCATGAATTGCGCTTTCCCCAGCAATTCGTTACCCTCCGGATCGGTCGCCCGGACGCGGAACGTGTATGAGCCGCCATCCAGGTTTGTATAGGTCGCCGACCGCTGCAACCGCGCTTGAAACCAGTCGTGATCAAAACCTTCGAGACGATACCAAAATGTGGTGGCTGGAAAGTTGAAGGTACTTGAAAAATCGAAGGAGATAAAATTTTGATCGTGCGAGATGATAAGTTCTTTTTCCTGAAAATCGACAGGCAAGAATGGCTGGATTTCATCAAAAATGCGGAATTGGGTGATGAAGACTGAATCGGATGCCCTGCCGTATTTTTTGGCGGATCCGTAGTCGAATTGACCTTTTCTTAAATCACAATTGCTATCCAGGGCCGTCCATTTAATGCTAACCGAGTCTGCATTGACGACTTCATTTTCGACGCGCATTGCCGTTCGACAACCTTGAAACGTGCGGATTTGGACACCGAGCCAATTTCGCGGGCCGGTTTTTTCACACTTCAGCACATGACGAGACGTGATAATGGCTAAAAAATCATTATCCTGAAACCAATAGGAAATGATGTCATTGCTGTTCCAGGTACCGGAAAGGTCATGGTCACCTGCGATTTTCGAACCTTCGCAAATAATGATATTGCTTTCAAAACGGGATTGTTCGATCATTGGGCGGCTGCTTGTTTTACCCTTTTCGCACTCTGTCCAATGGCGTTTTTCGTCCGCCCGGTAGACCATTTTGCAAACCGTACGTTCCCCCGTTTTGAGATCAATGCGGGTGCGCAATCCTTCGATTGCTTCATTTTTCAGGTGGCCTTCAAAAAAGGCTTTCGATTGCTCGGAGAGTGCGACGTAACTGTACTCACCGCCAAAGCTGACCCATTCTGCCAGGCTTCCGTCGGGCATTTTCCAGGTGCCAGAAATATTCAAGACAACCTCTTTTGAGGTTATTGGCCTTGGTTTTTCTGCAAGAGGTCTCCAAAAATCGGCCTGGTTTTGGTCGCTGAAAATGACCGAAATGCCGTGCATCCCTCCAAGCCAGACATTGCCTTTTGAATCTACAAAAATGGATTCCATCTCGCCGCAACGGATTAAATTGGAGGCATAGGGCTCTGTTGAGTATTGCCAGACGAATTTTCGTTGCTTCAAATGGAAGCCAAAAACCATCGCCTCGTGTATGGAATAAAGCCACATGATAGAATCTCCTGTTAATTTGGGTGCGAGCGTCATGCCTTCGAGGCGGCCGAGGCGGTCGCGTTTTTCGTTCCATCGCTCCCAGTTGCCCGTTTTCTTGTTGAAACTGAGGAGAATATCGGCGCCAACCCACACGCGGCTTGTTCCAGGCTCCTGAAAAATATCGCGGATACGGTTTAATGGTGAAACCGTTTTTTGTTGAACAGAGCCATCGGACCGTAACAGATGGATTTCTTTCGGATCCCAGCCACCCTCCCAAACCAGCCCGTCGCGGTCACGCCCCACTACTCCAACCAACCGTGAAAGAGACATTGCTTTTCGTATGCCCAAGGATCGCGCATCAATCGCATACAAGCTCCTGTATTTATTAAACCAGACCTCACCGTTTTCAGGCCAGTCATGTAGATAAATTTCGCTGGTGGCGAGTCCTATTGGAGCATCCGGCTCTATATCTGTCAGGTCATATTCCACAAAACGGTCGCCGGTTTCATCAAAATAAAACAACTTGAAAGTCGTCGCCAACCAGATGCGCCCCCAGCCGTCGACGGTCAAAAAATGGCAGCCCCAATCTTTCCAGAGCAACGAATCGGCAGGTGAATTGAGATAACTTTTAAACATTTTACCATCCAGGCAACTCACGCCTTTTTGTGTAGCAAACCACATGCGCCCTTTCCCATTCTCCTGAATGTCGCGGACAATAGGGTGTGCGAGACCTAAATGGGATCCGCCTGCCGCGTTGGCTGCAACAAAGTTGGCCGATCGGGACCAATCCACCTGGGCATGGGCGCTGACCGTAAACAGGAGCAGTACGATCGAACTATTTATTGAAGGGAGAATGAAACGACTCATTTCATCGGAATTTTAATCAGAACAATCGTTCCGGCGCCCAATGCCGATTCAATTTTAAAATCAGCGCCCATCGCTGCCGCGCGGCTTTGCATATTCCGCAAACCATTGCCGCCCAGAGACAGTTTTGAGTTTTGAGTTTTGAGTGTTGAGTTTGGGGCGGTCATGTTCGGCATTTCCGGTTCGGCATTTTGTATGTTGAAACCGACGCCATCGTCTTTGATACTCAAAATCAAGTGATTGCCCTCCATTTTCACAACCACTTCCACCTGCCCGGCCCGAGCATACTTCGCACAATTGTGTATCGCTTCTTTAAAAATCAGGTAAAAATCCTTGCGTTTTTCCATCGGCAGGGTCAGGGTTCCCACACCCGTGCCCACTTCAAATCGCAATTCGGTCCCCACGTTTTCGAGCATTTCAGATGCATAAGCACTCATCCGGGCCAGCGCTTTTTCCATGGAGTCGTTTTCGGGGTTCACCGACCACACGATGTCGCTGATGCTGTCGAGCGCCGCGCGGGCTTTTTCGCCGATATTGCCGAAGCGGGCGTTGTCTAAGTCTTTTTGGACACCGTTCAGGACAGATGCAGAAAGTATGCTGATACTGCTAAGGGTGCTGCCTACTTCGTCGTGCAGGTCGCGGGCGATGCGCAGGCGGAGTTGTTCCTGGCGGAGGCGCTGGATTTCGCGGTAGCGGAAAATGGCGTAGAAAAGGCCGCCGACCGAGGTAAGACAAAGCGCGTAGAACCACCAGGTGCTGTAAAATGGAGGAATCACACGAAGTAAAACAACAGCAGGTTGATCATATTGAAAGCCATCAGCATTGGTTACCCATACTGAAAAATGATATTTGCCCCCGTCAAGATTAGTGTAGACAGCCGAACGATTTAAGCCGGCGTGCACAGGAGCCAAATCAAAGCCTTTCAATTGATAATGAAAATTGATTTTTTCGGATTGGTAAAAATCTGGACAAGTAAACTCAAAACGAAGGATGTTTTGAGCATGATGCACGGTTATCGAAGGGAGCGAGGGACCGGAAAAATCAACTGGTAACCGTTCATTGAGTGCATAAACGTCCGTAATCAGTGGTTTTATATTCGTTTTATAGAGTTTTCCGATAGGTTGGAAGCTGGAATAACGGGAATCAAAGCCGGCATAGAAGGCATCGCCGTCCTGGCCTAAAATACCCGGAATAAAGCTGTCCGCCAGCCCGTCTTCTTCGCCGTATTTTTTAAAACGCAAATACTTTGTGTTAAAAACAAAAAGTCCATTATCAGAATTCATCCAAAAATGTCCGTCGTTAGCGCCCAAAATAGAACGCACCCGCATATTGGTCAGGCCCTCTTTTTCTCCAAAAATGCGCAATGTGCCTTTTAATTTGTGAAATTCGGCCAGGCCATTTAAAACTATCCCCCAAATTGCCGAGTCATTTTCAATGAGGTCGTACAGCAAAATACTACTCAAAATAATTTCAGGATATAGGAAACATCTGCATTCGGGATTGAAATCGGACAGTTTTACACGGAATACCGCAGTATCTGTAGAAAAAAGCGCCGATTGGTCCAGTCCTGCATTCAAGTTGTAAACACCTATCGATTTGCGGTCTCCAACTGTTGGAAAAACAATTGGGAAATACTGCCCGCGTTCCGGCCAAAATAGCCCCGCTCCGATATTGTTTCTAACCCAAAAAGCATCGTTACCGACTGATATAAATTCGAGAACCCCTTCGTTGCCCGCTTTTCCGGTGCTGAATTTTTTTACGCGGTGCGAACGATCAATCTTTGCTAATCCGCCGTTAGTACCAAGCCAAAGGTTGCCCGCGTTATCGATTTCCATGGCGTTTATCCTAGCCCACAATTTGCTGTTTTCTGTCTTTTCATTGCGCTGTAAAAACTTCTTGCTTACCGTGTTTTTGTTTCCCTTGACCAAAAACAAACCTTCACCTGTGGCGACCCATTTTTCGTCCTGACCCATGGGATTGTTTAGCACCTGCCGGATTCGGGAAGATTCAATTTTTTTTAACGCTGGAATTTTAGTCGTAAAAAAACACTGCTGCCTGGGATCAATTTTCAATATGCCTTTCTGTGTCCCCATCCAAAGACAGCTGTCTCGGGTGATTAAAAAAGTACTCACCCAGTCATGCAAAATCCCTTTGTCTTCATAATTGTCGGTGTTGAACCTGGCTAAATATCTTCCGTTGGCAATATTAATAACACACACGCCGTCGCCACAGGTAGAAATCCATAACAAACTATCTCCGGAAATTCCGGGAGCGAAAATTATACTCTGGGCACAATTCGGTTTTTGGCTCCCATAAAAAGAATTGGCATTCGTAGGCAAACTATTGGACGCCATAGTTCGGGTATCAATAAAACAAATGGTATCGAAACTACCCAAACAATAGATTATTGACCCTTTCAGACAGTGTGCCGTGATTTTTTTGGCGTCAAAAAAGGTAATTTCCGACTTTGTATCCGGGTTAAAACAAATTTCTCCTGCGCTTGTCGGAAGCCACAACATACCATTGAGGTCTAAAAAGATATCCCCCGTAATTTCTGCCTTTGAATGTAGTACCTCTTCTGTTTTGCCGGATGCCAAGTCCAGTTTACGGATGCTTTCTTTTCCCATTATCCAAAAACAGCCCCTTTGGTCGTCGATAATGAAGTCGATAAGGCCGGTTTGGGGTTTGTCGCCTTTTTTTGTCGATATTGAAAAGCCCGAATAAACAAAAATGTCCTTTGATGGGTCCAGGATAAAAAATTGGCCTGTAAGATTCAGACACCATACTTGTTTTTGCCAGCACAACACTTTGATGATAAGGTTACTACCGGAAACCTGGCTGCTATCTACGATTGGCAGAAGATAGTTTTTAAATTTAAACCCATCAAAACGGCATATTCCACCATAAGTGGCTATCCAAAGAAAACCATTTTCGTCTTCTGAAAGATGTGTTGCTTCCGAGGCTGGAAGCCCGTCAATAGTGGTGTATGATTGAAATTGGAACGGCTGGAGCGCCTGTCCATAACAAGCTGTGCCGTTTATGGCCTGTGCGGTGAGCACCAAACAGAAGAGTAGCAGTTTTTTCATTTGGAAAAGGGTTATGAGAAATCGCTAAAACCGCCGCCCATCCTTCATAATCAAATAATTAGCCACCCAACCGTACGCCAACGCGCCGATACCAAAAATACCGAGGCCCATCGTGCTCAAGCCTCTGTTGCCCAGCACTTCGCCCGCTAAAGGCAATACTAATCCCGCAACTGCCAGCACGCCGGCATACCAACTGAGTTGTTTTCGAACCGTCCCGCCGGGCCGCGTCGAATAAATGCCGCCTACCGGAATCAACAGGATGAACATCACGGTACCCATCAGGATCAATGCGGCGTTGTCAAGCAGAAAACCGGCGCCCATCACCACCGCAGCGGCGGCCAGGCAAATCCCGGTCAGCAAACTGCCCTGTTTTTCATCGTCGGTCAGGGCGTGTTTGCCCAGGGGATGTAAACGGAGGACCAGGTTGGA
>CAUJEY010000079.1 GCA_963169325.1 Bacteroidota bacterium
TGGCTGAATTTCTTTAGACGTGTTGTCATGGACTATGAACGAACCCCTCAAAGTGCACAATCATTTTTGCTGTTAGCCAATATTTCAATTGTTATTTGGCGAATCGATTGGTCAGTGCTATGAAATTTTTAAACAAGCTCTTAGTTGTTGTGTCGTATTCTACTCCGTCAAGCAACCATGAGTAAGAAAGTGCTCCGCCAGATGTAGTATTTACAAATGTATAGGGTGTAAGATATGGTATCGCGGACGACTCAATGAAATCAGCTATTACTGAAGTGCAACCAGGCTCGCAGCCAAGGGAGTAAGTCAGCGTGTTTCTCAAGGTCATCAAAACAGTCCTCATACGCATTACTTGTTCAGCAGTGAAACGGTCCCTGCAACTATTATCGGTATAATTCATATAGTTGTGGGCTACCTCTGCAATTGAAGTAACCATATCACAAGTAGTCCCTGTTGTGACACATCCCCCGCTAGGTTGTAAATGATGTGGTGTGTCGCATATCCGATCTCCCTGAAGGTGGCAATCAGTATTTGGCGCGCAAGTAGAGCCAACGCTACCTTCAAAAGTGTGATAAAGAGCAAAAAAATGCCCCACTTCATGAGTGATTACATGTGAATACGACGAAACCCCTGTGGCGTCGGCTCTAAGGACAATGCCATCCACATTGCTTGGGGCTCCGGGAAGAGTTGCAAATCCATTCGGAGGAGTGCTACCAAAATCACCTATAATGTTATAAACTACCCAGATATTCAGATAATCTCGGTTAGGCCATATACTCAAGGCTTTAAGGGCTGTTTCATTACCTCCCGTGGCCATACCGATACTTTCATAATCACCAACGCCATACCCATTTACCCGGTTTATACCGGTAGAGGGGCTTCCATCTGGGGCCCGCTGAGCTAAGCAGAACTCAATCTCAACATCTGTCCCAGCACCCCCAATATCTCGAAAGTCGTAGTTCAAATCGTCCAAGGCTTGCATTAATTGCGCATTACTGATGTTGGATCCTGTACCCACCGATTCACCGAGGTGAATAACATGAAATACGACTGGAATCGTGTAGACAACGCTATTCATGATTGCTTGGGCATTCCCGTTCATCATATCTTGTAGTTGAGCTTCATTTATTTCCAACTTTTGAATGAACTGAATATCTGCGTTCACCATGCCCTGTAGACTTTCATCAAAATAACATGTTTGGCTTGGAAGTGAGTTGCAAATTGTCAGAAGAATTGCCAAACTGATGGTGAGAGGAAATGGGCGCCAAGTGCTAGAAAGAGAACTTGAGATTCTGCATAGCCATTGGGCAATACTTTTGGGTGATAGGTTGATTGATCTGTGCATAATTTCCTATTTTTAGAAGTTAATAATTATTGACGACAATAACATCACCATCCCACATGGACATTAATCCACATAGGCTTCATTCGAAGCGCATGAAAACAGCCATAGCTCATTGCACGATGCCGCAGTGCTCAGAAATTTAACGGTGAAACAGGTTTGGAAACAGGGATTCCTCGGTTTCACGATATGGGATGAATTGCCGAAAGAGGGTTTCGGCACAGATTACTGGTGGCAAATATAAAATATAATCCCATATTATGCAGCTCACTTTATGTTAAATTTAATAAACGGAGGGGGGAGTTTTATAAGCGGTACGTTTTTCTGGATATTTAATATTTAGGCTCGGGTGAGTGAATATACTGCCATAGAAACTCCGCTATAATAATGATGACAAAAATTTGGTGATAGTCAAAAAAACCACCCACCCTTCCGGCGGAGCAGCCCTTAAATATGAAAACAAAACTATCCGAATTTCCTACGCCACTGCGGCCGGCACAAACTCCACCCGCACATGCGGGTTCCCATCAAACAACTGCCGCACAATCACCTCTGCCAAATCCACCGGCAACTCAGTCCGTTTGGACTTGTCCTGATATAAATCGTCGAAAGCAGGGTCAGAAGCCCGGAGAATGGCAATTTTATGCCGCAGGCTCGCGGTGGTGATATGTAGCGCATTGGCCAGGTCACTTTTAGCCACCCGGCCGGCGGCCACGGTCAGGCGGATGGGGTTTTCATTGAGCCAGTTGGCTACACAAGTGGCTTCGCAGGGTTGTGGCATGGTGTTCAGGGGTTAGGGTTTTAGGTATTTGGGGGTTCTTCGATGCCGGATTCCAGCAGAGCCCGGATTTCGGCCACAATACGTTTCCCATCCGGTTGTCCGTCGCCGGTGATGGGCAGGTGGCTTTCCTTCAACAGGGCGCCGCCCACAGTGAACAGTTGAAACACCCAGGCTGCAAAGGGTTCTACTTCGAGTTGCTGTCGGAAATCGCCAAAGGCGCCGGCATGATCCAGCACTGCCAGTACACGCAGCGTTTCACCGGTATTCCAGGCGTTAAAGGCCGGAAACGGCAGGCCAAAATCGGGTTGGATGTTGAATTTTAAACCGGGATTCAGGATCGGCATCCTAAAACCGGCCGGCGGGTGGGCTGGAGCGGGTTCGGGTGTCGTTTGGGCGCTTTGCTTCAAGGCATCCAATTCCGTGTTACCAGCATCGAGTGATTCCTGTAAGACTTCGTTTTCACCGGTCAAACCGGCAATACGCCGTTTCAACTTCCGGTTAGCCCGCACGGAAAACAGGTACAGCACCAGCAATACCGAAATAAAGAGGAGCAACAGGATACCGATAGGTTTCCACGGCATCCGGCCCACCCCGTCAGGATTTACCGTTTGGGTCAGATTTAGGTTTTCCATCAGTCAGTAGTTGGGGATTGGAATTGAAGTGAGCCACCTGCACCGTCACGTTTTCGCCTTTCCGGGCGGCTTCGGCGATGCCGTTCATGGCTCGGGCGTAAGCGGCCGTTGCCCGGATTTGCTGGATAAACCAAGTGACAAGCAAGGCAAACAGCAGCAAATAGGCAACGATAGCGCCGATACGGCGGGTTTGCGGGGTAAGTTCGAGGGTCATGGTTGTATAGATTTTTTGATCTCGGAAACGATCTGCTGGATTTCACCGGGCGACAGCGCCACGGTCACTTTGCCCTGATCGAGCAGTTGCCGGGCCTTGCGTTCGTTTTTGAGCCGCCGGATGCTGGCGATAATGGTAAAAGCGGCGGCCGCAGCGATCAGGGCGAGCGCCAGCCAGATGGCCCAACGGGGTATGTTTTCCATGTGCAAAAGGTTTTGAGGTTTACAGGGTTTCGCCGTCTTCCATCCTCATTTTGATGACGGCAGATGACCAGCGGAGGTCTTTGGTGTGAAAACTCCAGTTCCGGCCTTTCGAGCGTTCGATGCGAATGCGGTGCTGGGTCGCGGCGGATTTGGCCAGCGCCAGCACGGATTCCAGTGCCTTAGTGAAATCTCGTGTTTTGAGATTGCCAAAGCCGCCGAACGCGATAGCCATGTCGGTGGCCCGCATTTCAATTTCGCGGTTGCCAAAGCGCACAATGAGGCGTACCTCTTCTGTCTCATTTCCCCGGGCGACTTCGGTAAAAGACCTTCTGTGGTATTCCTCCAACAACGCAGCGATGGCGTACCGCTCCACCTGGATGGATACCTGGCGGCGAATCGCCTCCACTTCCGCGTCGAAGCCGGTTTGTTCGGCTTGCTCGCGGCGTTGTTTGGCAATGTCGCCGTACCGGACTGTGATTTGCAGTTCCTTGGCCGAGAGGTCGCTGACGGCTTTGGCAGGCAGGTGGCTGTCGTAAAAGAGGATGACTTCGTCGTCGGTCCAGTCCTCGATGGGGAGGCTGGCAAAAGATTGTCCCATTGCCGGCTCGGCGGCGATTATTTCGGGTGTTGAATCGGTGGTCATGGTTAATATAAAGGTTACTGGTTAGACCCCGAGGCCTCGGGGTGGTTCGAAGGTTAACTCCCCGCGGCAAATTTCCGGTACGGGACGCTTTTCATCAGCCCCGAGGCCTCGGGGTCAGTGTCAGGTATAAGTATTTCAAGTTTGTCGAGATCCGCGTAGAGTTTCGTGCGCCCGGTTTCCCGGTCGTACAGCACAAAGGGCGACATCTTCGCCGCCGGACTGCGCAGGCGTTGCAACGTGGTCCAGATCGTATACAACTCCTCGGGCAGGGTTCGGACAGTGAACCAGGCTTCGTGATTGGGTTTGTCGCCGGTTCTGAACACGATGTATATGCGAAAAGCCTTGCGCAGCAGC
The DNA here is from genome assembly GCA_963169325.1 of Bacteroidota bacterium. GTDB lineage: Bacteria > Bacteroidota > Bacteroidia > Chitinophagales > Saprospiraceae > M3007. The sequence goes on from CAUJEY010000079.1 coordinate 4,170, forward strand.
AGGTTCATGCTCATGAAATCGTGACTCACCACCATCACGTCGATACAGTTGTTGCGGTGGATGGTAAAAAACTCGATTTGTTCCTCGGGCATCTCGCTCTTTTGCGGGATGTAGTTGCGGCTCTCATCCAGGATGACCAGCCCGTTGCGGAACCAGGTGCTCAGGATTTGGAACCAGGACGGGTCTTTCCATTTCACGTTGCGCAATACCCGGATGCCGCGATCCCAACGCTGGGCCTTGCGCGTCTGCGGGTTGATGACGCCGTATTTCAATTCGGTCAGCGTGATCTGCGGGAACTCGTCGAAGGCGGTGGCCCGCGAAGGATCGCAGATCAGCACCTTGCGGGGCACTTTTTTGTCGCGGGTGCGCTCGATATAAAACTTGGCCTGTTGCCGGATGAAGGTGCTTTTGCCCTTGCCCAAGTCGCCGAATACACACATGGAGCAGTAGTCCCGTTGTTTGGGGTCTTTTGAGTTGTCCAGTCCATCGTATATCGACTGCATGGGCGAAGGGTTAAAAAAGGTTTTTGGGGCCGGTTTTTGGGGTTTGGCCTTGGGGGTTATGGACAAAATTTTTTTATGGACAGGATCGACATGATTTGCAGGATTTTGATTTTTAATGGATTACGAAGTAACAATCCTGCAAATCCTGTCAATCCTGTCTATTTTTAAAACAGGTTCCGGAGGAACCCATCCTCACTGGTCATTCCAATACGTCTTCTCCTGTCCGTTCACGAACGTGGTAAACTTGTCCAGGATGCTATCCGCATTGTTGAAGCCGATCTTTTCCAGCAGAATTTTACCGCCGTTTACCACAAGCGGGGTGAGCAGTAGAAAACCCAGCAGCAGTTCCGGCGGGATACGCACCTGCCGCGCTTCAAGGATTTTATCCAACAGCCGCATCGTGCGCTGTTTC
>CAUJEY010000080.1 GCA_963169325.1 Bacteroidota bacterium
AGGTACGAGCAGGCGACATCTCAAAAACAGTTGAAGCTAGACCTTTTTTAACTTCAAATGGTGTATTCTTTTCTGGTTTTCGAGATGTCGCCTGCTCGTGCCTCGCAGACTACACCTCAAAAACCGGCCATGCCCGACAAACCGAGAATTGCCAATCAACCGATACCCGCTCAACCCGCTCCACCCGTTAAACCCGCTCAACGCGTTAAACCCGTTCAACCAATAACACATCAGCAAATTCCGGCCATAATGCGCTGCTATAATCTCCCAATACCGCGGCGATTAAATCCTTTGCCTGCGGATGCCGGGCACGGTTTTTATCTTTTTTTGCCAATATACGGTCGGCGTAGGCGTACTTCAGCGAGGCGTGGCCGAGAATATTTTCCAGTGCGTATTCGCCCTCCAGTTCCACGCCGACGCTGGAAAAAGGCCAGTATGTGGCGGTTTCTTTCAGTTTTGTGACCACGATATCCAAAGGCGATAAACCTTTGGCCAAACCGAATAGTTCCGGAAGGTAACGCAGGGTAAGATCGACGGAATAAATGACGTCCGGCGCCGCCGGTTCGGGCAAGCCGGCCAGGTATTTTTCGACGGCTTCCTCATCGAGATCGCGGTGGATAATCAGTTGCACCGCGTTGTAAATATATTGCGCTGCACACAATGCCGCTTCCGGGTGAAATGCCGGTACTTGACCCGGCATTTCCAGGGCATCTTCGTCATAAAATTGCCGCAACACCTTTTCTGCGGCCTGCAGGTCGTCCGGTTCGAAACCGGAAAGTTCGCCGGTGGCAACAACTTTGCCTTCGGTGAAAAGTGTGGTGAGGAAGTTGGTTAATGTCATGTGAGGGGGTAATACATTGAAAGCCAGGAAAAGGTTCCGGTTAAAACCAGTACCCCAAATTAAAATACACCTCCGAACCCCTGTTCGAAAGCCCGTACGTTAGTTCCACCGGCCCCAACGGCGTATCCAGGCCGTAGGAAAGTCCAAGGCTGCGGAACAGGCCTTTGCCATCGGAGAAAGGTTTGAGCGTATTACCCAGCCAGGCGACCTGGCCGCTGAGCGTCAGGTAGTGACTTTTATACAGGTTGTATTGGGCTGAAACACCCGTTTTTAACAGGTTATCACCCGTTGCTTTGGCAAAAGGTAACCCAATAAAGGGGCGGAAGTTGTTGATGAGGTTGAGGTTGTTGCTGCCGAGAAAGTACCGGTAGGGCGGCGCTGGGGCGCCGCGGGTCAGTCCGGCATCGGCCGAAAAACGTGTCGTGAAACGTGCCGTGTGCGGCAAGGCCCATTGTGCACGGAGGTCGAAATTCCAACCGGTTTTCCGGCCAGTTTCCGCGTATTTTTTGGAGGACATGGGTTCTATAACACGTGCTTCAGCGCCAATAAGCCAGCCGGACCGGGTAAAGAACAGTCGGTCGCGGCTGTCCCAATGAAAAAAGGCTTTGCCGGCGCTATACCAGCCTTTTTCATCGATATAATCTTCTTCGGTCAGGTAGTCAACGGCCTGCGAAGTGGCGGTTTTGAAAAACTTGAGCTCGACAGCCAGCCCGGCGGCAAAATGGTTGTTGGAGGCCAGGTTGAGGTACACGTCCTGGGTAAAGTCGGAGAGGTTGAACAAGAGTTTTTGCAGCGCGTAAGCCCCGCCGACATCTACTTTCACGGGCAGATCGATAAACAGATTAGTCAGGTTGAGCCGGGAGTTATACCCGAAACCGGGCCTGTTGCCCCGGTCGACGAAGTAGTGAAAATTATAGCGCAATTTGTCGCCGATAATCAGGTCCAGCGCAGCCACCGAGTTCTTAAACAACACGTTGCGAAAGGTGCCGTTGAGCAGCAGGCTGCTTTTGTACACGTTGTCGAAATGCAGGCCCAGGCGCAGGCGCCGTTCATAACCGGGTTTCAGCTTAGGCCGGATATACAGCTCGCGGGTACCGTCCGGCGCCGTTTGGAAATGATAGTCGATATACTGGAAATTGTCGGTGGCGTACAGGGCGGCGATACCTTCGCGAAATTTGGCAAAAGTAATATCGCCCGGCAGGGTTACCGGAAACTTTTTGAGTAGCGCTTGGGTGGTAATGGCTTTGTTGGGCGTCAGGTGTACGGCATTGATGTGCATCGGGCACTCGTCGTGGGGCGATAGCGTGACGACGTTTTCCGGCGCCGGCGCCAATTTTTGCTGCCGGGCGATCTCCATCAGCCGATCCCAAAATTCCCGGGCAGCGTGTTCGCCCCGCAGCACCAGGGTATCGGTCGCATCGAAGGAAGTGACGCCGTAGCCGGTGAAATCGGGCCGGATCACGATATCGCAGTATTGCATTTGCTCGCGCGAGCGGGCCTCCATCTGGTAGGAGCCGACCTGTTCGATGATTTTTTCGATAGACTGAAGCTCATCTTTTGTGTACAACGCAGCCTCCACGGTAATCCCGATAACGATATCCATCCCTTTATCGCGCACCTCCTTGGCCGGAAAGTTGTTCACCACGCCGCCGTCGGTGATCAGGCGCCCGTCTACTTCCACCGGAGCGAGTACACCGGGCAACGACCCGCTGGCACGCATAGCACAAGGCAGGCAGCCACGCTCCATGACGACCTGTTTTCCGTTGCTTACATCGGTACCGATACACAAAAACGGGACAGGCAATTTGTCGAATGTTTCAATACTGCTTACCCCGTCGGTCAGTTCGCTCATAAAGTCGAAGGCCGTTTGCCCATTGGATAAAGCCTGGGGCAGGGCAACTTTATAGTCTTTAAAGGAGAGGGAAAGCGCGTATTTTTCGCCGTATTGTTTTTCAAAAAAGGGTTGGAAGTCGCGGGTGATTTCATCTTGTAAAATCTTTCCCAGATTGTTCGCCCGCAGGATACTGTCTAAAGCTGCCGCCGTCCAGCCGGTTGCATATAAACCACCGATAATGGCGCCCATACTCGCTCCGCCGATGTAATCAATCCGGATGCCGGCCTCCTCCAAAACTTTCAGGGCGCCCACGTGCGCCACCCCTTTGGCGCCGCCGCCGCTAAGCACCACGCCGACGCGAAAAGGCTGTTGGGCAACGGGCTCCTGCGCAAATGCGGGTTTAAGCAGTGCGGAGCAGAAGATTAATAAAAGGAGAAAACAACTGGCTTTTGTATTCATCGCTATCAATTATCTTTCAATCAGGTTTAGAGAAAATCTTATCCTACATGCTGATCAACATCATGGGAAACCACCATTCTTAAACATTATATTTGCAAAGGAAGGAATCAGGGTCTTCCTCTTTTTCATTTCAATCTGTATATTATGAAAAATATTTTTTTTCTCGCTTTTTTTATTTTTTTTATAGAAGCCGGCGCTTCAGCGCAAACTATTACACCGAATGACGGCTCCTGGAGTAAAATGACGGTGAGCCTGAAAAATACGCCTGAAGCCGCATATATGATCCGGACCGGAGACGTCGATAATCTGGGTTTTGGGTTCCCCGAAGGCTTTGATCCATTTTGCGGGCGCTCTACCGACGCGCACAGTTATCCATGGGAACCCAATACCGCTGACGCTCCGGGTACCGACCGGATTTTATTGCCCAGCAGTTGCAACCCAAACAAACTCGCACCTTGCGGGGCAGACGGCTATTCGGGCAGCTATGGGGTATTGAACACCAAACCGGCGCCGATCAACCTGCCCTTGGATATTTTGAAAGGCGCTGAAATCAAAAATGCGTTTTTGCAATTGTTTATTGACGATTTTCAGGCGCCGGAGTTGTGCTCCCGCTTCCAAATGACGCTGAATGGTAAACGATTTATTGAAGCAGAAAAACTGCTGAATGTCGTAAACCAGACCGGGCCAATCGGAAAACTCATCACGCTGGCCATACCCGAGGAATTTTACCCGATGTTGCAAGAACCGATACTCCGGGTATATATCGACGATCCCGTAACAAATGCCGCGGACGGTTATGCGATTGATTTTGTAAAACTGATCGTCAACCGCAATGCCGCAGCCGTTTGCAAAGGGAATATCCGCGGGGTAGTGGTCGACAACGAAACCGGAGAACCCATTACAGGCGCCAAAGTGGAAAACACCGCCAAAGGGATCGTAACCACCGATGCAGAAGGCCGTTTCGAAATGCAGGATATCCCGGCCGGACTGGAGATCCTGTGGGTCTCGGCAAACGGGTACGCCAATGCCAGCGCTGTGGCCGACGTAGCGAAAGGAGATGAAGGTGATGAAGTGAGCATTCTTATGTCAAAAACGATTAAAAAAGCAACGTACGAGGGAAAAGACATCCGGGAAGGCGAATCGCTGGTCATCAACAACATTCTGTTCGATCAGGGGAGGGCGGATTTGCGCCCGGAATCCCATACCGAACTGAATAAAATCGTCGCTTTCATGCGTGAAAATCCCGATGTTGAAATAGAACTGTCCGGTCATACTTCCGCCGAAGGCGATGCCGGGTTTAACCGGTCGTTATCGTATAAACGGGTAAAAAACTGCAAGGAATATATCGTGTCCAATGGTATCACGACGGATCGTATACTGGCAGTAGGTTACGGCCCCGACCGCCCGGCGGCGCCCAATAACACGGAAGCGGGGCGGGTTCAAAACCGCAGGGTAGAAATGCGTATCCTCAAATTGTGAAATACCGACTCCAAAAAGGTTCAGGTTCTACCGCTTGCCGTATTTTGCAGCCGCTCCTGCCCAACTGCTTACCCGGGCACAAACGACCGCATCTGAAAATAAAGACCGCAAATGGAAAGAATTCGGAATCTCATTGCCTCCAACCGTTTACCGGAAGCGCTCCAGGCACTCCTGGAAGCGTTGCCGGCACATTTGAAAAACGATGCCATTCAACTCCAAACCCAACTTAGCGACCTGGAACGCAATGAACGGCTCGGCATGCTCGGCTTTTCCGATGCCAGCATCCGACGCGCCAATATCACAAACGGTGCGCTGGGCCTGGTGGGCCAAATCGGCGCCGCACCGCCGCAACAACCCGCGCAATCCGTACCGGCAGCGTCATCGGGGCCGTCGCATCAAGCAGCAGAAACGACCAAAATCCTGTTTCTTGCCGCCAATCCGACCAACCAGGCGCGTATCCAAACCGACAAAGAACACCGCGTACTCAAAGCAGAACTGGAACGCGGCCGAAAACGGGATAAATTCCAGTTTTTACCGCCGCAATTTGCCGTAACCATCCCCGAATTGCTGCGCGCAATGAACGACAAACCGAATATCGTCCACTTTTCCGGCCACGGCGAAACGAACGGTATTTCCATTACTACCGACAACAATGAAGCGCAATTACTGCCTTTACCCGCGTTACAACGGCTCTTCAAACCCCTGAAAGGTATTGTGCAAATCATTGTGCTCAATGCCTGTTATTCCGCCGAACAGGCGAAGGTGCTGTCCGAAATGGGCTCTTATATCGTCGGCCACAACCTGCCCATCGCCGACCCCGCAGCCATCAGCTTTTCCAAAGGTTTTTACAACGGACTGGGTGAAGGCAAAACCTTCGAAGATGCCTACAACGACGCCATGTTTGTAGTGTTATCCGAACACCCCAGTGCGGCGCCGATCATTGAAGTGTGGAAAGATGGCCAGAAACTGGATTTGTGAATGTGGCTGTCTCCCGCAGATGCCGCAGATCAACGCAGATTATTTTTAAAAGTTATCAAATTAAAAATCTGCGTTGATCTGCGAAATCTGCGGGAGACTAAATAATCATCGCAAGGAAATTTTCTGCGGGAGCTTATCTGACAGTTTCATCATAAGCTAAAACGGCAGTTCCCCGTAATCTTCCGAGTCATCGTCGTGCCATTCGAAATCGTCAAAATCCTCAGGCGAGGGTTCCGGAATTTCGTCGGCCATATCGAGGCCGCGGCGGGGATCGTAGAAATAAAGCCAGGCGATAGAATCATCCGCCATGAATTGTTGCCAGCGTTCGCGAGAGAGGTCGATGTCCCAGGGCGGCAGGTCGGATTGGCCGTCGTCGAGCCAGCGACGGAGGTCTTCCACGGGGGAGGGCTTCCACTCAGCGGCTTCGTCGAGGTCGCGGGCGCTTTCCCATACTTCCAGGTCGTGCCGGGCACAGGCATCAAGTTCGTCGCACCAGCATTGGTTTTTATCGCTGAAAGGGCATATACCGTCGGCGCGCCGGTCGCAGAAATTGATCGTCGCGCCGAACTCGTGGTTATAGCGCACCGTTTCCTGCTCCATACGTTCCACCATGATTGCGTAACGCCGCCGGGCAGTGAGGCGGGGCGGACAGTCCCAATCCACGCTCCAGGCACGCCAGAGGGTTTCGATGGCCGTAAGCAGGGCAGTGATTTGTTCTTTTGTCAGCCGTTCAGAGGGTGGGAAAATACCGATGGATAACCCGAAGAGTTCGTTCAGGCGCACAAAACGCAGTTGATACGACGGGGCATCCCGTTCGTCGTCATCGAACGGGTGGCGGAAACGGTAAGTACTGGCAACCGGTGCGTTGCGCGTAGCCGTTTCCAAATCAGCTAACAAATGCGATAAATAGCGTTGCATGGTGCGCACCAAAGTTGTGCAATTAAAATCAATTATCCGAAATATTTTTAACAAAAAAAGATTCCGGATCAGATATGGTGCGCGCAATCAGACCGAGTACATTTGCCCTTATGTTTGATTTATCACGTTTCCTCTTGTTTTTCAGTCTGTTGGGTCTCTTCCTGCAGGGCTGCGGCAGCACAAAGCCGCGCACTGTTTTCGACCAAAAAAATGTGCCGGCGGCGCCCGATTATACTAACCTGAACGATTGGGCCGCCCATCCCCAAAAAGCGGACCCAGCCGACCGTCTGCCCTCGCCAAGCCTGAGCAACAGGCAGGACAGCACCGGGGTGGATGTCTTTTTTTTATATCCCACCACCTACTACGATATGAGGCGCCCGAAACCCGGCTGGAATGCCTCCTTGGACAATGCCGCGATCAATAAAAGAACCGACAGTATTCCAATCCTTTTCCAGGCGACTATTTTCAACGGCGCCGGACGCGTATTTGCCCCCAGGTACCGTCAGGCGCACCTGCACAGTTTTTTCACAAAAGATAAAAAGTCCGCCGGACAGGCGCTCGACGTGGCGTACGAGGACGTGCGGGCGGCATTCCTGTACTATCTTGAACACTGGAATGAAGGCCGCCCATTCATTATCGCCGGGCACAGCCAGGGCGGCCGGCATGGTATGTTTTTGTTGCGCGATTTGATCGAAAACACCCCTTTGGAACAACGGTTGGTGGCCGCCTATATCGTCGGCTGGCCCGTGAAACCCGGATTTTTTCAGCACCTGAAGCCTTGCGAGTCGCCGCAAGAAACCGATTGTTTCTGCACCTGGCGCACCTGGGAGCGCAAATATGCCCTGAAACACGCCACGGAGGATAGTGTGATTTGTACCAACCCGGTACTCTGGACGACCGAACCTGGCAAATACGCCCCAAAATCACTCCACCACGGCGCGGTGCTGCGCAAATTTAATGTGGTGTTCCCCAACCTGTGCGACGCCGAAGTATACCGGGGTATTTTACTGTGCAACAAGCCCAAATTTCCCGGAAGTTTCTTTTTTCGCCGGAAAAACTACCATATCGGCGACCTGAACCTGTATTATTTCAATGTGCGGGAAAATGCGGAGGAGCGGGTGCGGGCATTTGGGGAAAGGCGCTATCCTTCCGGCAACTGAAAAACAGTACCCTCGGCGGCGATCCCTACTTCGAAAGGGAAGCGCTTGTTGCCCATAGCCTGGTGCAATTGATGCTGAATCTGTTGATCGGTATGAGAAGGATCGTGGTGGAAAAACAGCAGTTTTTTTACTGCCGCCATTTCTGCAAATTTCAGCGCGTCGTCCATCGTGCTGTGCCCCCAACCAACGCGGGGCAGGTACTCTTCCGGCGTGTATTGCGCATCGTGCAACAGTAAATCAGCGCCGCGAGCCAACTCGTAGCCGGAGGTCCATGCCGGTTCATGCGGGAAATGAGCGGCGCCCAAGGCCGGTTCGTGATCGGGCATGTAGGTTAAAACGGCGCTCCCGTTTTCTATGCGAAAACCGACCGTCGGCCCCGGATGACAGATATAGGAGGATTTAATACGGAACGGCCCGATGTCGAAGCTACTCTCGTTAATTTCAAAAATTTGAGGTTGGCTGGGCAGGTCCTGCAACCGGATCGGGAACAAGGGCGGCGATAAATACCGCTGCAGGCGCGTAAACAAACTTTCCTTGTACCCCGTAGGCCCCCAGATGTTCACGCGCATATTCGGGTTGTAAAGCGGCAGAAAAAAGCCCAACCCCATGATATGATCCAGGTGCAAATGCGTGAGTAGAATATCGATACGGGAAATGCCGGGCGGCATGGAATTACCCAGGCGCCGGATACCGGAGCCGGCATCCAAAATAACGAGGGTATCACCCTGCGTCACGGAAACACAAGAAGTATTGCCACCAAATTCATTGTTATCGGGACTTGGCGCCGGCAATGAGCCGCGCGTACCCCAAATCGTAATTTTCATGGCTCTACGGTTTTCCAAAAAAGAGCAACGGCGCCCAGGAAGCGGTCCGGGCGACCGATGAGGGGATAGGCCGTGACCGATATTTCATTTTTTTCACCGTGCAATCCTTCAATCCAGAAGGTACCGTGTGCCGGACGCCGGTGCGCCAGCGTTTTTACCAAGGGCAAATCTTCCGGCGGAATCCGGTTCCCGCTCCGGTCCATCGGACTGAATATCGTCGACCACTCCGAAACAGGCATTTGCCCGGTCTCTTCGTATCGCTTGCCTAACAATTCTTCTGCCGGTTCATTGTAAAAAAGCAGGTTCCCCTCCGGATCGGTCAGGAAGACCGGAATCGTGAGGCAATCGGCTAGTTGCCGGCTCAGAATGACTTCAATGTGGTTCGTTGCCATACGTTTAAACTTGAAGATCGGATTTCGAGCAGGAAATGTAGGCAATATGATCTAAAAGGCATAAAAAAACCCGGCTGCATAAACAGCCGGGCTTTTCAGCGGAGAGGGAGGGAGTCGAACCCCCGGTACCCGTGAAGGTACGTCTGATTTCGAATCAGGTGCATTAAACCACTCTGCCACCTCTCCGGAATTTCAATAATGTGGAAACGTTAAGGAACCCCACAAATGAGGGCGCAAAGAAAGACTTTTTTCTTAAATCAGGCAAGCTTGTGAAAACTCTTTTTTGTAAAAAAACAGCAGCACAAAGGAACGGGGGAAAATAACATGTTTCTAAAACCCAAATCAAAAACAGCCCGAACCCAAATACGTCTGCCCGGACCAGACACATACCGTTGTCTCTTCGAATAATTAACCCAGTATTTGATATGATTTACACGAAACCGTTTGTACTTGGCGAAAACACCAAGCGCGGCGGCGGAACCCGGGATTTGATATGACTCACACGAAACCGTTTGCGCTTGGTGAAAACACCAAGCGCGGCGCCGGAACCCGGGATTTGATATGGTTTACCCGAAACCGTTTGCGCTTGGTGAAAACACCAAGCGCGGCGCCGGAATGACCCAATGACCTAATGACCCAATGACCCAATGACCAATAACCAACCTTTACAACCGCAGCTCCAACGTCACATAAAAACTCCGCCCATCCGCGGGTATGATGCCCGGCCCGGGGTACGCCTCCGCGCGGCGGGTGAAATACCGCTGATCAAACAGGTTGTTGCAGCCGGTTTCGAAGCTCAGAAATCGCCAGCGGTAAGCGCAGGACAGGTCGGCCACGGTGTAAGCCGGGATGACTCCGTTGACGGCAGAGGCGGTGCGGCGGGCGTTGGTGGCATCGGTGAAATGTTCCGCGGTAAACGCCCAGTTGATATTGGCGCGCAAAGGGCCACGCGCAAAACTCAAACCTGTGCGCAGCGTCACCGGGGCCACAAACTCTACCCGGCGGTTGCGAATGCCCGGATCATCGGTATGCACGTAGCGGGCATCGATAAAAGAAGTATTGACAAACAGCGACACACGGGTGGAGGAATCCCGCGGCAGGAGAAGCCGCCAAAAATTCAGTTCGGCGAAAGCTTCTATGCCCAGGTTGCGCGCATCGGCAATGTTGGTGCGCAGGCGGTAATCGTTGTACAGCGGCGGCTCATCGGACCGGAGCAACAGTCCGATCCGGTCGCGGTAGGCCAAGTAAAATGCCGTTATGTCGGCATAAAACCAGTCGCCGATACGGCTGCGAAAGCCCAGGTCGGCGGTATATCCGCGTTCGTCGCGGATGTTGGGGTCCACACGGCCGTTCGGGTTTTCGATACGCAGGTCGGTGAAGTTGATGGCGCGGTAGTTTTGGGAAAAATTGCCATAAAACTCTACACCCGGCCGGGGTTTGAAACTGGCGCCCAGGCCGAAGAGCATAAAGGAGCGTTTACGCGACAGGTTTTCGGTTTCGCGGTTTTCGGCGATCAGGTTGCCGGCAAAATCGTACACCCGTTGCTGGTAATAGCCTTCGGCAAAAGTTTGAATATTTTCAAAACGAACACCCGGCGTCAGGGTAAATTTTGGCGACAGCCAGAAAATATTTTCCGCGAAAGCGGCATAGTTATAATTCGGAAAAATAAAATCCGAACGTTCCACATTGTCGGGGTGCAGAAACGTGAAATCGGGGTCGTTGCCGGCGCTCGCTTCCCCCTGCCGGGCGGTGGAATGTCCGCTATAGATTCTGGCGCCCACCACCAGCGTATTTTCCCGTTCTCCGATAGCATATCGGTGCAAGAGACGGGTTTCGTTGCCGATATTTTTAAACGTGCCGCTGATCAGGTCGCGGTTGCCGCCGAAATCGATGTTGTTGACGGGCGATAAATTGCCCAGCGCATCGCGCCCGGCATAGAGCCCGAAGGTGCGGCTGCTGACGCGTGTGCGGTCGGTGATCCGGTATTCCAGCCCGATCAGGCCCATGTTCCAGCGGACCTGGAACCAGTTGCGCGCGCGGAAGGAGCGCCTGGCATCTTCTTCGAACTGGGTGTCGGTGAGTCCGCCCGGTTGTTGCGCTTCGTAGCCCATGCCGGTGTATTCGAGGTCGATCATCAGGCGTTCAGTGGCTTGAATGTGCAGGTCGATATAGCCGTTGTTGAGCTCAAATTGGGAATTAGGCCGCCAGCCGTTGCCCTGTTTCCGCTGGAAAAAGGCATAATAACCGACTTTTCCGTGGTGCAGGTTGCCGCCGATACTGTTGAAGGAGTTGATAAAACCGAACGACCCGGCGGTTTGGCGTCCGACGTACTGAAACGGCCGGTCGCCGCCGGGCTGCCGCATCACGAAATTGAGCATGCCGCCGAACTGGGTGCCGTATTGCAAAGAAGCGGCGCCGCGCACCACTTCAATACGCGAAAGGGCTTCCATCGGCGGCGTGTAGTAACTTTCCGGGTAGCCGAGGGCGTCGGCGCTCATGTCGTAGCCGTTTTGGCGGGTATTGAAGTTGCTGGTGCGGTTGGGGCTCAGTCCGCGCCCGCCGATACCGAGTTGTAGTCCGGCGCCGTCGCTTTCCCATATGTTCAGTCCGGCCACCCGGGCGAATACCTGCCGGGCGTTGTTGGTGGCTAAGTTGGCGGTGATGGCGTCCAATCGTACAACCTCGCTTTTTTTGCCTTCATAAATGGCCATACCCTCCACGGCGCGCAGGCGGGTGAGCCCCATGCCGGGGGCTTCGTTTGAGGTGACGGTCACTTCGCGTAGTTGTTGCGGAGCGAGGGTGTCGGTTGGGGGTTGTTGGGCATGTATGTTTTGAAATAGCAGGGTCAGGAGAAAAATTCCTGAACATCGAATGTTGAAATTTTTGAATATCGAATATCGAACACGGAATTTCGAATGTCGAATTAACTGCGGCATACACCGTGATTTTGTACACTCTACGATTACTTCGACATTCGAAATTCCGTGTTCGATATTCGATATTCCCATACTTCGACACACGATATTCCGTGTTTGATATTCGATATTCCCCTTACTTCCGTGGTTCCGTGGTGAACATTTATTATTACTCATAAGGCAAAATCCAGTCTTTGTGTTTCCAGTCATCTTCTATTTTTGAGAGGTCAATATTGGGGTCAATCAGCAGGCGGCTTGGTTTCGCGTTCAGCGTCACATATACTTCTGCGCGCACCGCCGGGCGGTTAACGCCATTTTCAGTATAGTATTTTTCCAAAAAACGGGCGAATTGTAGAATCATATCCGGTTGCATCGCCATTTGTTTTTCCTGGTGTGCACACAAAAAATCACCGTTGTTCACTACGCCTTCGCGCCCGGTTCGGCCATCTTTTACATAAAAAATAGCCGTGCCCGCTTTTTCCATCAGCATCACACGCCAGGAAAATCGGTAACCTTCCTCGGACCAGAACAGATTGCCAGGGTAAAGCAGGTAACGCCAGGGGAAGAGGAGTTGGAAGAGGAGGTAGGCGGTGAGGAGTATGGTGGGCAGGCGGGGCAACCCCACCCCCATCCCCTCCCCCGAAGGGGAGGGGGGCTTGATCCTTTTCCAGAATAAGGAAAGGGATTGTTTTAGACATAAAATCAAAGGCCGCCGCTCTTCCTGAATCAAAATTTTATTCGAGGTCAGGCCCCCCTCCCCTTCGGGGGAGGGGTTGGGGGTGGGGTTGAACCCGCGAAGTATAATTTTAATCAACTTCCAAATCCCATCCAACACCCGTTCATGCCACCCCGCCGGAAAAAAAATCAGCGTCGCGCCGATCATGACTACCGGAAACACGCCGATCTGGAACATCAGGCCGGTTATTGCGTGGAATACGATCACTGCGGCATAAGCCCAGGGCCGTGTGCGAGCCAGCGAGAGCCAGAACACAATGGTGCAGTCGTACAACATACCGGCCCAACTGAATAGCCAGGGCGCGTATTGCCACTTCAACAGCGAACCGATCAGCGGCAGTGTATCGTTGGCGGGCAGCCAGATGCGCAGCGGCACGGCTTCGATCAACCAAGCATAGTTGATTTTGGCCAGGCCGGCAAAAATATACACCACTGCCAGTTGGAACTGAAGAATCAGGATCGTCCAGCGCGGGGTGGTTATGCTACGGAGGCCGGGATTTCGCCAGGCATCCACAGAAAAATGCCGGTTTGCCGGAAGAAAAACCAACAGCAGGCTGATCAGGCTGACAAAATAGTAGTGGTTGAGGTAGTACGTGAGGTCTATTAATTCGGTGTAGGTAAAGGTCAGAAAAAACAGCAGCGCCGACAAGCGGTACCGGTAGCCCAGCATAATACCCAACGCGCCGAGGATCATCCCCACGTGCAGGGCATACATACCTGCCGGCGGCAACAATTTCACCCATTCAAAACCATAATATTTGAACTGAACCGTACTGCGGATATAGTGATCTTCTATCCAGCCCAAGGCCCAGAAACGGATGGTGCTGCCCAGCATGAGCAGGCCGAAAACGATACGGAAGACGGCCAGTGGAGCAATGGAAATGTTCTGGTTGAGCCAAGGGGATACCTTACCCGCCGCTGTTTGAATTGCCGTACCGGTCAGGCCCGATGTTTTAACTTCGACATTCGACATTCCGTGTTCTTCATTCAATATTCATCAATCCCCGTCGCCACTACTAAACGTTATGGCAATGCCCAGCAACGAAGACATATCGCTTTTAAAAAACCGGGTGTGTTTTTGTAATTCCGTGTGCAGTGCGTCCACGGATGGATGCCCTTGCGCAATAAGTTCGGACAGCGGTATATCCACGGGCACGGCGTACAAGGCAGTAATGACCTTTTGCCATTGCGCCTCGGTAGACGCCACCAATTCCGGCCCGCCCACTACAAAATCCAGGTATTCCTTAAAGCCGGTTCCGTCGGAGCCGGTGAGGGTGCGGCCGTAATAAATGTCTTCAATGGCTTCCAAATGTTGTTTCAAGAAGAACAGCGAGAAGCCGGAGTGATAACCTTCCACCAATTGAGGCTCGGGCATGGTTTGCCCCGGTCGTTTGCCGGCAGGCAGGCCGACTTTGAAGTTTTTGATACTTTCAAAACTGCGCACGAACTCGTTGTATAGCAGCGCGGTGGAACTGCCCACGTCGGTGCCGTCCGCTTTGACGAATTCAATACTGTACGCCGCCCAGGCATCGTCCACTTCCGTTACCCGGCTTTCCAGGTGGTCAATAATTGCGTTGAGATAACCGCGGCGGCCGGCGTCGTTGAAAAGCAGGTCGGCATTTTTAAACAGCAAATATTCAATGGCCAAAAATCCGCGGGTATCTCGGTTGAAGTTGTTCAGCGAAACGTCATTAGCGGCTATAAATTCTTCTATTTTAACCGTATTGGCCGGAAAAGTACCGATTTCTTCCACCAGTCCTTTGCGCAGCCCCGATTCTCCCGCCGGGCCGAAATTATACGCATTGGCGTACTGCCATGCGGCGCAGGCCGATTTCCAGCGCTGTTGCAAGTCTGCCAGGCCGGCGCTGTCGGGCGCTGCGTTGAACGTAGTCCAGGTATTTTTCAGGGCCGTCGTCTGCGAACGCAAGTTGGAAAATGCGGGCCGGATGAGGTTGTCGGCATAGTGCTGCAACATCGCCTGCCGGTCGAAATCGGGTTTATCGTCCGGGCCGTTGTCGCATGCGGGGGCGAGGAGGCAGAGGGTGATTAGGGTCGTTAAGAGATAAAATAAGGATAGTTTTTTCATATAAAAGTATCGCAGTGTAATCTTAGTTTCTTGACTTCTTGCTTCGTCCGTTCAACCCCACCCCCATCCCCTCCCCCAAATGGGAGGGGGGCTTGCACCCACGTCACTCATAGATTCCGGATACGAAAAAGCCAAAAAAACACGAAAACAAGCCCCCCACCCAGTTGGGGGAGGGGATGGGGGTGGGGTTGAACCAGACTGCATCCACTGTCAAACCATTTACCGCCCCTGCACCGCCACCCAGTTTTGTTTAAAATCTTCAATTTCCTGGTCGCTGAAGCCGTATTTCGTTTTGATTTTCTGAATGACCTGCGTCAGTTTAGACAATTGGTTCACCGGATCGGTTGCAAAGGTATAAGAAGTCGGGACGCTGTTGTACGGCGCGTTGAGCAGGACAAGGATTTCGTCGATTTCGGCATCCGTGATGCTGCGATAGGCCTGCGGCAGGGTGCGCCAACCGTGTACGAACCCGACACATTCGCCGTAGGCATGCAGCGCATTGGCTTTGTCGCTGTCGGTGGGGTTGGTGCCGCTCATGCGGCTGATTACGCTGTGGCAGTAGTTGACGACGGTCGCGAAGTTTATTTTTTCCCAGTTCAGGCGCAAGGTAGCGAGCGCTTCATCGCGCTCTGCATGGTAATCCGCCCCGGCGTTTATGGCTGCCTGCAATTTGATAAAGGCATTTTTGGTTTGGGCGTACAGCCCCTGGCCGTCGTTTTTGTCGCGGCGGGCGGCATAGTTGGCCACGAATTTGTCCGGGTTGGTCGCCTTACCCGCTGTCGGGGTATTTGGGAAATCGGGGTGTGCGCCGAAAATGGCGACTAACTGATCCACGGTGGCGGCAGTGATATCGCCCTGCATGAGGGTAATCGCGTGGTGGTACAAAGCTGCTCCGAACAGTCCTTTTTCGAGCAATTGTTCGGGTTCCAGGCCGTTTTCGTCGAACAGATACCCGGCGAATACGCCACCCTGTCCGGTTGGTGTGCCCGGTGTGTAGGCGCCGCCGCTGGCAGAGCTCAGTTCCTGAATCCAGCCGTTTGTGCCGCCCAGACGACCGTCGTAGTAGGCCGTGGTGAGCGATTTCAGACTTGGAGTTCCGGTAGTGTACAATTGGTTCAGAACGGCGGCATCGACCACGACGCCCGCGGTACGCCCTTTTTTGGCTTCAGTAATAAAGGCGTCGAGCTGACCCCGAACGGCGTATTGATTGGTCGTATTGACCTGGTAGGCCGAAGCGTCGTAGGTGGTGGGGATTTCGAGCGGCTTTTTATCTTTTTTACAGGATGTTATTAAAAAAGACAACAGAAAAAGTGCCGCAAAGGCGGGTAAAAAGCGAAGATGTTTCATGTTAAAGTCCGGATTGGTTGAGCCTTAAATGCCGGGCAAAAGTAGGATTCAGGCTGGGCAAAGATACGCTTATTTAGACTAATTACAAAGAAATGACAAAGCCGGAATTGCGCTGTTTTTCGAAATGACTCCCGTAAACATTCCCCGTGCAGATGCCTGCCCTTTCACCCTGCATTTTTAAATACACGGCTATGGACAGGAAAAATACGGCCGGAACGTGACCTACCTTTGCATCATAAAAATTATATTTATACGCATGAAATCCGTCGATGCCGCCGACCAAACAGACCTGCCGGAAAACGTAGTGCTCCTGCATCCTGCGTTCTTTTCTCCCCAATTGGGCCGCAGCCGGCGCATCTGGGCCTGCCTGCCCCCCGACTACCGGACCGCACCCGGCCAACGGTACCCGGTACTATATATGCTGGACGGCCAAAACATGTTCGACAACCCCGATGCCATGGCCGGCTCCTGGGATATCGATGAGGCCATGGGCCGCCTGTTTCTACACCACAGGGATCACCGCACCCATCGCGCCGACCACATTCATCAACCTATTTTTATAGCAATTGAAAATAGCGGCGAACACCGCATTGCCGAATATTCCCCCTGGACAAATCCACAATTCGGCCGTGGCGAGGGTGCCGTTTTTCTCTCTTTTATGTGTGAAACCCTGAAACCCTTCGTCGACGAACAACTGCGTACCCTGCCCGACCGCGAACATACCGGCATCATGGGCAGCAGTGTAGGCGCCTTGATGGCGTTGTACGCGGTCATCGCGCGCTCCGATGTATTCAGTATGAGCGGTGTTTTTTCGCCCTCCCTCTGGTTCTCCGACGAAATCCTGCCTTTCGTGCAAAAACACAAACCGGCAATACCGGTCAGAATTCTGTTGATGGCCGGCCAGCGGGAGAGCAAAACTGCGGCGGGCGACCTGCTCGACCTGTACGACACCCTGTTCGAAGCCGGCTATGACGACCAAAATCTACACTACGACCTGCATACCGACGGCATGCACAGCGAGTGGTTCTGGTCGCGCGAATTCGAACACGCCCTGCGCTGGCTGTTTGGCGAAACACCCAACCATACCCATGGCTTTTCGAACGAACTGATCCATTTCACCGTGGACGAGCAGCACAAAGACCTGATCGTGCGGCTCGACCGGGAGCTCCGGGAGCCTGTGCTGGAAATAAATGATTATTGTTGCGGCCGGCAGTTTCGCTATCCGCTGCCCCACCCTGAAAATCGCATCCCCTACAGCGAATGGGAAACCTGCCTGTATTCCATTCGTTTATTGTCCGGCGATGACCTGGTGTTTTCCCGCCGGGTACATCTGAAACAATTGAAGCCTTATAAACCGAAATCCCACAAATCGTTGTCTGTCAAAACTATCCCTCCGGACGTAAAAGTTTGAACGAAGCCATCCGGCACTTCCGGGAAGGGGGGCACCAAAAACAAAAGCGGGTGAACACCGAAACGCCGAAGAAAAATCTTCTCTGTTTCGACATTCACCCGCTTCGTATTTAGGTGGCGGAGAGACAGGGATTCGAACCCTGGATACGCTTTTGACGTATACGCACTTTCCAGGCGCGCTCCTTAAACCACTCGGACATCTCTCCGTATTCGCTTCTGCCAACCGGTTTTGCAGTCTTAAAATTCCACTTCACCGGCCTTGTTTTCAAAAGCGGATGCAAAGGTATATATTGGTTTTGCAATTTGCAAGCCGAAAGCAAATCAGAATTTAATAAACGTACTTTCGGTGGGGTCGTATCTTTGGCCGCACATGAACACCCGTATGGTATATCGACGACGTGTGCGACAAGCACTGACCATCGTGCTGCTGCTGATAGCGGTGTCTACGATGCTTCTGTCGCAACATCCCCGGGTGGTTTTGTGGTCGGCGTGGGTGGCTTTGGGGTATTTGTTGCTGGCCATGGTATTGCTGATATTCAACCAAACGCGGCTGATGTTCGTTTGTCTGGGATGCAGCGCCGCGATTTGTCTTTTTTTTAACGAAACCAAAGCCGGGTCCGGTTTTCCGCAATATCCCGGGAAACAACCCCCGGCGCTGGAAAAAAATATGCAAACCGAACATGAATCTCCGCCGGCGAGCCAATAGTTTCCGCTTTGCTTTTCAGGGCCTGGCCGACCTGCTCCGGTCCCAACCCAATGCCCGTATTCATCTCGGCATCGCGCTGCTGGCGCTGGGGGCAGGCTTTTATTTCGGCCTTTCCCGGCTGGAATGGGTGGCCATCGTGCTTTGTATCACGATTGTTTTTGCACTCGAAGCCGCCAACACCGCCCTCGAATACCTCACCGACCTCGTTTCGCCACAATACCACCCGTTGGCCGGCAAGGCCAAAGACGCGGCAGCGGCAGCCGTGCTCCTTGCAGCAGCCGGGGCCGTGGCGGTGGGAGGGATTATTTTCGGACCGAAAGTTGTTGCGCTTTTTTGAGGGTAAACAGTGCAAAAATGGAGCTGCTTCGAGTAATTTGTCCAGCTATTGTATTTTTGGCGCTGTTGAACCATTAGTGCTAGACCTTTGCCTATACCACGAAACCTTCCCTACCCCCCGTTTTCTCTCCCCCAGCGCTTGTCATTCCGTAGGAATCTGTTCACGCTACGTGGGAAAAAACACGTGATGCACCCGTAGCGTGAACAGATTCCTACGGAATGACAAACGCGGGGGGAGGTACCCCTAGCGTGGACAGATTCCTACGGAATGACAAACGCAGGGTGGGAGAAAAAGACACGTGATGCACCCGTAGCGTGGACAGGTTCCTACGGAATGACAAACGCGGGGAGGGGAGAAAACGGGGACCCGACTATTGAACAAGAGAATAAACTAACAGCTCAATCCTATATTTAAATGCGTCTTCCTGCCGTGCTTGCCTTGCTTTTTATCGCGTTTTATTTTTCTGCACCGTCCGACGGGCAGTGCGCTTCCTGCTTGCCTTTTACCCAAATTGAACTTCATCCCGAGGCCTGGGGATCAAACTCCAAACTTCAAACTCCAAACTTCAAACTTCAAACTCCAAACTTCAAACTCCAAACTTCAAACTTCAAACTCCAAACTTCAAACTTCAAACTTCATCCCGAGGCCTCGGGATCAAACTTCAAACGTCGAACTTCAAACTTCAAACCGGATTCATTAACCCCACCCCTCTTCTCCCTCCAACCCGCCGAAAACCTGCACCGCGGTCGCCTCTGGGCAGCCGTCGGGACCGGCACCGTGGCGTATGGCGCCGCGATGATCGGCCTGCATCGCTCCTGGTACGCCAACTACCCTTCCAAACATTTTCACTCGTTCAACGATCTCAACGAGTGGAATCAGATGGATAAAATGGGGCACTGGCTCATGTCGTACAACGAAAGCCGCTGGTTGTACGCCGGCGCGCGCTGGGCAGGCATAAAACCGCGCACCGCGGCCTGGCTGGGCTTCGCGGGCAGCCAACTGATCATGACTTCGCTGGAAGTGTACGATGGTTTTTCGGCGCAATGGGGCTTTTCCTGGAGCGACATCAGTTTCAACCTGTTCGGTTCCGGTTTGTTCCTGGCCCAACAACTCGGTTGGCACGAACAACGTATCACCCTGAAAATGAGCGCCTGGCCGGCCTCCTACCCTACCGAACGCATCTACCCTTACAGTCCAGCCGGCAGCGATGGCTCGACGACCCTGCAACAACGCGCCGACGCCCTGTACGGCACCGGTCCGATCAACCTTTTTTTGAAAAACTACAATACCCTGGCCGTGTGGGCTTCCATCAACCCGCGCGCATTTCTGCCCGGACGGGCAAACTGGCTGCCCCGGTGGCTCAACGTAGCCGTGGGTATGGGCGCCGAAAACCTGTATACTGGAAAAGGCTATGAATGGAAAGGCAACCGGAATTGCGAAGGCCCCGATTGCGACGTCTATCGCCTCGATCCAGCGCAATACCCCCGTACCCGCCAGTTTTTTCTATCCTTTGATGTAGATTTGACCCGGATTCCCGTGCGGAGCCGTTTTCTCCGAACGCTGTTCGGAGCCGTTAATATTTTAAAATTCCCTGCGCCGGCGCTGGAGTGGACCAACCAGGGGCAGTTTAAATTTCACCCCATTTATTTTTAAGCCAGGCAACGTTTTGGAGATTGGCGTCCCTTGGGTTAGTTGATTTGTTGATTTGTTGATTTGTTGATGCGTTGATGCGTTGATGCGTTGATTTGAGGGACGTAGCTCAAATCAACGCATCAACAAATCAACAAATCAACCAATAAATCAATCCTGGAAGCGAATCGCGCTTACATTGTATCTTAGCCGGTATTTTTGCGCTTGCCGCAAGGTAATCTATCAATTTAATCCTTTCCTACCCTTTTGCCGGTAGCCAAATCACGGGCCGATGCGCCTGCTCCATGCTTGCCGGCACAAGCGTTAATCATTTTTCTCACTTCACAATTTTCACCTTTATGTTAAAACGCATCCCGAACATTTTACTGATGCTGCTGACAGTCTTTGGCTTGTCCGCACAAAATGCGCCTTGCGAAATCCGCGACCTCGTGGCTTCGCCCGGCGATTGTACTTCCGATAGTACGTATCAGCTCAAACTGAATTTCAAGGTCGAAAATGCGACCGACGATCAGTTCGACCTCTGGGGTAACGGCCAATTTATCGGCTCGTACAACCTGAACCAACTCCCCCTGAGTTTTAATAACTTTCCTTCACAAGGCAATACCGGCTATATAAAAGTCTGTATTAACGACAACGCCGATTGTTGTAAAATTTACCAGTTTGTCGCCCCGGTTTGCCCGGCCGCCGGACCGTGTGAAATTTATGATATCGCCGTCAAAACCGGCGATTGCAACGACGACGGCACGTACAAAATCTCGCTCGATTTTAAAGTAGCCGACCCTGCAAGCGATTCCTTCGAAGTATGGACCCAAAACGGAAAATACCTGGGCGCTTTCCCGCTCAACCAGTTACCTCTCTCGCTCGCCTTCCCCTGGGGCGGCGGCGCAGTAGATGCGATCAAAATCTGTATTAAAGGCAACCCGAACTGCTGCAAAACCAAAGAATTCGCGGTACCCGACTGCTTCAATCCCTGCCAACTGCGCAACCTGCGCGTAGATGCGGGCGATTGCACTTCCGACAGCACCTTCGCGATCAAGTTCACGTTCACGGCGCCTGCCGGGGTAGACTCCTTCGGCGTCTGGGCCGGCAACGGCGATTTCCTCGGCCGTTTTGCCGTGGCTGATCTGCCGATTTCGATCACCAATTTCCCCTGGGGCGGCGGCGCTGTCGACGCCATCAAAGTTTGCGTGAAAAACACCTGCTGCCGCACGAAAGAATTTAATGTCCCAGCCTGCCTGGCGCCGCCCTGCGGTATCGTCAGTCCGGTAGTGGAAGTCGGCGCCTGCACTTCGCCGAAATCGTATAAAATTGTATTGAATTTTAAGATAGACGTCAACACGCCGGGCACTGCGGTCAAGTTTAATGTGTACGCGGACAATGGCAACCTGTTGGGTACTTATACCAGCGCCGATTTGCCTTTATCGCTCAATTTCCCCTGGAACGGCGATGCCGTAGACGCACTCAAAGTATGCTTGTTAGACAACGCAGGCGAAAAAATCTGCTGTGAAATCATATCCTTCAAAGCGCCCGACTGCTTAAACGCCCAATGCGGCATCGTCGATCTGACTGCAACAGCCGGCAAATGCAACGGCGACGGCACCTACCAGTTGAAGATCAATTTCAGCCTGCTTACCCTGCCCCCCGGCCCTACACCGTTTGTCGTCTATGCCGCCAACGGCCAGTTGCTCGGCAACTATACCACCGCCGACCTGCCCCTGCTGATCGACAGTTTCCCCGGCAGCGGCAAAGACGTGGATGCAGTGAAAATTTGTATCGGCAATTCGGCAACCACCTATTGCTGCCGCGTCGTGGAGTTCAAAGCGCCCGACTGCACCGGCGCGCCCTGCGGCCTGGTGAACCTGACCATTAAAACCGGCGACTGCAACCCCGACGGCACGTATCACCTCTGGATCAATTTCCAGACCACCACTGCGGCAGGTAGTGTGATCGTGGGCGCAGGCAACGGCACCGTATTGGGTATTTTTCCCCTCAGTGCCTTACCGATTCACATTACCAACTTCCCCGGGAGCGGAAAAGACGTGGACGTGATCAAAATTTGTTTGATCAATACGCCCGGCACCGTACCCTGCTGCGTGACGAAAGAGTTCAAAGCGCCCGATTGCGGCACGAATCCATGCAGCATTAAAAACCTCGCTGTACAAACCGGCGATTGCAACCCCGACGGTACGTATCACGTCTGGCTGAAATTTGAAGTAAATAACCCGACGCTCAACGCACTATTCGCGGTGTACGCCAACGGAACCCTCCTGGGGAATTACCCCCTGAGCGCACTACCGTTACACATTGAACATTTCCCGACAAACGGCGGTCCGAACGATGTGATCAAAGTATGCCTCGTAACTCCGCTGACCGTGTTGTGCTGCGAAACCATAGAGTTTAAAGTGCCCGATTGCGCCGGCGGCCCCTGCGAAATTTATGATTTCAAAGTGGAAACGGGCGATTGCACGTCGGACAAAACCTACAAACTGACGCTCAATTTCAAAGTGCAAAACCCCGGCGCCAATGCCAAGTTCGGCGTTTGGGCCAACGGCCAACTGTTGGGTTATTATGCCCTCAGCGACCTGCCGCTGTCCATTCCGAACTTCCCCTCCGATGGCGGCCCCAACGATGTGGTGAAAGTGTGCCTCGTCAGCGGCAATGCCCCGTCCACCACCTGCTGCGCCGTGAAAGAATTCCCGGTGCCGGCTTGTATCGGACTCGCCTGCGATATTTATGATGCCAAAGTAGAAACCGGCAAATGCAACGACGCCGGCACCGCCTACGAACTGTGGCTCAACTTTAAAGTTAAAAACCCGCCTTCAGCATCCACGCATTTCGGCGTATGGGCAAACGGCAACCTGCTCGGCTTTTTCACGACGAACCAACTGCCGCTGTACTTCCCCAACTTCCCGAGCAATGGTGGACCGAACGACGTGATCAAAATTTGCCTGTCCAACACCGGCACCGTGGGTTGCTGCGAAACCATCGAGTTCGCGGTACCCGACTGCCTCGAAGGCCCCTGCGAAATTTACGACGCAGTAGTGACCACCGGCGACTGTAACCCCGACGGCACCTACGGGATCAAGATCAACTTTAAAGTGCAAAATCCGGGTAACGAACTCTTCGAAGTTTGGGCCGGCAATGGTAAATATTTAGGCATATTTAAACTAAGCCAACTGCCATTAAGCATTCCGAACTTCCCGGGGAGCGGCGCCGCGGTAGACAAAATCAAAATCTGCATCAACGACCAGCCGAACTGCTGCCGATACGTAGAGTTTAAAGCGCCCGATTGTGCAGGCGGCCCCTGCGAAATTTACGACGCAGTAGTGACTACCGGCGACTGTAACCCCGATGGCACCTACGGCATTAAAATCAACTTTAAAGTGCAAAATCCGGGCAACGAACTCTTCGAAGTTTGGGCCGGCAATGGCAAATATTTAGGCATATTTAAACTGAGCCAACTGCCATTGAGCATTCCGAACTTCCCGGGTAGCGGCGCTGCGGTAGACAAAATCAAAATCTGCATCAACGACCAGCCGAACTGCTGCCGGTACGTAGAGTTCAAGGCACCCGATTGTACGCCCGCCGGCTGCGACATCTATGATCTGAAAGTAGAAACCGGCGATTGCAACAACGACGGCACTTATCGCGCCTGGGTTAACTTCAAACTGAACAACCCGAGCAATACCACGGTGTTCGGCGTATGGGCCAACGGGCAATTACTGGGCACTTATGGTCTTGATAAACTTCCCCTGCTCATCGAAAAATTCCCCACCGACGGCGGTCCGAACGACGTGGTGAAGGTGTGTATCCTCGTACCGGGCTCTACGCAAGCCTTGTGCTGCGAAACGTTGGAGTTCAAAGTACCGACCTGTGTGCCGGGCGGCTGCAACATCGAAAACCTAAAGGTGGAAACCGGCGACTGCAACGCCGACGGCACCTATCACGCCTGGATCAACTTTACGGCCAGCCCCTCCCCTAACCCGCTCTTCTTCGGTGTGTGGGCCAATGGCGAATTCCTGGGCTCTTTCCCGCTGAGCAGCCTGCCTTTCCACATCGAACATTTCCCGACGAACGGCGGTCCGAACGACGTGGTGAAAGTGTGCTTAGTGACGCCCAACTCCACGACCCCGCAGTGCTGTGCCACGAAAGAATTCGCGGTACCTGATTGCGTAGGCGGCGATTGTAAAATCTATGATTTGACGGTAACGAAAACCCCCTGCCTCTGCGGACAGTTCTTTGCCATTCTGAACTTCCAGTTTAAAGACGGCGGCAGCGGTGGCTTCGACATCAAAGGCAACGGCAAAAACTACGGCAACTTCCCGTACAACCATCCGCAGCCCATCATCATCGGCCCACTCGCCGGCGACGAGGTAACGGAATACGAGTTTGTCGTGCAGGATCACCTGCATCCCGACTGCCATGCTGCCGTGAAACTGGGCAAGGTGGACTGCAACGACCAGATCATCCAGGATGACCCGACGTCGCATGGCGGCAAACTCACGCTGGCGCCGAACCCGGCCACCAACTGGATTTCCGTTTCCGCTTTGCTGGATGCCGGTACCGTTATCGGCCAGGCCACTGCGGAAATCCGCCAGGCCGACGGCCGTTTGGTGCGGACGCTGGTGGTGCCCGACGGCAGCAACTTCCAACTCGACGTTTCCGAACTGCAAGGCGGCGTGTATCGTTTGTCGTTGCAGACGGCAGCGGCACGATTGGAAGGGACGTTTGTGAAGCAGTAGTTTGTTAGGGGAATAAAAATGCGCCGGAGGGCCTCGAACAGTTTTTTTTAAAAAAAAAAGTTCGAGGCCCGCCGGCGCAATTTTTTTTACAAAAAAACACTTCCCCCCCCCCACGACGCATTTTTATTCCCCTTCAAAACTACTGCTTCACAAACGTCCCTTCCAATCGTGCCGCCGCCGTCTGCAACGACAAGCGGTACACGCCGCCCTGCAGTTCGGAAACATCGAGTTGGAAGTTGCTGCCG